>CAYYHY010000187.1:0-5749 GCA_964471855.1 uncultured Oscillospiraceae bacterium | reverse complement strand
TCCAAACTGCCACCACTCCCCCTGCTGATACAGTGTATGAGCAACCCGGTGTCTCATTACTAACCATGAATCACAGTCTGCAGTGGAGTCCTGATTCCAGCATGTCCCGTGGCAAAGAGTTGACAGCGGAATGAAGTCACCACACCGTCTGCCATTCAGGATGATCTTTCCAGTTGAGATCCCCGGGGGAGCATCTAGACGAAATCCAGCAGGGATGAGGTCAGAAGGGCAGACAGTCCCTCGGTCCTCAGCCGGCATGTGCAGGCAGGTGTTGCTGGAGCATGGGAAACGGATGTATAATGGCTGTCAAGGCGCAGGATGGAAAGAATCAGGCAGATGTGCGGTGTGCCTGCACCTTCTGTCCTTGCATCCCGTCGACTTGCGTCTTCACCAGCTTCAGACGGCAGGAGCATGCAGCGTCAGCAGAGACATGTCTTACGTCGACTGCTTGGCAGTAAAAATCGTGAAACACAGCCGGTATAAGGCTGATATGCCTTACACACATGCAGCCCTGCAACTGCGGTTCATCGTGGACAACCCGCATAAAGAAAACGGGGAGCCCACCGCTGTCAGGCGGTGAAACTCCCCGTTGTTTCTGTATTCACTTTCACATGCGCGCTGCAGAAGCCGGACTTCCTCCTGCCCTCCGGCCTCGGGTACTCCCTGATAAACGATGAACACCCGCTGCAGGATATTTCGCCAGAATTGAAAGAACATGGTCCCAGACAAGCCTTCGCTGCAGAATGTCCTGCAGCTATGTACCACCTGCCCGGGAGACAGATAAGAACCGCTCTACAGCGGCAGAGACAGAAAGCGGTGTGCCGGCACCTGGACAGATCCATCTGCGTTCAGGTTTGTCTTCTCAATCGATGCAGTCATACAGGGAGGAGAAGACACCGGTCTTTTTCTTCTGGTATCTCCATCCACAAAGCACGATGTGCTTGAGGTCATTCCCGGCCACTCCGCAGATGTCATTGTCAGGGAAGCGGAACGCCTACGGGAGCCCTGATTCAGGGCATCTTCCCCGGAGATCAGTTGTGCCTGATGACCGGCGACTTCGTCAGCAGCGTAGCCTGACTGAGGGCAGGATCCTCAACCTCCGACCCCTGATCGAGCTCCAGGACCGTCTCCCCAATACCATGAAGAAGTACCGGGGCAGCATTGGCGGATACCCCACACCTCCTGGATGGCTTCGCTGAGGACTCATGCCTGTCCCTGGTCATTCTCTGCCCTGTGTACGCTCCATGGGTCGCCCCTCGGTGCTGATGAAACAACTGAACCGGGAGGAGAAAGGAAGTACATGGGTTGCAGAGTCCTCTGCTGGTGCTCCTGCGGCAATGCTGGCTCCACCTGAAGAGGTCCCTTAGGATACAACTTCATCGTGACTCCCTCGGCTTACGCTTCCAATCTGCAGAGACTCGATTTTGTCAATGAAAATGAAAAGCCAAGCCGGATCCCCTTAGGGCTCCAGCCTGGCTCTCTGCTGTTCTTCAGCCTGATTTATGCCTGTCGTTCAGCAGGTACCGGCTTCCAGCCGGTGTTTGAAACGCTGTCTCCAGCAAACCTGCCTCCTGTCTGTCACGGTCCGAAATCCCAGTCACTTTCAACCATTGCTGCAGCATGAATGGAAACGCCTGCATCTGCCGGATGCTCCACCGAGACGGAAGTGCAGACATACACAGGGTCCTGTTGACTCATCAGGGAAACGGCTCCTGCATATGCACAGAATATTCATCAGGCCGTGACACCTGGCAGGGGCGACGTCTTCTTAAGCAGGACCGGCTGTCTCCCGGCACACAGGATATCAGGGTCCTCTGCTCAGAGCTTCCGGTACATGCGAACTGCCATGGCCAGGGCCTGCTCCCGGGTGACATTGGCATAGCCGACGCTCTTCTCCTCGGCGGTGACGTTCCTTGGTGCGAACACGCCGGAGGAGACACCCCGGATGATCCCGTTTTTGACCATGAAGTAGACACTGGGCTTTGCGTAGACGCTGATGGACGCGTCGTCTGCAAAGGGTTCGACGCCGCTGGTGTCCAGGGGGAAGGATGCGTCTTCCGCCAGGGTCCAGCCGGGGATGTTCAGGACCTTCCAGACTCTGGTGAGCATGGTAGCCATGTCCTGCCGGCTGATGCTGCTGTAAGGGTCGAACTGAGTTCCGGATATGCCGGTGACCAGCCCAAGTGCGTAGGCCTTCTTCACGGCGTCCGCGCTGGTGTCCTCAAAGGGCATCTTTAGCTGAGATGCTTCCAGCTTTTGTCCGCCCATCTCCTCGTAGAGCTTCACAGCGGCTGCGCAGAACTCAACCCGGGATATGTCCATAGTCAAATCTCTGTTCTGCAGCTCCGGCGGGGTGAGGATGCTGAGGGTCTCCCTGTCGACGGCGGCTTCGGAGGCCTCGTCCTCAAACCACTGGGACCAGTTCTCCTCCTCTGTGCCGTAGGTCATGACGGAGAGGACAGGGTATCCCCGGTTCACCTGCTGCGTGTCCATCCGGAAGGCGCCGCCGAGGATTCCCGGCATGCTTTCGCTGCACAGGTCCGCCGTGGTCCTGCCCTGGCAGCCGGGGGGATTGTAGGGGGAGCTGGAGTCGTACCGGCATCCCGCAGCCCCGGCTGCCGCAGGGCAGATCTGGCTGTCGTAGTGGCAGTTGGATATGTCGTTCCCTCCCCCGTTGCCGCAGACGCCCCCCAGCCTGAGGGTGCCCTGCTCTGCGTTCACCTGCATGGGAACTGCCGCGTAGCTGTTCTCCAGACGGCCGTCTGCCAGACCGGCGAGACCGCCGGCGTAGATGCGGTGGGAAGGGTTCTCCAGAGAGGCGGAGACTGTCATGCTCCCCGTGCTGCAGCAGCTGGACACAGCCGACCCTTCCCCTGTGATCCCCACAAGTCCGCCGATGCCGATGAAGTTGTTGTTGGAGACGGAGAGGTTCTCAAAGCTGCAGGTGGAGAAGCACTCCTCAATCCGTCCGAAGGAGAGTCCCGCCAGGCTGCCGATATAGACGCCTGTGCCGCTGGAGGCCTCTATGGTTCCGGTCACGGTGCCCCCTGTACCTGTACAGCGTACTGTGCCGCCGGCTCCGATGACTCCGAACAGACCGGTCACCTGGTAGGTGTACCTGTCCCCGTTGCTTCCGGTGACGGAGACGGCCGGGCTGATGCTGTCAAGGCGCAGACCGGATACCAGGTGTCCGCAGCCGTCAAAGAGACCGGTATATCCTGAACCGGTCAAACCAATGGGTTCCCATCCCGTTCCCCCAAGGTCAATGTCAGCTGTGAGCTTGGCGCAGAGAGAACTGTCCCCACTGTTCACCAAGTCCCGGAACAAAGCCAGCTGCTCTGCGGAGACTATGAGGAACGGGTCGCTACGGGTCCCGCTACCCCCGGCGAAGCCGGCTGCTGCGGCCGGCAGGGAGGCAAGGATGGCTGTCAGAACCGCAGCCAGAAGAAGTGTGAGTAGCCGTTTTTTCATATGTCACTCTCCAACGGATCTGAACTGTGAAAGAACGCGGTTCAGGCATGAAAAACGGCGGCGCTTCCCTAACACCGAAAAGCACCGCCGCCGCAAACTGTGAACTGCCGGACCGGACCTGCTGCAGCCTGGAGCGGGTGCAGAGCACAGACGCATCTGGAATGCACATCTGCATGCTTGCCTCTGCGGACGGCTCAGCCAGCTGAAAGCGGGAATCATGAACTTCGGTATCATTAAAATCGCACCGGGAAAGCCTGGCAGGGAGCATCCCTCTGTGTTCCTTCAATGCAGCAGAGACACACGTCTGTTCCTGCCGGTTTCAGTTCTTCAGCCGTCCAGAAAACTGAAGATATCCTCCAGAGATCCACTCCCAATATTTCCTGCTGCTTTTTCCATGACATCAAAATAAGCTTCCATATCCATATCAAACTGTTTGCTCTGTTTATAAGCTTGGTAACGTTCCAGTTCATCTGCAGGTACATTAACTCCGCCTGTACTTTTAAATATGCTGACTGTACCCGTCTGCATTTTCAGAAGCCCCTCAAGTCCTGCTGTTCCATTACTGTATCCCTCTCTGAGGGTCTTGAATCTCTCTATGAATCCATCTGATGCATTGCCGGAATTGCAGTAAGCCTCAAGGGCAGCCATCTGCATGGCCATTGCAAGCAGCGGATCTTCATATTCCTCTGACTGCTTGTAATTTTGCTGGTGGCTCTTTTCATCTTCGTATGACACAACGTCTTTCTCTCTAATGTCTTTGAGCAGTTTTTCCCGATTTTCCGGGTCTGCGGTTCTGCTTGCGATATATGCCGTCAGGCCATTTCCCAGTTCCGTTCTGTTCAATTTTCTCCCGGTAAGTCCATGCTCCTCAAAAAACTTGATTATATCTGCTTTTTCCTGATCAGAAATATTAAGATCGAAATTAACTTCGTCGGCCGCGGCAGGAAGGTTTTTTAATGCATCTTCAATCGTTGTGCTTTCTGGAATATATGAACTTGTTGCACTTTCAAAGAAATTTTTCAGTGAAGAGGCGGCCTCCTTCAGCTGCTCCGGATTCTCACTGAAGCCTGACTGGCCCCATATCTGTTCTTTCCTGGCTCCAGCACTGTCAGTACCTACAAACATCTTCCCCTTGCCCAAAAATATGATATCTGTTGATTTGTAATACTTCAGCTTCATTTCGCTGTTGCCGTCTGTATTTTCAAATAAATTCTCAAATGATGACTTGACGTCATCATACGTAGTCGAACTGAGGGAGATTTCGTCTCCATGCAGTGTCAGCGTTGTCAGATCAGTTTTGGCATCAGATTCAGAATCAGTGTCAATCCAGCTTACTTCTGCTGCGCCAGGGCGAAGCTTCACGGTGTCAACCCCCTGCTCCTGGCAGGCGGCGGCAAGGGCCTCGTTCACCGCTCCGATGTACTCTTCATCCCCTGCACGTCTGGCATGCTCAATGTACTGGGTATAGCCACCGTATGCGACCCCGGCAAGGATGCCCAGGATCACAATCACCACAATCAGCTCCACCAGGGTGAATCCTGCCCGGTCCTGCCGGCTCTTCCTGATGCTTCTCACGGCAGTTTTCCTCCTTTTCTTTCTGCGGCTGCTCTCAAAGAAATCCTCCCGGCTGCAGCCGGCGCCGGGAGTTCAGTCCGACGGCGGGTCTTCAGTCACCCGCCGGCAGGCCTTCATCACATACTTCTGCTCGTCCGCCTTAAAGGAGACGGTCAGGAGATGCGGGTTCTCTTCTTCCGGAATAATCTTAAGTATCGTGATCCCCTCCGGCAGGGGGATCTCTCTTTCTTCACTGTTCAGCAGCTTGTCGCCATCTGCATGCACCCCGCCCTCTTCCACGACGATCTGCAGTGCGGCCGCAGCCATGCTGACCTTTTCTTCCTGGGATGAGGTTTTCATGGCGGCCAAACCGATTCTCTGACAGGAGAGGAGGAACGTGTCCGCCGCCATGAAGACGATGGACGTGCACATCATGGCAACGACAAGCTCCACCAGGGTGAATCCCGCTTTCCGGCTCTTCATGTCAGCTGCCTCCCTCCGGCATGGCAGTGTGGATGTACGTAACAGCCTTGACCCGCTTAATGCCCGTCTCGTTACTGTTCAGTGCTCCTCAAACCCCTGCCATCAGTTGCGCCACGGCGCTGGACACCTCCATGCAGGCTCTGGAAGTGTCTTCGGCGGCGGCGTTCATACGCACTCCTCCCACAAGGATGGAACCCAGGGGACCTGCGATGATGCCCAGCACTGCTATGGAGACAACCGC
>CAYYHY010000186.1:0-5769 GCA_964471855.1 uncultured Oscillospiraceae bacterium | reverse complement strand
CTGCTGCAGATTCTGTCATGGAAGGTTCTCTGCGAAGAAATCCTCCGCATTGCCGTGGAAGATCCGCTCCGCCTCCTCCCGGCTCACGCCCCGGGAGACGAGGTACTCCTTCGCCTCCAGGACCCGGCCGGGTCCGGCCAGGCAGTCCGGGATCTCCGCCCCGTCAAAGTCGGAGCCCAGGGCCAGGCAGCGCTCCGCACCCAGCTCCAGGAACCTGGCGGTGTGGAGGAACAGGTCCTCCAGCCCGGCACCGGTTCCCCCGTCCCGGAGGAAGCACTCATAGAAGTTGAGGCCGATGAGACAGCGGCGGGAGACCATCTCCCGGATCACGGCGTCCGGCAGGTTCCGCCTGTGACCGCAGACAGAGCGGGCATTGGAGTGGGTGGCCAGGAAGGGCCGTGCGGCCGCATCCAGGAAATCCTCCACCCCCCGGTCATTGAGGTGGGAGATGTCGCAGAGGATCCCCGCCTGCTCCAGCTCCCGCACCGCGTCCCGGCCGAAGGAAGTCAGACCTCCCTCCGTGCCGTGGCCGGAGCCCAGCTCGTTGGGACCGTTCCAGGTCAGGGTCAGGGCGCAGACGCCCCGTCTGCGCAGCAGCTCCACCCGGTCCAGTCTGCCGTTCAGAACCGAGCCGTTCTCCACCGTGAGAAGGGCTGCCGTCTTCCCCTGCTCCCAGGCCCCGCGGATGTCCGCCAGCCCGGTGCAGCGGCGCATCCGCTCCGGGAAGACCTCCTCCGTCTGGCGGAAGAAGCTGGCGCTGCAGACATCGAAGTACTTCTCCGCCTCCGCCCCCTTCAGGGTGTCCGGGATAAAGACGGCAAAGCACTGGCACCACCGGGTCCCCGCCGGCACGGCGTCCAGGGACCAGTGGGATCCCGGGGAGTTGAGACTGTCCGCCCCGGGGGCGGTTCGGGTCAGGGTGTCGCAGTGCAGATCGACGACTGTATTCACCGCCATCAGGATGCACCGTCCTTCAGGGCGCCCTGCCCCTCCACGGTCTGCTGCAGACCGGCCCGGCGCAGGTCCTCCCGGACCAGCACCTCGTCGCTGGCCTGGTATTCCCTGGCATACCTGCCCGGGGAGGTGCCCGTGAGGCTGCCGAAGGTGCGGATGAAGTAGGAGTTGTCGGTGAAGCCGGCCCGCTCCCCCGCCTCCTGGACCCCGGCGCCCTCCCGCAGGAGCCGCTGGGCCTCCCGGATCCGGTTGTGGATGATGTACTCTTTCACAGAGTAGCCGGTGGCCGCCTTGAACACCCGGCACAGGTAGTGCTTGCTCAGGTAAAATCTGGAAGCGATGCCCTCCAGATTCAGGGGTTCCGTCAGGTGCTGCTGGATGTAGTCCAGGATGGGAGCCACCCGGGTGAACTCCCGGTTGGTGATGCACTCCCCGGCGTCCGCCGTCTGCAGAAGGGGGGCCGCCGCCAGCAGCAGCTCCAGCAGGGCGATGATGCGGCGGATGTCGGCGCCGTACTCCCCGTCCTCCGGAAGCTGTTCCAGATTCTGGAACAGGCGGGTGATGTTCTCCCCCTCCTCCTCCGTCATTCTGGCGGCCCGGAAGGGGGAGGTCCCCAGCCGGGTGAAGTCCGTCCGGGGGGTGGACAGGGCCTCCAGGGTGGCGGGGCTGATGTGGAGCACGTAGCGCTCGTGGGTGCCGCTGGCGATGGTGCGGTGCAGGGTCCGCTCGCCGATGAGGTACAGCGTCCCCGCCTCCAGGGGATATATCTTGTCGCTGACGAAGATCTTGCCGGGGCTGCTCAGAGGCAGGAGCAGTTCCGCGTAGTCATGGAAGTGCAGCCGGCTCATGTTCCAGCTGTCGTTCTGGTTCAGGGAGAGATTGAAGTCGATTCTGTCCATGCCGGCCCTCCTGTCAGAAACGTCCTGCCGCCCTGCGGCGGCTCATCCATTCTAGCACCTGAGGTCAAAAAACGCAAACTATATGAGTATTTTGAGATAGACTATTTTCAGCCCTTATGGTATCATACACAGTGACAGAACGCGGACTGCTCTGCGGCCCATGGAAATGCAGAGGCAGGGCGCGCACAGACTGAGACACTGTAATGGGGGTTTTATTCATGAACAAAGTCTATTCCCTGCATGACGCGGTGGCGAAGTTCGTCGAGAGCGGAGACTGCATCTGCTTCGGCGGATTCACCACAAACCGGAAGCCCTATGCCGTAGTGGGAGAGATCCTGCGCCAGGGGCAGACGGACTTCACCGTCTGGGCGGGTCCCGCCGGAGGCGACTGGGACATGCTCATCGGCGAGGGGCGCGTCAAGGCATACATCAACTGCTACACCGCCAACTCCGGCTACACCAACGTGTCCCGCCGGTTCCGCGCCGCCATTGAGAAGGGAGAGCTTGTCTATGAGGACTACTCCCAGGACGTTCTGATGCTGCAGCTCCACGCCGCATCCCTGGGCCTGCCTTTCCTCCCCGTGCGCCTGATGAACGGCTCCGGCCTCACCAAGTACTGGGGCATCAGCGAGGAGCAGCGCAAGACCCTGGACAAGGTGGACGACCTGAAGTGCGTGGAGATGGAGAACCCCTTCTGCCCCGGCGAGAAGGTCGTGGCTGTCCCCGTCCCCAGGCTGGACACCGCTGTCATCCACGTGCAGAAGGCCTCCCCCGACGGCACCTGCATCATCGAGGGCGACGAGTTCCACGATGTGGACATCGCCGTGGCGGCCCGCAAGGTCATCGTCACCTGCGAGGAGCTGGTCAGCGACGAGTGGATCCGCCGGGATCCCACCCAGAACAAGGTCTTCGGTCAGTGCGTGAGCGCGGTTGTCCATGCCCCCTACGGCGCATGGCCCTCCCAGTGCTACAACTACTATGACAACGACCCCGACGCTCTCAAGGAGTACGACAGGGCTTCCCGCTACCAGGATGCCGCCGACGCCGTGGCCCAGCTGAAGAAGGCCGCCGCCAAGGCTGCCGCCGCCGCTGAGAAGAAGCCGGATGACGCAAAGCTGGCTGCCGCCGCTGCCGCCGCCCAGAAGGCGGCCGAGGATGCCGAGGCCGGCACCGCTGTGCCCGAGACCTTCGCCGACTATGTCCAGAAGTGGGTCTACAGCGTGAAGGACAACGACGAGCTGCTGGACAAGGTGGGCGGATCCCGCCTGCTGGCTCTGCGCAACGCCCCCCACCTGGGCTACGCCGTCCGCAACTGACATACAATGCAGGGAGGTTTTCAAAATGGCTGACTATACAAAGTACACCAAGCAGGAGATGCAGGCTTACGCCATCGCCCGCAGCATCAAGGAGGACCAGATTGTCATTGTCGGCACCGGCCTGCCCCTGATCGGCGCATCCCTCGCCAAGCGGGTTGTGTGCCCCTCCTGCCACCCCATCGTGGAGAGCGGCCTCATGGACTGCGACCCTGTGGAGGTCCCCCGCTCCGTAGGCGACAACCGCTTCATGGCCCACTGCGCCGTGCAGTGGCCCAACATCCGCTTCATCGGCTTCGAGGCCAACGAGTGGCTCCACGACGAGGACCGGCTCATCGCCTTCATCGGCGGCGCCCAGATCGACCCCTTCGGCAATGTCAACTCCACCTGCATCTACGGCAAGGGCGATTATGTGAAGCCCCAGACCCGCTTCACCGGCTCCGGCGGCGCCAACGGCATCGCCACCTTCTGCAACACCATCATCATGATGCAGCACCAGAAGCGCCGCTTCATGGAGAAGACCGACTACATCACCTCCTGCGGCTGGATGGACGGCCCCGGCGGCCGCGAGCGCGCCGGCCTGCCCGGCAACCGCGGTCCCCAGATGGTGGTTACCGACCTGGGCATCATGAAGTTTGACGAAGAGACCAAGCGCATGTACCTGGCCTACTACTATCCGTTCTCCACCCCCGAGATGGTCCAGGAGAACACCGGGTTCGAGGTGGACGTGTCCCGCGCCGAGCTCTTCGAGGGTCCCTCTCCGGAGATCATCCGCATCATCCGCGAGGAGATCGACCCCGGCCAGGCCTTCATCAAGGTCCCCAAGGAGTAATTCCCCCGCCCCTGCCCGCCCTCCGGGCCAGGCAGGGGCATCTGACAATACCTGACACAGTTAGGAGGAACTGACATTGGGTAACTATTCCATGCCCGGCTATTTCCAGAACATGCCTGTCATCGGGAACAAGCCGGTGCGTCCCAATCCCGCCAATGCAGAGGAACTGCGTGCCATTGAGGACGATATCCACGCCCACATCGTGGAGGGTCTGAAGAACGGCAAGTCCGACGAGGCCCTCAATGCCCGCGGCCAGCTCACCGCCATGCAGCGGGTCTCCCTTCTGGTGGACCCCGGCACCTGGTGCCCTCTGAACAGCCTGTACAATCCCGAAAACAACAAGACCGGCACCACCTCCATCATCAAGGGCCTGGGCCGGGTCAACGGCAAGTGGTGCTGCATCATTGCCTCCGACAACAAGAAGCACGCCGGCACCTGGGTGCCCGGCCAGGCTGACAACCTGCTGCGGGGCAGCGACACGGCGAAGCGGCTGCGCATCCCCCTGATCTACCTGCTGGAGTGCGCCGGCGTGGAACTGGACGCCCAGGAGAAGGTGTTCCCCAACCGCCGGGGCGGCGGCACCCCCTTCTACCGCAACTCCGAGCTCAACCAGATGGGCATCCCCGTCATCGTGGGCATCAACGGCACCAACCCTGCCGGCGGCGGCTACCACTCCATCTCCCCCACCATCCTCATCGCCCATGAGAAGGCCAACATGGCCGTAGGCGGCGCAGGCATCGTGGGCGGCATGAACCCCAAGCGCCACGTGGACATGGAGACCGCCCTGCAGCAGATCGAGTCCACCAAGGGTCTGCGGGCAGATCCTCCCGGCTCCGTGCAGATCCACTTCGGTCAGACCGGCTTCTTCCGCGAGGTCTACACCCAGCAGGAAGGGGTCATCGCCGGCATCAAGAAGTACGTGGACATGCTGCCCACCTATGACCTGGAGTTCTTCCGCGTGGACGAGCCCCAGTCCCCGGCTCTTCCTGACGTCGACCTGTACGACATCGTAAACAACAACAAGAACCGCTCCTACGACATGTACAGCGTGCTGGGCCGCCTGACCGACGGCAGCCAGTTCATGGAGTACAAGAAGGGCTACGGCCCTGAGATGATCACCGGCATCGGCAAGATCGACGGTCTCCTGGTGGGCTTCGTAGCCAACCAGCAGGGCAAGGACGGCATGGGCGTATTCCCCAACTACCCGGAGTACAAGGTCGCCAAGTACGGCACCTCCATGGGCGCCGCCGGCAAGCTGTACCGCCAGGGCCTGATCAAGATGAGCGAGTTCGTCACCCTCTGCAACCGTGACCGCATCCCCATCGTCTGGATCCAGGACACCACCGGCATCGACGTGGGCGACGACGCCGAGGTCGCCGAGCTGCTGGGTCTGGGCCAGTCCCTGATCTACTCCATCCAGAGCACCGACCTGCCCATGATGGAGATCACCCTCCGCCACGGCACCGCCGCTGCCCACTACGTGCTGGGCGGCCCCGTCGCCAACGACAACAACGCCTTCTCCCTGGGCACCGCCGCCACGGAGATCAACGTCATGAACGGCAAGACCGCAGCCAACGCCATGTACACGGGCCGTCTGGCCAAGGACCAGAAGGCCGGCAAGGATCTGCAGCCCACCATCGACAAGATGAACGCCCTCATCGACGAGTACGAGATCAAGTCCAAGCCCCTGTTCTGCGCCCAGGCCGGTCTGGTGGACGAGGTCGTGGACATGCCCATGATGCGCAACTACATCGTGGCCTTCGCGGACTCC
>CAYYHY010000185.1:0-5771 GCA_964471855.1 uncultured Oscillospiraceae bacterium | reverse complement strand
TTCTGCCGAAGATACTTGTCTGGAGACGGACCGGAAAAATAGGTGATGCCAACATATTGAAGGCTTGACGCGAGCCAGGCCTTCCAATATTCCTCCATAGCTCAGTCGGTAGAGCACGCGGCTGTTAACCGCGGTGTCGTTGGTTCGAGTCCAACTGGGGGAGCCATAAGCGGCTTGTCGTAAGAAACGGCGGCAAGCCGCTTTTCCATGAAAGTTTGCGGCTGACCTGGGCCCTTAGCTCAGTTGGTTAGAGCAGCCGGCTCATAACCGGCCGGTCCTGGGTTCGAGTCCCCGAGGGCCCACCATACAGGGGTATAGCTCAGCTGGTAGAGCAGCGGTCTCCAAAACCGCGTGCCGAGGGTTCGAATCCTTCTGCCCCTGCCAATTTTTCCTGTACTGATGGCGCGGTAGTTCAGTTGGTTAGAACGCCGGCCTGTCACGCCGGAGGTCGAGGGTTCAAGTCCCTTCCGCGTCGCCATTATGCTGCTGTAGCTCAGTAGGTAGAGCGCATCCTTGGTAAGGATGAGGTCGGCAGTTCGAATCTGCCCAGCAGCTCCACAGTGAAGAAGCCTTGAAATCGAGAGATTTCAAGGCTTCTTTCTATCCTTCTGGGGTCAGGGCGGCCGGTCGTCATCAGACTCCTTCCTGACCTGCCGCATGATCCAGGTCTCCCCGATCTCAGAACAGTTCTCCCCGCTGCATGAAGTCAGCAAGATTGACATGTACAATGCCGTTTCTCTTCTGGAGCAGGGAATCCAGGGTAGCCACATACTTGGGATAGTTGTCCCGAATCTTCTCCAGCGGGCGGTACTCCCGGTCCTCTGTCTCTTCGGAGAGAGCGATGGTGGCGGAGACCTGTACATAGGCATACTGGGATGTGCCGCCCCGGAGGATGAAGTCGCACTCCGTATTTCCGATCCTTCCGACAGAGACGGAATACCTGTGGGCCCGTGCGTAAATGTACACCAGATTTTCCAATGCAGCGCCATAGCTGATCCGCTGGTCTGTACTTCCGGCAAAGCAGAAACTGAGGTCCGACAGGTAGTATTTCCTTTCTCCGCTGAGAGACCGCTTTGATTTCATGTCGAAGCGGTCGCAGGGATACAGGATTCTGGCATCCGCAAGGATTCTCAGGTACCTGGACAGCGTATTTCGGGTAATCCGGATTCCGTTCGCCTGCAGATCACTGCAGAGGCTGGAAATGCTGGTCATGGTCCCGCAGCTGTGGAACATCCAGTTCTGGACCGCCTCAAATGTGGCTCTTTCCCGTATCTTTACCCGGGAGCGGATATCCTTCTCGAAGATCTCCCGGACAAGCCCCTCGATCCAGGTCTGCCGTTCCTCCTGGCTCTCCAGAAAGACTGTGCCGGGAAATCCCCCTTCCCGGAGGAAGCGGGTGAATTCCGTGACCGGAGATGGGTCTGCACTGCCGCTGAGCCCGTAGAACCGTTTCATGCCTGTATACTCGTCAAAGGTGAGGGGAAAGATCTCAAACTGCAGATAGCGGCCGGTCAGCTTTGTGATCATCTCGCCGCTGAGCAGACAGGCATTGGAGCCGGCCAGGAAGATGGACCAGCCCCCTTCCGCCCGGAAGCCGTTTACTGTCTCCTCAAAATTCTTAACATTCTGAACCTCGTCCAGAAAGAGGTACTTTCGTCCTTCCGCACTTCCCAGCTGCAGAATCCGTTCCTCCAGCTGCTCCGCCGTTCGGACAGAACGAAACTCCCGCCGGTCCAGATCCATCCAGATCAGGTTTTCAGCCGGGACACCACGCTCTTCCAGTTCCTCAGCAATGGTCTGCATCAGGCAGGACTTTCCGCAGCGGCGCACCCCGGTGATGACCTTGATGATGTCCTCGGCATCGTAGAAGCCGCGGATTCTCTGAAGGTAGTTTTCCCGTCTGTAGAGTTCCATGCCTTATCCCTCCGTCCCTCTTCAATTTAGCTGTCCGCGCCATGCATGTCAAGCTGACGAAGCAGATCCTGCAGAAAAGCAAAAATCTGCTTCGTTAACCGGGGTTTTCCGCCGGACGGAAGGCAGGACTGGAAGGGGCTGTCCCGGTCCCCTGTGCTGCATTCTGCATTCAGCGGCTGCACGGGGGACATGTGCAGAGGTGAGCGGACGTTCTGCTGTCAGACCAGCCGGTCTGCAGATGATCCTAGAGGGGGACACCCAGCAGGGGATACAGCAGGCGGACAGTCAGGGAAGCGAGAAGCAGAGAGAGGACAATCCTCTCTGCCCAGATGATGAGGATGTCCTTCAGGGAGATGTCAATGTCTGTTCCCAGGACACAGGGAATGGAGGCGGAGAAAAACAGAATCTCTGCAACGCAGACAATTGCGGTGACATACCGGGCCGCAGGAGAGGCACCCGCGACGATATTGGCGGGGAGAAACATCTCAGCCAGGCTGATGGCACAGCTCTTGCCCATCATCACCGCTTCGCTGCCGAAGCCGGCCAGGAGGGCGAAGGGGACGAAGAGGTACCCGAGAACATCGAACACAGGTGTATACTCTGCCAGCAGCAGACCGAGGAAACCCACAGACATGAGGGAGGGTCCGATGCCCAGAGCCATGTTCAGACCGTCGGTGAAGTTCTTCGCGATTCCCTTTCCGATGCCGGGTGCCCTGGCGCAGGACTCCAGACCTTCTCTGAGAGCTGTCTGGAAGAGTCCGTCCTCCGTGGAGGGCTCGGGGATCACCGCCCTGCCCTGGTACCCGGTGTCCGGCTTGCGGCTCAAGGGATACAGACGGGTTGTGACGGCAGTGACGGCGAAGGTGATGATCAGTGTGGACCAGAAGTACACATTCCACCAGTCCATAAGCCCCAGGGTCTTGGCGACCACAACCATGAAGGTGGCGGATACAGTGGAGAAGCCGGTGGCGATGATGCAGGCTTCCCTGGTGGAGTAGTAGCCTTCCCTGTATACACGGCTGGTGATCAGCAGCCCCACGGAGTAGCTTCCGACAAAGGAGGCCACCGCATCGACTGCGGAGCGCCCGGGGGTCTTCCACACAGGGCGCATGACTGGCCTCAGGAAAACACCTATGAATTCCATGAGGCCGTAGTTGATCAGAAAGGCCAGGAATACTGCCCCCACGGGAACCAGACAGGTGACCGGGATCACAACCTTCCCGTAGATGAAAGGCAGCATGTCGCCGTCAAACCAGCGCTCCGGGCCTGCCTTTGAGAGCCAGACGATCAGGACCGGTATGGCCAGGAGCTTGAGAAGGGAGAAGACCATGGTGACCCTGTCCCTGTTCCAGGTCTTCCGGAGGAAGGGCAGGACTGCGCCAGTCAGTACAATGACGGCTCCGTAGACAGGCTCGAAATACGGAATTGACCGGATCCAGGTCACTATGTGGTCCACGGGGATGGAACTGGTGCCTCCGATGTTCACAGTGACGAAAAACATGAAGATGCCGGCGAGGTTCAAAATGACAAACTTCGCTGTGTTGACGGGACTTTTTGCCTTGCTGCTCAACGACTTCCTCCTTTGCCTGCTGTGCCGTGCGAAGACGGCTGCTTTCTGTACCGGACGGCAGAGCGGATATGATTTGCCCCACCGGTGTTCAGTACGGAGAGGATATATTGTCAAGCTAAAAATTTCAAGTTCTTCCCCTGTTTTCCTTAATATATTAAACAAAATGAGGTATTTTGCTTTTTAAATCAGGAGTGCAGTGTGCAGAGCTGTAACTGTGAGAGGGGAGCAGAACTTTTCCCTGCTTAAAAAAGTTAAGCTGCAGTCTCCGCAGGCGGGCCGGAATCCTCCCGTTGCAAAAGCGGAGCCGGGCTGGTATACTTGCATTCCGAAAGAATCAATCCAATTCTGACAGGAGACAGCCATGCCGCATCGTGAATATGAGTATGTTTCTGCTATCGCGCAGGAGAAGACACTGTCCGGCGCTGCCGTCCGTGTGGGTGTGTCGCAGCCTGCCCTGACACGCTTCCTTCAGAAGGAGGAGGCGGAGCTGGGGATCTCTCTGTTCCAGCGCATCGACAACCGGATGGAGCTGACCCACGCCGGCGAGTGCTACCTGGACTATGCCAGGCGGATCATGGAGCTGCAGTCGCAGATGAAGGCTGCGCTGGAGGATATTGCGCGGGCGGACAGGGGCCGGCTGCGGCTGGGAATCCCGATCATCCGGCGTCCGTTTACGTTCTTTTCCGTGATACCGGAGTTCAAGCGCCGGTATCCGAATGTGGCGCTTACAATCAGCGAGATGAGCAGCACGGACCTGGAGGAGCAGCTGGAGCAGCTGGCGCTGGACTGCATCGCTGTCAATGTGACCAGACGCAGGGACTGCTTTGAGTACATCCCCATCGCGAAGGAGGAGTATGTGCTTGCTGTCCACAAAGACAGCCCGCTTCTGGAAAGAGCCGTCAGGACCGGGGGGTACAGGTATCCGGTGATCCGGCCGGAGCAGCTGTCAGGCAGTGCATTCATCATGCTGGGGCGGCGCAACCGCATCCGCCAGTTTGCGGACAGCGTGCTGTCGGGGAGCAGGGCGGACTACACCATCTCCATGCAGTCCAGCATCCTGGAGGGGGCTCTGGAGGCTGTGGCCAACGACCTGGGGTGCACCTTCACGCCGGAGGTTCCCCTGGCCGGGATCCGGGGGGCGGAGAACATCCGCTACCTGGCTCTGGATGCGCCGGGGACAAAGTATGAGTTCAGCCTTCTCTACCGGCGGGGCGCCTATATCCCGACCTATACACAGGAGTTCATGGACATCTTCGTGCGCGCGTATCAGGCGCAGAGGGAGCAGGAGGACTCTGATGGAAGACTTCAGGAATGAGGTTCGAGCGCCGGGAAAACTGGACACCTCCGACATACCGGGGAAGCGGATGAACATTCCCTGCGCTTTTCCGGAGGGCAGGACAGGGACATTCGATCTGTACTGGCCCTCAGAGGGAGACGGTCCCTTTCCGGTCATCGTCAGTGTGGCCAGCGGAGCCTGGTTCTACGGCACGCCGTCTACGGCGCACCTGGGGCGGCAGGTGCATGTCTCCACAGCCCGGGGATATGCCTTTGTCAGCATGGCCTGCACAAGCAGCCGGGATCTGAAGTACCCCGGCCAGGTGCGTGAGATCCGCTGCCTGCTGCGGTATCTGCAGGCGCATGCGGAGGAGCTGAATCTGGACTGCCGGTTCATCGCCTTTCTGAGCTCCTCCTCCGGGGCGCATCTCTCTCTGATGACTGCTCTGACTGAGGGTGACCCCGGCTGCGACATCGAGAATCCCCCGGGACCCTGTCCCCGCATCTCCGCCGTGGTGGCAGTCTACCCGTGCTGCCGTCTGAATGCCAGTGTGGAGGAGTACCAGGCCGAGGGACTGGAGCCCGCCACTCTGCGCTCGGGACCGGACTGTGCGGAGTCTGTCCTTATGGGGACGGAGGATATCATGGCTCATCCTGATCTGATCCGGGCAGGATCCCCCACCATGCAGATCAGGGAGGGGGCGCCGCCGGTGTTCCTGCTCCACGGAACCGGGGACAGAGTGCTTCTCTGGACCCTGACCCGGGAGTTTGCAGAGCGGTACCGGCAGCTGAACGGACCCGAAAAAGTGCAGACCAGATTTGTGCAGAGAGCGGGTCACAGTGACCCCTGCTTCAAAAGCGAGAAGGCCTGCATGGAGATGCTGGATTTTCTGGACCGGGTGCGGACAGGTCAGGTTCCCTGCCCGCCGGAATTGCAGGGCTGTGACATGCCGGTGCCCTATCCGGGGTTTTGAGAGGGAGTACCGCCCGGCGCGGTACTCTTTCTCTGTTC
>CAYYHY010000184.1:0-5779 GCA_964471855.1 uncultured Oscillospiraceae bacterium | reverse complement strand
ATGATGGCCCCGTACAGGTCCATCTGCGCCAGCTGGCGGATGTCCTCATTGCAGGAGACGCCCCCGGAGGCGACGATGCGGCAGGAGACGGCCTCCTGAAGCTGCCTGAGCCGCTGCCAGCTGGGACCGGTCAGGGCCCCGTCTGTCTCGATATCCGTAAAGATGAGGGTGCGGACTCCCCGCTGTTCCATGTCCCTGGCAAAGTCCAGGAAGTCCAGTCCGGAGTCCTCCACCCAGCCGGCGGTGCGCACCTTCCCGTCCAGGGCGTCCACCCCCACGGCGATGCGCTCCCCGTACTCCTTCACTGCCTGGTCCACCAGCTCCGGATGGCTGACAGCGGCGGAGCCGATGACGGCCCGGGTGACCCCCATGGCAAACACCGCCTCCAGGTCCTCCATGGAGCGGATCCCCCCGCCCAGTTCGATCTTCAGACCGGAGCCGGTGAGGGAGCGGACGATGTCCCCGTTGCGCCTCTTCCCGTCTTTCGCCCCGTCCAGGTCCACCATGTGGAGCCAGCGGGCGCCGGAGGCCAGAAAGTCAGCGGCCACTTCAGCGGGGTCGTCCGCCACCTGGTGCACGGTGGCAAAGTCCCCCTTCAGGAGGCGGACCGGACGCCCGTCCTTGAGGTCAATTGCAGGGAGTATGATCATCAGGTTGCTCCTTTCCCCCCGGACGGGGTCCGCTCACCGGCTGAACGCCCGGTGGTAGAAATCACAGCTGAGAATCCGGTCCGCCATCTGCAGGCGGCAGCCGGCCAGGTTCTTCATGTCGGACACATACTCCTCCTGCTCCTCCGGCGTCATGGTGACCCCGGGTGCAGGGGTAAATTCCCCGGTGAACCGGTTGTACAGTCCCCGGTCTGTCTTCCAGCAGCGGGAGGAGAAGATCACCATGCCCTCGCTGTCGGAGAGGATGTCGGTGCCCCCCAGCATGCGGGAGTCGTACTCCAGCCCCAGCAGATTGGAGACCGTGGGCAGGATGTCCACCTGGCAGCATACCTTGTCTATCTCCACATTGGAGATGCCCTTGGCCGCCATGCTGGAAGACCAGATGATGAGGCTGTTTTTGTAGATGTCGAAGTCCAGCCCCTCCTCCTTGATGTTCTCCAGCTTGGAGGAGTCCCCGAAGCTGCGCCCCGCCAGCTCCTCGATGACCTGGGGGTCGAAGTAGGGGATGTGGTCCGCGCAGGCAACGATGAGGGTCTTGTCCAGCTTCCCCGCCTCCTGCAGCTTCTCCAGCAGGGTGGAGAAGCACTTCTCCACCTCCAGGGCGGTGCCGATGTAGTTCTGGGTGGTCTCGCTGTAGGGGAGGTTCCGGACCGTGCTCTCGTAGTTCCTGACGATGCGGTTGTCCGAGTAGGGCATGTGGCCGGAGATGGTCAGGTAGTACACATGGAAGGGACTGCTGCTGTGGATGAAGTCGTCGACGCTGGCCTCGATCATCCAGCTGTCCCGCTGGGGCCACTCCAGCTCCCCGCTGTCCGTCAGCTCCAGGCCGTCAAAGCCCATCCCGAACTGATGCCAGTCATAGCCCAGATTGGGGTGGGACTTGGAGCGGTTGTACATGTCGGAGTTGGCGTGGTATCCCAGCACCTCATAGCCCAGGCGCTTTGTCTGCTGGGCCAGGCTGAAGTAGAGGTCGGTGCCCAGATTGCCGGTCTCCGGCAGGGTGGCCGGGGCCCCGTTCTTGGGGTAGATGCCCAGCAGGTTCTGGCACTCCCCGCCGGAGGTGCTGGTAAAGTGGAGGGCGGTGTAGAAGTTGTTGAAGTGGAAGCCCTCGTGGGTGAGGCGCCAGAGGGTGGGGGTCAGCTCCTGGCTGATGGCGTAGCCGGTGAAGCCCTCCAGGGTCAGGAAGATGACGTTGTAGTCCTTGAACATGCCCGTGTACTGGTTCTTCTTGGTGGGCTCCACGCTGTTGAAGAAGTCGCACAGCCACTGGAAGTCCTCATCCCCGGAGGTGTTTCTCAGGGAGCTGAGGTTGACGTCCATGACGTTGTCCCCGTACTGGGTCGCCGGCTCCTCCGGTTCCGGGGTGCTGGCGGAGCCGGATGCGCTGCTGCTGGTGCTCCCGTCTCCGAAGTCGAAGCCCCCCTCCCGGACCGCGGGCTTCAGGAACATGTGCTTCACGTCCAGGCGCAGCATGGACAGGAGTCCGAACTGCTCCACCTGCTCGTCCAGGTCGGTGTCCGTATTGTACAGATCCGCCGGGGTCAGGTCCCCCTTCCAGGGCAGATGCACGGCCCCCAGACCCAGGATGTGGAACACCAGGAACAGAACCAGGGCCGTGACGGCCACGTTGATGCTCTTCCGCCTGTGCAGCACCGGGTTTTTCAGCACCAGCATGTGGGCCAGGGAGGGGAGGAAGAGAAGAACGGCCGCCGGAAGCATGCGGAAGGTGGTGGGGAGGATGACGTCCAGGTAGTCCGTCAGCCGGTTCCCCGCCGCCGTGCCCAGAAAGCTCAGGGGGTAGTAGGAGGTGAGGATGGTCTTGGCGATCATCTCCACCGTGTATACAAAGGGAAGAACAAAGGAGATGATCCGCAGGATCAGGCGGTTCACCTTCCGTTTGAACAGAAGGGTGGGGACGGTGAGGAGGAAGCCCGCCGAGAGGGAGAAGAGGAACCAGATGACGATGTGGCCCAGGTGCTCCCCCATGCGGATGTGGAGCACCAGCTCCAGCCAGAAGATGAGGAAGGGAAGGAACCCCAGGCGCAGGACCGTCTCCAGGTTCAGGGGCGGCAGATGGACGGGGATGCGCCGTCTGCCCTCAGACTCCCTGTGTTCCGGGTCCCACTCCCAGTCCCAGCCCCGGGCCTTCTCCCGGGCCCGCTGCACTCTCCGCTCCTTCTCTTTCCGGGAGACACGCTCTGTCTGTCTGCGCTGCCTCTCCGGCTCCTGTCCGGATTTCTGCTCCGTCTTTCTCTGCCGTCTCTCCTGCTGCTGCCGGGAGTCCGCCTCCGTCTGTCTGCTGCGTTTCCCGGAGCTCTGCCGGCGCTCCTGCTCCGGCTCCTCTGCGCTCTCAATGTCCCAGACGATGAGACCTGCCGTCAGGTCCTCTCCTGTCTCTCTTTTCCGTTCTCTGTCCTCCGGGTTCATTCCAGTCCCCCCGATCCGGCCGCCCCGGCCGGTTCCGCTCTACCGGTTCAGGGCAGCAAAGTTTCGCAGGATCTGCAGGCCTGCCTCTCCGCTCTTCTCCGGGTGAAACTGGCAGCCGTAGAAGTTCCCGCTCTGGACCGCCGCCGTCACGGGAACTCCGTAGTCCGTCAGAGCCGTCACCTGGGAGGGGTCCGTATCCTGGGCGGAGAAGGAGTGTACAAAGTATACCATGGTCCCCTCATCCAGACCTGCAAAGAGAGGGGACGGGATAGGAAATGTGAGGCTGTTCCAGCCGATGTGGGGGAGCTTGAGGGAAGTGGGGATCCGGGCCACCCGGCCCTTCACCACACCCAGTCCGGCGCAGGGGCGCACTTCCTCCCCCCGCTCCAGCAGCATCTGCATGCCGAGGCAGATGCCCAGCACCGGCTTGCGCTTTCCCTGCTCCAGAACCGCCCGGTCCAGACCGGAGGCCCTGAGCCTGTCTGCTGCGTCCGGGAAGGCCCCTACCCCGGGGACGATGACGGCGTCCGCCATCTCCAGCTCCGCCGGGTCCCCCGTGATCCGTGTCTCCAGCCCCAGATAGGCAAAGGCGTTGGAGATGCTCTTCAGGTTCCCCGCACCGTAGTCAGTTACAGCTGTATAGCTCATAAATTTAAACACATCCCTCGGATATTTGCAAGACCGGAGACGCCAGTCTCCGGTCTCAGAACAGTAAACAAATTATTAAAAACAGATAAAAACCGGTCGGAATCCGGCCGCTCCCGGGGATTTCCGCCACTTTGCCGGGGGAAGACCGGACTGCTCCCCTCCGGAAGTCTCAGATGACCCCCTTGGTGGACATGACGGCGTCCCCCTCCCGGCGCACCGCCTCCTTCACGGCGAAGCCCAGGGACTTGAACAGGGCCTCCGTGATGTGGTGGGCGTTGGACCCGTACAGGCACTTCTGGTGGAGGGTGAGCCCCGCATTCATGGCCAGGGCCCGCATGAACTCCACCGTCAGGCAGGAGTCGTAGCTGCCGATCATGCCCTGGGGCATGGGGGCGTCAAATACCAGGTAAGGCCGGTTGGAGAAGTCCAGGGCGGTGAAGCAGAGGGCCTCGTCCATGGGAACATATGCGCTTCCGTAGCGCCGGATCCCCTTCCGGTCCCCCAGGGCCTCTTTCAGTGCCTGACCCAGTACGATGCCGGTATCCTCCACCGTGTGGTGACCGTCCACCTCCAGATCTCCATGGACGGTGAGCTCCAGACCCCAGCCCCCGTAGAAGGCCAGGGCGGTGAGCATGTGGTTGAAAAACCCGATGCCCGTGTCGATCTTCACCTCGCCCCCGTCCAGGTTCAGAGCCAGGGAGATCTGTGTCTCCTTTGTGTTTCTTGTAACTGCAGCTGTGCGCATGGCGTCCTCCTGCATCCTCAGGCGTTCTCCGTACGCCCCATCTTCAGCTCCTCCAGCTTCTTCCGCAGAGCGGTGAGCTCCGGCGCCAGCTCCCCGTAGAGACGGCGGCGGATGATGCTCCCCTTCTCCTTCAGCTCCTGCTCCCGGCCGCTGCCGGCGCTCCCGGCAGCCTGCTCCAGTTCCCGGATCTCTTTCGCCCGGTTCAGAGCATCCCCGGCCAGCATGTCAAAGGCGTCCTCCTGGGAGAGCTCGGTGCGCTTCTCATAGGCGCCGCCCTTCTCCTCCCCGGCATAGAGCACCAGGGTGAAGCTGTGGAGCGCCCAGCTGTACTGGACCTCCTCCCGGCCGAAGTCCCCGCTCATGGAGCTGAGCTTCTCGTTCCAGGCCAGAGCCCCCTCCGGCAGCCGGGCCTCCTCGGAGCGGATGGCCTTCAGCTGCTCCTCCAGGGTGCTGACCTCCGCGGCGCACTTGTCGATGGCCGCCTGCAGCTGGCTGATCCGTGCCTGCCGCCGCTGCTCGTCCTGCTCCGCCCCGGGGGTGAAGCGGACGCGGATGGAGTTGGCGTGGGCGGTGAGCTTCTCCGCCTCCGCCAGGGTGATGATCTCCCCCGCCAGGGGCCGCAGGGTGTCCCGTCCGAAGTCCACCACGCTCATGGTCTTTAAGAAGGCGTCCACGGACAGGGGGCTGAAGAAGCGGGCGGTGCCGCTGGTGGGCAGCACGTGGTCCGGTCCTGCCATGTAGTCCCCCAGGGGCTCCGGGCTCCAGGCACCCAGGAACACGGCTCCGGCGTTCTTTACCAGGGGCAGGAGGCTCTTCGGGTCCTCCGTCATGATCTCCAGGTGCTCCGGCGCGATCAGGTTGGCGATCTCCATGCAGGACTCCAGGTTGCGGCAGACAATGGCGCAGCCGAAGTCTGTCAGGGATGCCCTGATAATCTCGCTGCGGCTGAGCCGCCCCAGCTGCCGGGACAGCTCCGCGTCCACCGCCTCCGCCAGGGTCTCGCTGTCGGTTACCAGCACCGCAGAGGCCAGGCGGTCGTGCTCCGCCTGGGCCAGCAGGTCCGCCGCCACAAAGCGGGGATCCGCCGCCGCATCGGCGATCACCAGCACCTCGGAGGGGCCCGCCACCATGTCGATGTCCAGGGTGCCGTAGGCCAGCCTCTTGGCAGCCGCCACAAAGGCATTGCCGGGACCCACCAGCTTGTCCACTCTGGGAATGAAGCCTGCCCCGTAGGTGAGGGCCGCCACCGCCTGGGCGCCGCCCACGGCGATGACCCGGTCCACCCCGGCGA
>CAYYHY010000183.1:0-5783 GCA_964471855.1 uncultured Oscillospiraceae bacterium | reverse complement strand
ACTGCCGAGAAGATCAGGTCCAGGATCTCCTGCTTAGTGATGCCGCCGAACATGTCCTCTACAGGGAAATAGTCCAGGACACCCTGGACGCGGGACCGGTTCAGAGGGCAGCCCACGAGGGCCTCCGCCAGGGGTGCAACGGGGCGCTGGGAGAGGAAGTCGCCGTAGAACTCAGCCCAGCCGATGCGGTCACGGATCACCCTGATGCGGATCTCCAGACTGCCTGCAGGGAAGCGCCCGCGTACAGTCAGAGTGTCCGGGGAAGCGGTGCCAATGTTCCAGTTATCCATGTCATATTTCGACTCCTTCAGCTGCCTGACCCGGTTCAGCTGGGCGGGGCCCAGCTCGAGCTGCCGGGCATGCTCCCCCAGAGAGGATTTCAGGAAGTTCTTGAATGCTGCCACGTCCATGTCCCGCCCCTGTTCCTTCAGGAGGGTGCGGACATTGGCTACCCGGCTGTGCACGGAAGCTACCCCCCGTGCTTTAAGTTTCTCCGGGTCCGGCTGGAGGGCGCCCTCCATCATGTCCAGGTCCACATCGAAGAGGATGCAGCCGTGGTGGAGGAGGCGGCCGTTGAGACTGCGGGAGGCGGTGCCTGCGATCTTCCGGTCTCCCGCCAGGATGTCGTTGCGCCCCGAGGCATGGGCATCCAGCCCCAGGTCCTGAAGGGCGCGGATCAGGGGGGCGTTCAGAGCGGCCTGGTCCTCCTTCAGGCTGGGACCTGCATCGACAAAGAAGGAGAAGTTCAGGTTGCCATGGTCGTGATATACGGCTCCGCCCCCGGTGGAGCGGCGGATCACCTGGATACTGTGCTCCTTTATAAATTCACGGTTTATCTCTGCCTCTGCATTCTGGTTCATCCCCAGTATGACAGAGGGGTCGTTCTGCCAGAGCATGAAGATGTCATTTTTGCGGCAGGTCTGCAGGACTGTCTCCTCAAAGGCCAGGTTCCAGGCGGGGTCTGTGCTCTCTGTCTCCAGATACCGGTTCAGCTTCGGTTCGTTCAAAGGGTTTCTCCTCCTTCCGGACTGGTCAGCCCAGCTTCTTCTGCAGGTCCTTCAGGGCGTCCCCGAGACCCTCCTCAAAGGTGGGGTGGGGGCGCATGGCAAGGAGCAGATCCTCGACGGTGCGGTGCCCCGCAATGGCCTGGGCCAGCTGGGAGATCATGTCCGTGGCACTGGGGCACATGAGCTGGGCCCCTACAATCTCCCGGGTGTCGCTGCGGGCCAGCACCTTCATGAAGGAGCGGTCGCTGTTCAGGATCATGGTGCGGGCGTTGCTGAAGAGGACGCACTTGCCTGCCTTTACAGGAATGCCGGCCTCCTTCGCCTCCTGCTCTGTCATCCCCACGCTGGCGATCTCCGGGCGGCAGTAGACGCAGGCGGGGACTACATTGAGATCTACAGTATTCTTCACACCGGCAATGCTGTTTACGCAGGCGACGCCCTGGGCGGAGGCCACATGGGCCAGCTGAATGCGGGAGGAGACGTCTCCGATGGCGTACACACCAGGGAGAGAGGTGCGGAAGGCTTCGTCCACCTGGATGGCACGGCCTGCAGCCTGGGGACGGAAGTCCCCGGGGAACACATGGGACCAGAAGGGGGCACGGCCCACGGCGCACAGCACCGCCTCACCGGAGGCTGAGGCATGGCTGTTTTTTACCCCGTATGTAACAGTCAGACCGTCTTCCGTCTCTTCCACTTTCTCCACCATGGCGCCGGTCTGCACCTTTACGCCACGTTTCTTGAGGATCTGGGCAAGCCCTTGACCCAGTTCCCGGTCCATGGCGGGGAGGAGGCGGGGAAGTCCCTCCAGTACGGTGACCTGGCAGCCGAGATCTGCATAGAAGGTGGCAAACTCCACCCCGATGACACCGCCCCCGATGATGACGATGGACCTGAACAGATGGTCGCTGCCCTCCAGCAGGTCATCGGAGGTGAGCACCCCGGGGAGATCCAGTCCGGGCACGGGAGGACGTGCAGGGACAGAGCCGGTGGCGATGAGGATATGGTCTGCCGTCAGATCCCGGCTTCCCTCCGGACCCTCCACATGGACGGTGCCGGGACCTGGCACCGTGGCGGTTCCTGGAATCCAGGCCACACCGGCGCTCTTCAGAAGGGAGAGGACCCCGGCGGAGAGTTTCTCCGCCACCTCCCGCTTGCGGGCGAAGAGGGCCTCCAGGTCCAGCTTAACCTCCCCGGCGGTGATGCCGGTATATGCGCTGCTGCGGATCTCCTGGTACACCTGGGAGGCGTGAAGAAGGGTCTTGGTGGGGACGCAGCCCCGGTTGAGACAGGTGCCGCCGGCCTCGCGGCTCTCCACCACGGCTGTTTTCAGCCCCAGTTCTGCGGCCCGGAGGGCGGCGTTGTATCCGCCGGGTCCGGCGCCGATGACAATCAGATGGAAGTCTGACATGGCTGATCCTTTCCGCGCCCGCAGGCGCATGGATATGAGATGGCCCTCCGGGTCCGCCGCAGCGGCAGGGAAGCCCGGAGGGCAGAGAACGCCGGAGACCTCAGCAGGCGGGCTGCTGCGGCTTCTCCCAGCGCACCACCGGGTGGCGGGAGGCTCTTACCTCGTCCGGCCTGCCGATGGGTGTTGTATGGGGGGCAGTATGCATCAGTTCGGGATGCTCATGGGCCAGTTCGCAGAGCACGCGGAAGGTCTCTGCCGCCTCGTCCAGGGTCTCTTTGCTCTCCGTCTCGGTGGGCTCCAGCATCAGGGCCTCGTGGACGATGAGGGGGAAGTACATGGTGGGCGGGTGCATGCCCCGGTCCAGAAGGGACTTGGCCACGTCCAGGGCGGTAACCCCGGTCTCCTTCTTCAGGGAGGAGAGGTCCAGCACGAACTCGTGCATGCAGATGCGGTCGTAGGCGGGCTCAAAGGCACCCTGGATCTTCCGCATCAGGTAGTTGGCGTTGAGGACCGCGTTCTCCGCGGCCTCGGGGATGCCCTCTTTCCCCAGGGTCAGGATATAGGTGAGGGCCCGGACCACCACCAGGAAGTTGCCGGCAAAGCTGCGGACCTGGATCCTGTCCCCTCCGTCCATGAGAGCGGAGGCGGGGAGGAAGGGAGCCAGGAACTCCCGGCAGCCTACGGCGCCGGCGCCGGGTCCGCCGCCCCCGTGGGGGGTGGCGAAGGTCTTGTGGAGATTCATGTGTACGCAGTCAAAGCCCATGTCCCCGGGGCGGGCGATGCCCATGACGGCGTTGAGGTTGGCCCCGTCGTAGTAGCACAGACCGCCGGCCTCGTGGACCAGACGGGTGATCTCCAGGATGCCGGGGTCGAAGATGCCCACCGTGTTGGGGTTGGTGAGCATGAGACCGGCGGTGTCATCCCCCAGGGCGGCCTTCAGGGCCTCCAGGTCCACACAGCCGTCGGGACCGGAGGCGATGTTGACCACCTGGAAGCCGCACATGGCGGCGGTGGCGGGATTCGTCCCGTGGGCGGAGTCGGGAACAATGATCTTGCGGCGCTTTGTATCGCCTCTGCTGTCGTGGTACTGCTTGATCAGCATGACCCCGGTAAACTCCCCGTGGGCCCCGGCAGCCGGCTGGAAGGTCATGGCGTCCATGCCGGAGATCTCGCACAGGTACTTGGAAGCGGTGTCCAGCACCTCCCGGCAGCCCTCCACAGTGTGGGCGGGGGCCAGAGGGTGGATGTCCGTAAAGCCGGGCAGGGCGGCCATCTCCTCGTCGATCCTGGGGTTGTACTTCATGGTGCAGGAACCCAGGGGATAGAAGCCGCAGTTGACCCCGTGGACCTGCTGGCACAGCTCCGTATAGTGCCGGGACAGCTCCGTCTCGCTCAGTTCGGGCAGGCAGGGTGCCTCCTCCCTGGCAAGGTCCTCAGGCAGGGAGACCTCGGGGACATCGCAGGGGGGAAGGATGGCGCAGCGGCGGCCGGGTACGCTCTTCTCGAATATCAGCTTCATCACGCAAGCACCTCCCTGACAATGGAAGCGGCTTTGTCCAGGGCCTCCCGGGAGGCCTTCTCCGTGGCGCACCACAGGACGCCTCCGTCCTCCAGAGGCAGACCTCCCAGTATGTCCGCATCCTCCAGAGCGGTCAGGACCTCGTCCCTGCGGGGCAGGTCGGTGACAAACTCGTGGAAGAAGGGACCGTCCCAGCGCAGCTTCACCCCGGGAATGGCGTTGAGGGTGTCTGCCAGGTAGTGGGCCTTGGCCATGGACTGGCGTGCCGCCTGGGCCATGCCCTCCGGACCCATGGCGGACATGTAGACCGCCGCCGTCAGAGCGCACAGGGCCTCGTTGGAGCAGATGTTGCTGCTGGCCTTCTCCCGGCGGATGTGCTGCTCTCTGGCCTGGAGGGAGAGAACATAGGCGCGCTTTCCCTGACCGTCCACCGTCTCCCCCACGATGCGGCCGGGGAGCTTCCGCATGAGCTTGCTGGTGGATGCCATGTAGCCCAGGTAGGGACCGCCGAAGCCCATGGGAAGACCCAGGGGCTGCCCCTCGCCTACGGCCACGTCCGCCCCGCAGGCGCGGGGTGTCTTCATGACAGCCAGGGCGATGGGGTTGCAGTTCATGATGTACTGGGCGCCGGCCTGGTGGGCCATCTTTCCGATGGCCTCCCCCTGCTCGAAGAGACCGTAGAAGTTGGGCTGCTGAATCAGTACAGAGGCCACATCGGGCGTCAGCATCTGCTGCAGAGCCTCCAGATCCGTGGTGCCGTTCCTGACAGGGATGACCCGCAGCTCGTCGCCGGTGCCGTAGCAGTAGGTGCGGACCACGGCGATGGTGTCCGGGTGCACGGCGCCGGAGATCAGGGTCACACGGCGCTTCCGGTCCCGGCACATGGCGGCTGCCTCTCCGGAGGCGGCGGCCCCGTCGTAGACGGAGGCGTTGGATACGTCCATGCCTGTGAGCTCGCAGATCATGGTCTGGTACTCAAAGATGGACTGGAGGATGCCCTGGCTGATCTCCGCCTGGTAGGGGGTGTAGGCGGTGAGGAACTCCTCCTTGGCGGGTATGTACTTTACAATGCTGGGGATGTAGTGGTCATAGGACCCGGCCCCCCGCAGAACCGTGGAGAAGGTGCGGTTTTTCGCCGCCATGGCGCTCATGATGCGCCGGACTTCCAGCTCGCTCTTCCCCTCCGGCAGGTTCAGAGGCTCCGTCAGACGGATGGACTGGGGAACGTCCTGGTAGAGGTCCCCGAAGTCCTTCAGTCCGATGGCCTCCAGCATCTCCTGCCGCTGGGCGGGGGTGGAAGGCACATAGCTTCCCATCTTATTTCTGTTCCTCCCTGGCGCAGTGCTCCTCGTAGGCGTCGGCGTCCAGCAGGTCCTCCTGACCGGTGATGTCCTCCACCTTCATGATCCAGGCGCCGTAGGGGTCCTGGTTCAGAGCCTCGGGGGTGTCCAGCAGTTCCTCGTTCACTTCCGATACGGTGCCGCTGACGGGGGAGATCAGGTCAGAGACCGCCTTGACGGACTCCACGTCGCCGAAGCTGTCTCCGGCTGTGACGCTGTCCCCGGGTTCGGGCAGATTGACAAAGACCACATCTCCCAGAGCGTCCTGGGCGTAGTCCGTAATGCCGACGACGGCGATGCCGTCCTCAATGCGTACCCACTCGTGGGTTTTGCTGTACTTCAGAGTGCTGGGAATGTTCATATTCTGCGGGGCGGCGGTGCTCCCGGCTCTGCCGGGAAAGGAGCCGCCCCTTCACCTCCTCTGTATTGACTGACCGGAGTCTGTGCTCCGGAAGGGCGGATTTCAGCAGCGTCCGGCTGCCGGGATCCGCCTGAACTTTTATGACTGT
>CAYYHY010000182.1:0-5802 GCA_964471855.1 uncultured Oscillospiraceae bacterium | reverse complement strand
ACTGCACATCTGATCCGTGTTTGCAGGGACGGGCTCTGTCTGCTACAATCGTGGAAGACGGGGAAGATGCAGCCGCCGGCACCTGCGGAAGGGGGCTGCATCAGAACCTTAAGAAGAAAGGAACAGGGAGGAAAAGACCATGCGTCTTGTCACACTGAAATGGAACGGAAGGGAAGCGGCCGCCGTCAGAACGGCGGAAGGTGCGGTCCTGGTGGAGACCGTCAATGCAGTGAAGGGAACCGCCTGGAAGACGGATGTCCTGTCCATGATCCAGGCCGGAGACCTCCCGGCCATGACCGCCTGGTACCGGGAGGGCGGGGAGGCGGAACTTGCGTCCATGGAGGCCGTTCCCTCCAGCCGGTGCGTGTACGGTCCCCTGCTCCGGAACCCGAAGCGGATCTTCGGCATCGGCCTCAACTATGCCGAACACGCCGGGGACATCGGCGCCCCTGCGCCCCAGGGTTTCCCAGGCAGTTTCTTCAAGATGGCGGACACCCTCATCGGTCCCGGGGACGAGATCCACCTGCCGCGGATGAAGGAGGCGCAGAAGACCACCGCCGAGGCGGAGCTGGGCATCGTCATGGGCCGGGACTGCCGGGATGTCCCAGAGGAGGACTGGCAGAGCGCCGTCGCCGGCTATGTCTCGATCCTGGACATGACCGAGGAGTCCATCCTCAAGGGCAACGACTATGTGAAGGGCAACCCCCGGTACCTCTGCATTGTAAAGAACTTCCCCACCTTCTTCTCTCTGGGCCCGGAGCTGGTCACCCCGGACGAGGTGCCGGATGTCCTGCAGCTGAAGGTGCAGTCCGTCTGCAACGGGGAGGTCCGGGCAGAGAACTTCGTCAGATGCATGACCCACAGGCCGGCCCGGCTGGTCTCTCTCCACAGCAGCATCCAGGGCTGGTACGCCGGGGACATCCTCTCCACCGGCACCCCCAGGGCCTTCGAGATCCGGGAGGGGGATGTGGCGGAGTGCCGCATCAGCGGTCCGGAGGGCTTTGAGATGCTGCCCCTGACCAACCCCGCAGTGGACCTCAAGCTCCACCCGGAGATCAGCTGGTGAATTTCACACCGGTCCTCTCCCCTGCCCCGGTCTGCCGGCCGGCGGCGGAGCGGCAGGACAGGAAAGGCGGGACACCCGGATGGAGGGTGCCCCGCCTCTGATTTCACGATGGAGCCGGAGGGCCGGCCAGTTTTTCCGCCTGGGCAAGAAGGGGCCGGAGTTCTTCCGGCAGGGGGACGTTCCACTGTTCCGCCCAGCGCTCCATCCGGCACAGAGCCGGAAAGGGCTCTGTGAGAGTGTCTGTCAGGGAAACAAACCGGCGGCCGAGGCTCTCTGCGATTGTCTGCGCAGATGACCCGGACCAGCCGATGAACGTGCAGTCCGCAGGCAGATTATTCCAGCGCAACGGCCGGGGCATCTGGCTGTCTGTCACTGCCTCCCGGAAGAGCATCACCAGGATCTCCAGACGCCTGCAGTCCGATGCGGCATATCTGTCGATGCTGGAAACGCCGGAGGGAAGGATCAGAAACTGCAGGGACAAGCAGCCGGAGAAGGCGCAGCCCTCGATGGTCTGCAGCGAGGACGGCAGGACGAGGCACTGCAGTCCGCTCAGCGCGGTCAGAGCATACCTCCCCAGTACGCGAACAGTCTCAGGCAGGATGAGCTTCTTTATGCTGCTGAGGCTCCGGCAGACCTGCATGTACCAGGGGGAGACGGAGGGACAGCTGAAGGCACTGTTTCCAATCCGGGTTATCGTGCCGAAGCCGATGCGCTCCGGGACCTCAACCACCGGCGGCTGTCTCCACTCACGGTCCCAGGGGCAGCCGCGGTAGCCGGTCAGCGTCTGGCAGTACTGCCGGCGGTCAGGGGTGGGAACCGGCACGGGGTCGTTATTCCGTGCACAGATCCAGGTGCGGCGGATTTCCGCAGCGCTGGGCTCTGCCCGTGTGGCGTCAGACAGCCTGCGGGCCATCCGGTCCCGGTTCAGCTGCTCCAGACGCTCAGAGGACAGCACAGTGTTCCGGTAGTTCAGGAGGGCGGTGACTGTGCTGCGCTTCTCCTCCTCCGGCAGGTATCTGCTGCTCTGGACAGACTCCATGATCCGGTCGTAGTCCTTCTCCGAGATCAGGTGTTCCTGCAGGATAAAATCCCTGTACCGGGGGGCCCTCGCACTGCTGGCGGTCATGGCCGCGAACCGTTTGGTGCGGATGAAGTCTCTGAGGATGGAGAGCTCAAAGTCCTCCAGGTGCTCATCGGCCTCGAACCGGATGACAATGCCGCGGAGTACCGCTGTGCGCAGAGAACTGGGGACCTGGGATCCGGGGTCCTCTGTCAGATGGACCCTGCAGGGGTTCCTGGTGTAGCTTTCCCAGCCGGCCCTGCCGGAGAGATAGCAGGGGACGAACAGCTCCGGACGGCAGCGGAGCGTGACATCGTACAGGCTGGACCGCCAGAAGGCGTGGGGATGGAGGCATGTCAGAGAAGCGGGCAGAGTGACCGACGTGAGCCATGTCTGGCAGAAGGCGCTGTCGGCGATGACCTCCACCCCGGACCCCAGGTCTGCCCTGACCAGGGAGCCGAACCCTCCGAAAGCCAGCATCCCGATGTACCAGACACTGTCCGGCACAGTCACCGAGCGGAGGCTGCGGCAGGTTCTCGTCCTGCCGCTCCTGCGGACAAAGGCGTAATCGGCAACAGCCGTCACAAAGTCCGGCAGGCACACATCCTCCTCCTCCTGACCGTCTCCGAAATATGCGATCAGGGTACCGTCGGCTGCAACAAGAAACCTGTCGTCTGTGCCGGCCTCCTTAAGAAGGGCGGCTGTCCTGGCGATGCGGGCGCTCTTCCTGGCAGTGAATTCCTTCAGACCATGGAGCAGCACCTCCAGCGCATCCATCCGCCGGAGCATCCGCCCCAGGAAGGCCAGCTCCGGCTGGGAGAGGACTGCGGGATCCACCGGGCTGACCAGCCCCATCTTCTTCATTTTTGTTCTGGAGGGCAGGGACTTCAGACCCTGCCTGCTGCAGCACTGGAAGTCCCACAGCACGGTGTAATCAGGGGGGGAAAGCCGGCCCGGAGGGGTGCCGGCAGGTGCATTGAGACTGCAGATGTACGCTGCAGACTCTGCGACATCCGGAGGATCCGGGAGACTGGGGAAGGAGAGCATGTCGAGGGCCGCCTTCCGCCATTCAGAAGCAGCAGAGGGGTCCAGCTGCGGGACAGATCCGTATGCACTGCTCATGCTGTCTGCCTCCTTGTGCAGTAAAGTGGAAATACAGGAAACCGGAAGAAAACCCGGAGAAAAACGGGATACGGAAGGATGAGAACAGGGAAACGCCTGAAACCGAAGGAAAACCGGACAGAACGGAAACAGGAACCAGGGGCAGAAAAGGCCTGCCGGGCGGAAAATATGCCTGTATTGAAACGGTTCCGGAAGAAAGAGTCTGCACATCTGTGTACAGACTGAAAACCGGCCGCAGCCGGAAGCCGGCACCCGGAAAACCGGCAGGGGGAAGAATGAAGGATTTTCGCACGGAAGATTATAGCCTGTTATGGGGCGGCAGTCAAGGAAATAATTTGAAAACAGAAATTTTATCCAAAATTCCATGGCGGTGAACAGCCCCTCCGGCCAGTACCGGTCCCCCCTCTTGCACAGGACTGCCCGCAGGTGTAGAATGGCGCAGACATCCGAAAGGAGGAGCATGCATGGATTTTCAGCAGCTGGCAAAGGCGCGGTATTCGGTGCGGAAGTTCAAGCCGGACCCGGTGGAGCCGGAGAAACTGGCCGCCGTGCTGGAGGCGGGCAGAAATGCCCCCACAGCCCACAACAACCAGCCCCAGCGGATTCTGGTGGCCCGGAGCCCGGAGGCAGTGGCAAAGGTGGAGGCCTGCCACAGCTTCCACTGGGGGGCGCCCCTGACCCTCATTGTGGCCGTCGACCCCGCCAGCGCGTGGGTGCGGCCGCATGACGGGAAGAACTACGGCGAGGTGGACACCTCCATCGCCATTACGCAGATGATGCTCCAGGCGGCGGACCTGGGTCTGGGCACTACGTTTATCGGCATGTTCGACCCGGAGAAGCTCATGGCGGCCTTTCCGGAGGAACTGGCGGGGCTGGTGCCGGTCGGTCTTCTTCCCCTGGGGTACCCTGCAGATGGGGCCCGGCCGTCCCCGCACCATGAGGAGCGGATCCCGCCGGAAGAGATGATCCGGTACCTGTGAGCATGCAGGACCGGGAAAGCGGGGGCGCCGGCGCCGTGAAGCTCCGCATGGTCTCGCCGGAGGATGCGGAACAGCTGCTGGGGATCTATGCGCCCTATGTGTCGGACACGGCCGTCTCCTTTGAGTACGAGGTCCCGTCCCTGGAGGAGTTCCGCAGCCGCGTGGAGCATGTGCTGGAGCGGTACCCGTGGCTCTGTGCGGAACAGGACGGGAAGCTGCTGGGGTACGCCAGCACAAAGGCCTTCATCCCCCGGGCCGCCTATGACTGGACGGCGGAGACCACGGTCTACATCCGCCGGGACTGCTGCCGCGCCGGCCTGGGGTCCAGGCTGTACCGCGCCCTGGAGGAGATATCCAGAGCCCAGAATCTGACCCGCCTGTATGCCTGCATCGGGGTTCCGGAGACGGAAGACGAGTACCTGACCTTCAGCAGCCGGGACTTCCACAGGCATATGGGCTACCGCACCGCGGGGACATTCCGCCGCTGCGGATGGAAGTTCGGCAGGTGCTATGACATGGTCTGGATGGAGAAGGTCCTTGCGGAGCCGGACAGGGACCCTGCCCCTGTCCTCCCCTGCCCCGGGCTGCAGCCCGGCCTGGTGGAGCGCATCTGCGCCTCATGCTGAGGGGCCGGCGCCCCGGGGAGGACAGAAACGCATGCAGAGAAATCTGACCACCGGAAGCGTGTTCCGGACCATTCTGACGTTCTCGGTGCCCTACCTCGTCTCCAGTGCGCTGCAGACGCTGTACGGCATGGCAGATCTGTACATCATCGGCCGGTACGACCCGGTGGCGAGCACCACGGCGGTAGCTGTGGGGAGCCAGGTGATGCACATGCTGACCGTCATGCTGGTGGGGCTGGCCATGGGCTCAACGGTGATGATCGGACAGGCGGTGGGCGCCAGGCGGAGCGAGGATGCCTCCAGGGCCATCGGCAACACCGTGGTGCTCTTCATGGGTCTCTCCGCGGTGCTGACCGGCCTGCTTGTGCTGGCGGCGGGCCCGGTCGCACATGCTGTGCGCACCCCGCCGGAATCCCTGGAGGGGACGAAAACCTATCTGACAGTCTGCTTCCTCGGCATCCCCTTCATCACCGCCTACAACATCATCAGCGCCCTGTTCCGGGGGCTGGGGGACTCCAGAAGCCCCATGTACTTTGTGGCGGTGGCCTGTGCCGTCAACATTGTCCTGGACGTCGTCTTTATCGGCGGGTTCCGCATGGGCCCAGCCGGCGCAGCGCTGGGCACCATACTGGCGCAGGCGGTGAGCGTGGCGGTCTCGCTGGCTGTGATCCTCCGGCGCGGCGCGGGGATCTCGCTGAGAAAGGAGCACTTCCGGCCGAGGCGGGCCGTCATGCGGCAGATTCTGAACGTGGGCGTGCCGGTGGCGGTGCAGGACGGCTTCATACAGATCTCCTTCCTCATCATTACCGCCATAGCCAACGGACGGGGGCTGGCAGACGCTGCGGCTGTAGGGATAGTGGAAAAGATCATCAGTTTCCTGTTTCTCGTCCCCTCTGCCATGCTGTCCACCGTCTCCGCCCTCTGCGCCCAGAACATCGGGGCGGGGCTGGA
>CAYYHY010000181.1:0-5807 GCA_964471855.1 uncultured Oscillospiraceae bacterium | reverse complement strand
GGCCAGATCCTGAAGCCGGACGGGGGTCTGACCCTCTGACCTTCCCCGCAGCCGGCCTTCCCTGATCCGGGTTCTGCAGATGCTGAAGGGACACATGGGAGAGTATCGCATAACCGCAGACGGCATCTCTCCCGCTGTGCTCTCCGTCCTCTTCCCCGCCCCGGCCTGTCCGCTCCCCGCAGATGCGGCGTTCCGCCAGTGTCCTGTGTTTACAGTCAGAGGCATCCGGTTCCCTGCTGTCCTGTTCCTTTAAAAATCCGTCATCTCCAGTCCCGCAGGCATGGGTCCTGCGGGGCTTTTCCTCTCTTTCCGGGACCCGGGACGTCCATGTCCGGGGGACGGTTTTCAGCTTTCTGTGCACCGGCAGCTGTTTCCTGCTGCCCGAATCCGGCCAGAAGTCTCTGCAGCTGCAGCCCCCGGTTTCCAATTAATTCCAGATACTTTTCTGCATGAATTTCTCCATTTTCTCTTCCTGTTCATGGGAATTATGCAAAAATATCACAGGACTGCGCCTCAGGCATGCCATGCCGGCATAGAGGGGCAGAATATGGGAAAACTGTGCGCAAACGGCTTATTTTCAGCACTTTTCGGCACTTTTCGGTCACCAGTTACCGCCTGCCAGGTCCCCGGACTCCCGGGTGACGCTGAAAAACGCTCTTGCATTCCATGTGGATTTCTACTAAAATGACACGTCGTATGCCCGTATCTTTCGGCAATATATCAAGTGTGCAAAGGTGGTGAGAGCTATGGCAGTAGAAGCCATCGAAAAGGTGACCCAGACGGAACAGGAGGTTAAGAAGCGCAAGGATGCGGCTGCTGCGGAGAACAAGCAGCGCATTCTGGCAGCCCAGCGGGATGCCCAGCGTCTGCTGGATGAATCCCGGGCAGCTGCGGAAGCCGACGTGCGGAAGATGATGTCCGATGCCGAGGCGGAAGCAGCTGAGCTTGGGAAACAGGTCATGGCACAGGCGGCGAAGGAGAGCGATGCAATGAAGCAGAAGGCCCGGAAGCGTCTGAACCAGGCTGCCCAATTGATCGTAGAAAGGGTCGTGAAAGGCTGATGGCTATCGTCAAAATGAAGCGCCTGCGGCTCGCGGCCATGGGCCGTGACCGGGAGGAGCTCCTGACGCTCCTCCAGCGCATGGGCTGCGTAGAGATTGATGAGCCTGCCAGCGCCGCTGAGGACCCGGACTGGGCCGGACTGATCCGGTCGGAGGCCACAGGCCTGGCCGACGCCCGGGACGAGCAGTCGGCTGCGGACCACGCCCTGGAGGTTCTCTCCCGCTACGCCCCCCAGAAATCCGGTCTGCTCCAGGCGAAGCCCGGTGCGACCGTCCAGCAGCTCTTTGACAGCGGCTCAGCGGAGAAGGCCCGGAAGGACGCAGACGAGATCAACGAGGCCCAGAGGCGGATCTCCGCCATCCGTTCCGAGCAGACCAAGATCGCCTCCCAGAAGGAGGCCCTGGCCCCCTGGCTGGCCCTGGACCTTCCGCTGGAGACGTCCTCCACGCCCCAGGTCACTGTGCAGCTGGGCACCCTGCCTGCAGCGGTCCCCTTTGCGGACGCCCAGGCTGTCTGCGGGGAACTGACCGAGATCTCCGAGGTCTCCAGCGGCAGGGAGTACCGGTACATCCTGCTGGTCAGCCACGCCAGCGAGAGCGAGAAGGTCCTGGAGGCCCTGAAGGAACTGGGCTGGTCCCGGGCCAGCCTCCGGGAGTGGACCGGCACGGCGAAGGAGAACACCGAAGCCCTGGAGAAGAAGTCAAAGGAACTGGAAGCGGAACTGGCAGCACTGGAGTCGAAGCTCTCGGGCATGGGCGGCTCCACCGCCGGCATCCGCCTGCTGTCGGACAAGGCTGCTGCGGACACGGAGCTGGCCGAGTGCCTCGGCCGCACCATGGACACGGACCGCACCTTCTTCCTGGAGGGGTGGGTCCCCGAAGAGGACTGGCCCAGAGTGGAATCTGCCCTCGCCCCCTACCCCTGCGCATTTGAAGTCTCCGACCCCGCGCCGGAGGACTACCCCGAGGTGCCTGTGAAGCTGAAGAACAACGCCTTCACCAGACCCCTGAACATGGTAACCGACATGTACTCCCTGCCCGCCTACGGGTCCATGGATCCCAACCCCCTCATGGCCCCCTTCTTCATCTTCTTCTACGGGATGATGATGGCGGACATGGGATACGGCATCGTCATGATGCTGATCGCCCTCATCGTAATCAAGAAGGCCAAGCCCACAGGCCCGACCGTGCGGAACATGTTCCCCCTGCTGGGGCTGTGCGGCGTCAGCACCTTCATCTTCGGAGCCCTCACCGGCAGCTTCTTCGGGGACATGATCCCCCAGCTGGTGAAAATGATGACCGGCAGGGAAATCGCCCTTCCCGCCCTCTTCTCCCCCCTGAATGACGCCCTCATGGTGCTGATAGGCTCCCTGTGCATCGGCGTGGTGCAGATCTTCACCGGCATGGCCATCAGCTGCTGGAGGAAGATCACGCAGGGCAACGTCCTGGACGCGGTCTTTGAGGAGATCACCTGGTACATCATTCTCATCGGCGCCGTGGTGGCCATCGCCGGCATCACTCCCCTGATGCTCATCGCCGGAGCCGTGCTGCTGGTCGCAGGCAAGATCTACGGCGCAGTAAAGCAGGGCGGCGGAGCCGTGCAGATCGTCATGCACTGCTTTACAGGAATCTTCGGCTCCCTGTACAACAACATCACCGGATACTTCAGCGACATACTCTCCTACTCCCGTCTGATGGCCCTGATGCTGGCCGGCGCCGTCATCGCGCAGGTCTTCAACACCCTGGGCGCCATCACCGGCAACGTCATCGGCTTCTTCGTCATTTCCATCATCGGAAATGCCCTGAACTTCGCCCTGAACATCCTGGGCTGCTTCGTCCACGACATGCGCCTGCAGTGCCTGGAGTTCTTCAGCAGGTTCTACGAGGACGGCGGCCAGCCCTTCCGTCCCCTTGACATCAAAACCAAATATGTAAGGGTTGTAAAAGAATAAGGAGGATATCACTATGCTCGAAAATATTGGCGGTCTCGCCCTTGCTCTGCTGGGCTCCGGCCTCGCTGTGGGTCTCAGCTGCGTAGGTTCCGCAAAGGGAACCGGCATCGCCGGTGAAGCCGGCGCAGGCCTGCTGGCCGAGGATCCCTCCAAGTCCGGCAAAGTCATGGTTCTGCAGCTGCTCCCCGGCACCCAGGGTCTGTACGGACTGGTTGTGTGGTTCTTCACCCTCATCCAGATCGGCATGATGAGCGGAGATGTCAGCCTCACCGTCACCGAGGGCGCGCAGTACTTCGTAGCCTGCATGCCCATGGCTCTCGGCGGCCTGCTGTCCGCCATCGCACAGGGCCGCGTCGCTGCCGCCTCCATCAACATGATGGCCAAGCAGCCCGACGACTGGTCCAAGGGCCTCATCCTCTGCGGCATCGTCGAGTTCTACGCCATCCTTTCCCTGCTGGCTTCCATGCTGATGCTCCTGTGGCTGTAATCCCGCAGAAAGGGGATTCGACACATGAACGGAATAGAAAAGATCACGGCCCGGATCTCCCAGGACGCCCAGAACGAGATTGACCGCCTCAATGCCGAGACCGATGCCAAAGTGGCGGAGATTGCCGCCCAGGCACAGGCCCAGGCTGAGAAGGAGGGCAGAGAGATCCGGGAGCGGGGCAGGCGGGCTGCGGCGGAACGTCTGGAGCGGCTGAAGAGCGCCGCCCAGATGGAGACCGGGAAACTGGTCCTGGGCGCCAAGCAGGACATGGTGGGCGAGGCCTTCGACCTGGCCCTCAAGGACCTGTGCAGCCTGCCCGAGAAGCAGTATGTCTCCCTGCTGACCCGCCTGGCCCTGGAGGCCTCCACCACCGGGAAGGAGCAGCTGGTCTTCTCCCAGAAGGACCGGGCCCGCATCGGCAAGCAGGTGGTGATCGCCGCCAACGACGCCCTCACCAAGAAGGGGGGAACCGGGCGGCTGACCCTGGCCCAGGAGACCCGCAGGATCCGCGCCGGCTTCATCATGCTGGACGGGGACGTGGAAGTGAACTGCGCCTTTGAGACCCTCGTACGTCTCCAGCGGGAGAAGCTGGAGCTGACCGTTGCCAGGACTCTGTTTGAGAATTAGGGAGGAGGGGTACCTTGTCCCATCGTAAAGATACCGATTATCTCTCCGTCTCCGCCCGGATCCGGGCCATGGAGACACGGCTGCTGACCCGGGAGCGCATGGACCGCATGATCGAGGCCCGCGACACCGGCGAGGCCATGAAGGTTCTCGCAGAGTGCGGCTACCCGGAGGGCGGCAGTCTGGACGCGGTGCTGGCGCAGGCCAGGGCGGACCTGTTCAGCGACATGGCCACCGCCTCCCCCGAACCGAAGCTGGTGGAACTGTTCCAGCTGAAGTACGACTACCACAACGCCAAGGTCCTCATCAAGGCCGCAGCCTCCGGCACCGACCCCCAGCGTCTTCTGATGCCGGGCGGCCGCTGGCAGCCGGCAAAGCTGCTGGAAGACTGGCGCCGGGAAGATCTCCGGGACTGCTCGCCCCGCTTCCGGGAGGCCGTGGCGAAGGCCCAGGCTGTCATGAACGACACCCGGGACCCCCAGCAGGCCGACATCCTGCTGGACCGGGCCTGCTATGAGGAGATGCAGTCCATCGCCAAGGAGCTGGACAGCAGCTACCTCCAGGAGTATGTGAAGCTCGCCATCGACGTGGCCAACCTGCGCACCGCTGTCCGCGTGGCGCGGATGGGCCGGGAGGGGGACTTCCTCCGCTCCGCCCTCATCCCCGGGGGCAGCGTCTCCGAGCAGGCCATAGCAGCAGCCCACGGCGAGGCCCTGGCTGACATCTACCGGAACGGTCCCCTGGGGAAGGCCGCGGAGGCCGGCGCCAAGCTGACCGCCCCCGGCAGCGGACCCCTCACCGCCTTCGAGCGGGAGTGCGACAACGCCCTCACGGAGTGCCTGGCTGCATCCCGCCGGGTGCCCTTCGGCGAGGAGGCGGTGACCGGCTACCTCTATGCAAAGGAGTCGGAGCTGACCGCCATCCGCACCATCTTCGCCGGCCGTGCCGCCGGGCTGGACGGGGACACCATCCGTGCCCGCCTCAGAGAGACCTATGTATAAGGAGGGGAAGACCGGATGTACAAGATAGCCGTTATGGGCGACCTGGACAGCGTGCTGGGATTCAAGGCCCTGGGCCTGGAAGTCTGCCCCGTCTCCTCCCCCGAGGAGGGCCGCGCCGCCCTCCACAGGATGGCGAAGGAGGACTACGCCATCATCTACATGACCGAGCAGCTGGCCTCCAGGATCCCCGCCGACATCGCCCGCTACAAGGACTCCGTCACCCCGGCCGTGATTCTCATCCCCGGCAAGGAGGGCTCCCTGGGCATCGGCATGGCCAACGTCAAGACCGCGGTGGAACGGGCCGTGGGTGCAGACATCCTGTAATGAACAAGAATTCTTCTTCGAAAGAAGGTTTAGCCTATGGGTAAGATCGTCAAGGTCTCCGGCCCCCTGGTGGTTGCCACCGGCATGGAGGAGGCCAACATGGCCGACGTGGTCCGTGTGGGCGAGCAGCGGCTCATCGGTGAGATCCTCACCATGACGGGCGGCTCCGCATCCATTCAGGTCTACGAGGAAACCTCCGGTCTGGGCCCCGGCGCAGAAGTGGTCTCCACCGGATCCCCCCTGTCAGTGGAACTGGGCCCCGGTCTGGTGGAAAACATCTACGACGGCATCCAGCGCCCCCTGGAGGAGATCATGAAGAAGGTCAAGGGCAACAACCTGCCCCGCGGCGTGGAAGTGC
>CAYYHY010000180.1:0-5839 GCA_964471855.1 uncultured Oscillospiraceae bacterium | reverse complement strand
CCGGTCTGCATAGTACGAAAGCACCGGCATTCTCTGTCCTCAGAGGCCCGGCTCCCGCTGTACCGGATCCCGTTTTCACTTTATCCGCCAGGCATCCTCCCTTGCTGCAGGTTTCCTCATGGAATTTTCGAGCCGCCTGCTGCAGTTTTCCCGGGATTTCCCTGTACACAATGCGAATACAGACGGTCCTCCGTCCCCGGAAGGCCGTCTGAAGTGTGCATCAGAGTTCCTCTTTCCAGCCTTCCGGCAGGTATGCACTGGTGGCCTCCAGCATCTGGTGAACCAGGGCGGCGACGTCATCCTTCACGGTGCATTTGGCCCGTACATTGGGGTCCAGGAGGAAGGCCTCCACCACCTTTTCGCTGTCGCAGGTGTGCACCGCCTCCAGCACAAGCTGCTGGATCTCGATGTGGGGCATCGTCAGATCCCGGATGCCGTCCGGCATGAATCCGGCAGACACCGGCCGCACGCTGTCCTTTGCAAACACGGCGTTGGTCTCCACCACAGCCTCCGGCGGCAGATTGGGGATCTGTCCCATATTGGGCAGGTTGACATTGCTGATTACCCTGTCGAGACCGCACAGGGATTTCATCAGGAGCACGCCCTCCTCCCCGGTTGGCTTCAGGGTCACCGGCATCTCCCCGCTGACCATGGCCTCGCTCTTCTTCCTGCGTTCCTCCAGATCCCTGCAGCGCCAGGAGACAGGGGTCAGGCTGAACTTCCAGCTGCGGATGGTCTCCGGGTCCCGGAGGTACATGTCTCCCGGCATGAACTCCGCCAGATGCCGGTCCCCCGCCGCCGCTATGGCGCCGTACCGCCGGAAGAGGTCAAACTTCACCCGGTGGGCACAGAAGAAGGTGGACTGCTCCCAGGGCTTCTCCGGGTCGTGGAACCCCTCCTCATAGTGGGCATCCACAAACTGCCTGTAGAGCGGGAACAGATCCACGCCCTTCCAGGATGCCTGGGTGAACCAGGTAAAGTGGTTGATACCTGTTACATTGACGTGGATGTCCCGGCGTTCCGGCCGCTCCGTGCCCAGGATCTCCTCCACGGCCTTGGCCAGCAGGGTCTGGGTGTTGAACACCTCGTGGCAGCAGCCGAAGGCCCGGATCTCCGGGTATGTCTCATAGAGCATCCGCACGCACAGTGCCATGGGGTTTGTGTAGTTGATGACCCAGGCATTCGGGCAGATGTCCCTCACCGCCTCCGCAATGGGCACCAGCATGGGCAGGGTGCGCAGAGCCCGGATGATGCCGCCGGGGCCCGCCGTGTCCCCAACCGACTGCCAGATGTTCAGCGCCTCCGGCGCGTGCACGTCCGACTCCATCTCGGCGAAGGTGCCGGGCAGAATGGATATGAGCACAAAGTCCGCGCCTGTGAGGGCCTCCTCCATGGTCTCCGCTGTATGATACTTCCAGTTCCCCGCCGCCTCCGGCAGGGCGCTGATCCGGTTTCCTATGATCTCGTTGGCCCGGGCTGCCTCCGTATCCAGGTCATAGAGCATCACGTCCCCGCTCATGGCCGGCTCCATGGCCAGATCTGTCATGAAGCTCCAGGCCCAGCCCCGGGAACCGCCGCCGATATATGCGATGCGGACCCCGGTGACCCGGTCGCCGCTGCTGTCATGTACAAACTGCATGGTTCTTCTCTCCTCTCAGGACTGGAAGAACGCCCGCCGGAGGGCCGGCGGGCGAAAGGGTTCAGAGTCTGAAATACCTGGCTGCGTTGCTGTAGCACACGCCCTCCACGATCTTCTTCAGGGAGGATTCGATATTCGGATACTCCCCGTTCTCAACCCAGTTCCCCACCAGGTTGCAGAAGATGCGCCGGAAGTAGTCGTGCCGGGCATAGCTCAGGAAGGAACGGGAGTCGGTGAGCATGCCCACAAAGTTGCCCAGCAGCCCCAGATTGGCCAGGGACCGCATCTGGGCCTCCATGCCGCTCTTCGTATCGTTGAACCACCAGGCGCTGCCCTGCTGAATCTTGCCGGGGATCTCGTCGGACTGGAAGCAGCCCAGGAGGGTACCCAGCTGTTCGTTGTCAGCGGGGTTCAGGGAGTAGAGGATGGTCCTGGGGCACTCCCCGGTGGCGTCCAGGGCGGACAGCAGCTGTGCGATGTTCTCCCCGCAGGTGTTCTGGCCGATCATGTCAAAGCCGGTATCCGGTCCGAACTTTGCATAGGTCCTGGCGTTGACGTTCCGCAGGCAGGAGTAGTGCAGCTGCATGACGATGTCCAGGCGGTGGTACTCCTTCCCCAGGTGCATGAGGATGGCGGTCTGGTAGCCGTCTCCGGCCTCCTGGGACACGGTGCCTCCGGCCATGACGGTGCGGAAGGTCTCGGTGGCCTCCTCCGGCGAAACGGGGTGGAAGGGGATGTAGTCCAGGCCGTGGTCGCTGGCCCGGCAGCCCATGCGGGCAAAGTGCTCCAGCCGCTCCGTGAGGGCGGCGCAGACCTCCTCCACGGAGTTCAGGGTCTCCCGCCCCGTGCTCTGAGCCAGCCTGCGGATGTAGTCTGCAAAGCCGGGCTTGGTGATATTGATGGCCTTGTCGGGGCGGAAGGAGGGATACACCTTCACCTCAATGCCGGGGTCGGCTGCAATCTTCGCGTGCCACTCCAGGCTGTCCACAGGGTCGTCCGTAGTGCCGATCATGGCTACATTGGAGCGGCGGATGATGCCCCGCACGGTGAGGTCCGGGTCATGGCGCAGCTTCTCGTTGACCATGTTCCAGCACTCCTCCGCCGTCTCCAGGGTCAGGGGCCTGTCAAAGCCGAAGAACTGCCGCAGCTCCGCATGGCACCAGTGGTACATGGGGTTGCCGATGGCCATCTCCAGGCTCTCCACAAACTTCAGGAACCGCTCGTAGTCGGGGGCGCCGCCGGTGACGTACTTCTCAGGGACTCCGTTGGAGCGCATGACACGCCACTTGTAGTGGTCGCCGAAATAGGTGCCGTCGGGGTTCTCGCCCCCCAGCCACACCTGCACCAGGTTGTCAAAGCGGCGGTCCTCGTAGATCTCCCGGGGGGAGATGTGGCAGTGGTAGTCCACCAGCGGCATGTGCTCCGCATAGTCGTGGAACAGATGCTTTGCGGTGTCCGTCTCCAGGAGGAAGTCCCTGTCCATAAAGTCTCTCATTGAATGCTCTCCCTTAGCGCTTGATGTCGTAGCTCATGTTCATTACGCTGCGGATGGACTCCGCGTCATCGGTGATGTTGCCGTCCCCGTGGATGGTGTGCTTGATGACGGAGCTGGCCACGGCAAAGTTGACCATGTCCATGGGCTTGTAGCCGTTCATCATGGCATAGATGAGGCCGCTGGCGAAGGCGTCGCCGCCTCCCACCCGGTCCAGGATGTTGAATGTAAACATCCTGCTCTCAAAGGTGTGGCCCTGGTACCACATGTAGGCCATGAGGCTGTTCTCGCTGCCGGTATGGGCAAAGCGGACGTGGCGCCCGATGCAGCGGATGTTGGGGTAGCGCTCCACGAAGTGCTCAAAGACCTCGTCCTGCTGCTCGTAGCTGGGCTGCAGGGGCACGCCGTCCTTCCAGTCCCCTTTGGAGTGGTCCTCCTCGTCCTTCCACAGGTGGTAGGGCTCAATGCCCAGCAGCACGTCCACATAGGGCAGGCACTGGGTGCAGAAGTCCCTGGCCTCCTCCCAGCTCCAGAGGGTGGAGCGGAAGTTGCCGTCAAAGCTGACCGTGATGCCCAGCTCCCTGGCCTTCTTCAGGCAGCGGAGGGTGAACTCCGCGCAGCTGGGGGACAGAGCCGGGGTGATGCCGCTGAGATGCAGCCAGTCAAACCCGCTCAGGAGCCAGTCCAGATCCACCTGGCTGAAGTCGTACTCCGTAATGGCGCTGTGCTTGCGGTCGTAGGTCACCTTGCTGGGGCGGATTCCGTACCCCGTCTCCAGGTAGTAGGTGCCCAGGCGGTGGGTGGGGGTCTGCTCCGGGGTGGAGAGGATGATGGGGGTGCAGTGGACGTCGTTGCTGCGCAGCATGCGCACGGCGCTCTTGCCCAGGGAGTTGTTGGGCACCACTGTAAAGAAGGTGCTGTCGATGCCCAGGTTGGCCAGGGCCAGGGCGATGTTGGCCTCGCTGCCGCCGTAGCTGGCCTCGAAGTTGCTGGAGACACGGATCTTTCCGTAGTTGGGGGGTGTCAGCCGGAGCATGATCTCACCGAAGGTGATGAAGCGGGGGGACTGGCTGCCCCGCAGCAGCGGATTGCTGTGCTCCATGCCCGCTACCTCTGGACCCGTCCGGAGCCGTCGCCGCCGGCCAGCTTCTCCACCTCCGCCAGGGTGGCGAAGTTGTAGTCGCCCTCAATGGAGTGCTTCAGAGCGGAGGCCGCCACGGCGAACTCCACCGCCGCCTGGGTGCTGTATCCGTTCATGAGCGCATAGATGAGACCGCCGCCGAAGCTGTCGCCGCCGCCGATGCGGTCAATGATGTGCAGGTGGTAGAGCTTGGAGAAGCAGTACTCGTCGGAAGCCACGTCGTAGAGCATGGCGCTCCAGTCGTTGTCGAAGGCGCTCTTGCTCTCCCGCAGAGTGATGGCCACCTTCTCGAATCCGAACCGGTCCGCCAGCTGCTTCGCAACGGACTTGTAGCCCTCCTTGTTCAGCTCCCCGGCGGTGATGTCCGTGGCCTCCGCCTCGATGCCGAACACGTCCTTGGCGTCCTCCTCGTTGGAGATGCACACGTCCACGTACTGGCACAGATCGGTCATGGCCTCCCGGGCCTGGTCCCGGGTCCACAGCTTGCCGCGGTAGTTGAGGTCGCAGGAGATCTTGATGCCCCGGGCCTTGGCTGCCCTGCAGGCCTCCCGGCAGATGTCCACCACGTTGGGTCCCAGAGCCGGAGTGATGCCGGTGAAGTGGAACCACTCGGCCCCCTCAAAGATGGAGTCCCAGTCGAAGTCGGCTGTGGTGGCCTCCTGGATGGCGGAGTGGGCCCGGTCGTAGATGCATACGGAGGGGCGCTGGGAGGCACCCTTCTCATTGAAGTAGATGCCCACCCGGTCGCCGCCGCGGACGATTTTGCTGGTGTCCACGCCGTAGCGGCGCAGGGAGTTGACCGCGCACTGGCCGATGGCGTGGGCGGGCAGCTTGGTGACGAAGGCCACGTCCATGCCGTAGTTGGCCAGGGAGACCGCCACGTTGGCCTCGCCGCCGCCGAAGGAGAACTCCAGGTGGTCCGCCTGGATGAAGCGCTCGTAGTTGTAGGGCTGCAGCCGGATCATCAGCTCGCCGAATGTAACAATCTTGGCCATGTTCAGTTCCTCCTGCATTATCAGACTTTCCGGCCTACCAGATGCACGGCAAAGCCGCCGATCTCGCCGGTCAGGTAGATGGCGTTCAGGGTTCCGTCCGCCTTGTACTTGGCAGAGGCGGGGTCAAAGGTGAAGCCCTTTGCCTCCAGTTCCGCCTTTGCAGCGGCCACGTCCGGGGTGCCCACGGCGATGTGGCCCAGGGTGCCGGGTCCGGGCTTCTTCATGACCTCCACCTCGGTGCCGGCGAAGACAGAGCTGTTGCCCTCCTTCACCTGGAACCCGAAGAGGTCCTCAAACATCTGTGCGGTCTTCCGGGCCTCCTCCGGACTGCCGGCGTTGATGCCCACATGGGCCAGCACATACTGCGCCATCAGCCCCGGACCTCCTTCACGATCTCTACGGACCTGCGGCACAGGGCGATGATCTCGTCCCACCTGTTGTTGTCGATCAGGTCTGCCGTGACCATGTAGGAGCCGCCGCAGGCGCAGATGACGGGGGAGGACAGATACTCCTTCAGGTTCTTCAGGGAGACGCCGCCGGTGGGCATGACCTTGAACATGGGGAAGGGGGCG
>CAYYHY010000179.1:0-5840 GCA_964471855.1 uncultured Oscillospiraceae bacterium | reverse complement strand
AACCGGCGGAGCTTCCCGCGTGTCAGGAGCGGGAGATGGAGAGGAGGAAGACGGAGGTGTTACGGAGACCGTGACAGACTCCGTACCTGCCAGGCGGGGCGGTTCCCCGGGGGCGGGGCCGGCCTCCGTGCCGGTCTGGAATCTCTCTGCCGCTGTGCTGCCGGGCATGGTGCGGACTGGGGCATATGTGTTCCCGGATGCCGGCGGCTGGGCTGTGCCGGAGTAACCGGCGGGGTTTACCGGAGGCATGGCTGCAGTCTCACCGGTCTGGGGTGTCCGGTACTGACTGCCCTGGACCTGGACGGGACCCGGTTCCGGCTCTGCAGCCATACCGGTCTGCTCCGGAGAGCCGTGAGGCACATAGGGGTGCCAGGGAGCCGGGGAGGTGCCGCTTCCCTGCTGCGGCGGGGTGCTGAAGTTTCTCTGCTGGGCCGGTCCGGAAGGCGCCCCGTGGCGGGGACCTGCGGGGGCTGTGCCTGGAGCGGAGGACCCGGGCACCTCGGAGGCCGGGAACCGCTCCGTATCGGAGGTGTACCGGGCGGGCTTCTGGCGGATGCCGGAATCTGGGGCCTGGCTGCCGCCGCTGCGGCTCTGCTCGGAGGAGATGCCGGAGGCCAGGGAGCCTGCGGTTCGGACGATCTTCCTCCCTGCCGTCCTTGCAAAGGCTGCGGCCCCTGCTGCAGGGGCGTCCCCGCCGCTGCCGGATCCTCCGAAGATCATGATGCGGAAGGTTCTGGACAGGGGGATGAGGATGTAGGCCAGAATCAGGGCGTCGATCCTTCTGCCTGTAGCCGGGACCAGGAGGATGAAGCTCATGAGCATGGCGTGGATGGGCTGGATAAACAGGGTGGCCAGGAACTCCCGGAGCCAGGAGAAGGCGATCTGTCTGCGCCGGGTGCCCAGGGCGGCGGTGGCAACGCAGAGGGGCGCCACGGCGATGAGCACGGCGGAGGCCACGGAGCGGAACACGTAGACCACATTGAAGTAGATGACGCTGCCCAGGTAGATGATGTAGGTGAGGATGGTGCCCAGGCTGCCGGAGTTGGAGGCCAGGACGCCGAACCGCTCCGCCGCGGTCCGGTCCCCCAGGGCGTCGCAGAAGATGTCTGTCAGGTTTACGTTCACCTGGATCAGGAGGTCGATCGCCGCGGGCAGGAGACCCAGGGCCAGGGCGGTGAGCAGAAGGGTCTGGATCTGCTGCATGGCGTCAGCCCGGATGGCGGGGTTGACGGTGGAGAGCACTTTCCTGCCGATGGTCAGCAGGACGGCATACATGAGGACCATCAGGGCACCGATCTCCATGATAAAGAAGAGAGCCCAGATGACCCCCTCCCAGGAGGAGGGGAAGAGGCCGCCGGTGTAGGCGGGGGTGCCCCGGACGCCTGCGTTGAAGAAGAGCTCGTCAAAGCTCCACAGACCCAGAGCCCCGGTTATCCAGTCAGCCAGGGTGCCCAGCAGGCCCGCCAGGGCCCGCTCCAGCGCCCCCGGGGCCGTCTCGTAGACCCCGTCCACCGTCACCTGGTACTTGGTGTCGCAGGTGTAGTTGAGGAAGGCCTCCACGGCGAAGGTGCCCCAGTGGATGAATGCGGCGTCCTCCCCCTCGTTCAGGGTATCCAGTCCCAGACCGCTGAGGTTCCGGCCGGAGACGGGCACATAGCCCTTGGGCATGCGGTAGAGGAACACCCGGGAGGTTCCCCCGGCTGTGATCTTCACGTAGTCGGAGGCGTTCACGGAACTGTCCGGAAACACCCGGGAATCCACATCTCCGGCGGAGCAGGGGGATACGGTGGCGGTGCCCCCGCCGGGCAGGGTGACTGTGCCTCCGGAGGGGATCAGGGAGAGGAAGGTCTTCATGTCGTTCCGGCAGTTTGTAAGCCGGTCGGAGGTGGTGCTCCCTGCAGGGGTGTAGCGGCCGTCCTTTCCGAAGAGGAGGAGGAAGGCTGCGTTCATGTCGTACAGAAGGGAGTTGCGGACCAGGGCGGCCCGGGTCATGTCCCGGGCGGTGGAGGAGAGACGGGTCAGGTTCCAGGCCCGGCCGATGCTGCCGGGGAAGGTCATCACCAGGTTGGTCTGGTCGTCCCCGTCCCCGCTGCTGTTGGCGGGGGCCCACTCCAGGGCGCCCAGCGCCGCGGCCTCTGCCGGCGTGGAGGTGGAGGCCAGCTGGGCCAGGTGGATGCCCCCGATGCGCTGGTACTCCAGATTGGTCTCAAAGAAGGAGGACTCCTGGTCCACCACCCCGGCGGCGATCTCCCAGGTGTCGATGTCCACGGTGCACTGGATGTAGCTCAAGTGGTAGGCGGCCTCCGCCCTGCGGGCGGGGATCAGGGAAGAGAGAACCAGGGTGAGAGCCAGGAGCAGGGAGACGCTGCGGACAGCGGGCAGGCTGTGTTTCCTCATGCCGGACCGCTCCCTTCCGGGTTCCGGGACCGGTCCGCAATGGTGCCCCGCTCGATGAGGTACTTCTCATAGTCCGTGGGGAAGGCGTAGCCGATGGTGGACTCGGCGTTCATCTTCAGCAGGAAGTGGCCCCTGGGGGGAGAGAGCAGATAGGAGCGCTCCCCGCTGGAGAGCTTGAACTTGTCCTGGACCGCGTCGATGTCCGTGTGGGACTGGCGCAGGAAGATGTTCACCACGGCGTTGGTGAGCACCGCCTCCCCCTGGGGGCAGGAGCAGAACTCCCGGAAGTTCTGGGAGGCCACCAGCAGGGAGCAGTTGCGCTTCCTGCTGCGGCGGGAGCAGGTCTCCAGGAACTGGGCGGTGAACTGGTATCCGGACATGTTGGGGTTGGTCATCATCCAGGCCTCGTCGCAGACGATCCGCTTGCGGATCTGGGGGTTCTTCTTGGCGAACTTCTCCCAGGCCCAGGACAGGGCGATGTACATGCCGATGGGCCGGAGCACGTTCTCCTCCAGGCTGGATATGTCGAAGCAGACCACCGGGGCGTCCCGGCAGCTGGCCACCGCGTCCCCGGTCTCCTGGTCAAAGAGACCGTACACCCCGGTGCGGGTGTACATGCGCAGGGAGTTGGCCGTCTCGATGACAGCCTCGTTCCCCGGGGTTCCCGCCAGCTCCAGCAGGGCCCTGTGGAATACGGAGAAGGTGGGCATGGGACGCTTGCGTCCCCCGGTCACCAGCTCCCCCCTGCTGTTCACCACCGCCTCCTGCTCGTAGAGGCTGCTGTAGTCCTCGGTGAAGCCGTACTCTTCGTATATGCTGGTAAGGACAAAGCTCACCAGGGAGCGCTGCTCCTGGGTCATCTTCCCCGCCATTACGCCGATGAGGTTCAGCAGGTCCGCCACCTTCTCCCGGATGTTGACGATGCGCCGGCCGGTGGGCCGGCCCTCCTCATCCGCTTCCTCCTCGTCCTCCAGGTCGAAGGGGTTGGGGATGGCGGTGCTGCCGGGGGCGATGCGGATCACCGTGCCGCCCAGGGTCTCCGTGATCCGGGCGTACTCCCCCTCCGGGTCGATGATCACGGAGCGGATGCCCTGGAGGGCGGAGCGCATGGTGAGGAGGCTGACCAGGAAGGTCTTGCCGGAGCCGGCCCGCCCCAGGATGGTGGTGTTCCCGTTCTCCAGAATCCGCCGGTCGTAGAAGTCCACGTAGATGGGGGTCTGGGTCTGGAGGTTCACCCCCAGCAGGGTGCCGGAGGGGTGGGAGATCTCCGCATTGTAGAAGGGGAAGCAGGCGGTGAGCCCCTCGGAGGAGAAGTTGCGGAAGCAGCGGGGCAGCCAGGTGCGGCCGTAGGGCATGCCGGACAGGTACCCCTCGTCCTGGCGCAGGTGGAGGGGCATGAGCTTGATCTTCTGGCCCCGGAGGGAGTTGTCCAGCATCTGGGTCTCCTTGTCCAGCTGCTCCAGGCTGCGGCAGTAGAGGTTGGCGATCATCTGCACCCGGAACATGCTGATGTAGCTGAGCTCGATCTTCTCCCGCTCCCGGTACAGCTCCTGCACCTGGTTGCGCAGGCGGGTGATGTTCCGGTTCTGCCCCTTCTCCGCCTCGATGTCCAGCTGGGCCTCGAACTGGGTGATCTTGTCCGTCAGCTCGTCCAGAGCCGCCCGCTCGTCCATGGGGGTGATGTGGATGGACATGTCCAGATCCCCGTCGTAGTTGAAGAGCTTGTCCGCCCAGCCCACGCTGATGTGCTTGGGGAATCCGGCCAGCAGGAAGCTGCGCATCACCAGGTTCCCGATCCCCAGGTGGTCCGGGGCGTCGCGGATGATGCAGGGGGGCGCCATCAGGTCCTTGATGGAGGGAACCCCGGCCTCCAGCACCGGCTCCGTCTTCTCCTGGCGGCCGGCCAGCAGGACAGGGGTCTCCTGCCGGCTCTCCGCCTTCTGCTTCTTTCTGTCTCTGCGCTTTTTCATTCTCTCTGCTCCTTTCCCTGAATGCCGTCAGATGTGTCTGCCTGTTCCTCCGGCACTTCCTCTTCCCCGCTGTCCAGCTTCCGCTGCAGGGCCTTCAGGTGTTCCATCAGTTCCTCCCCCTCGGGCAGGGTGTCCAGGCTGCCGGAGCGGATCCGGCTGAGACCGTCCCGCAGCAGGCAGCGGAGGAAGTCCGTCTTGTCCATGTCACGGAACCTGTCCTCCTCCCCGTCGACGAAGAGGGAGAAGGCGTCCCCGGAGGCGATGGCCTTCGCATAGCTGAAGTTGTCCCGGTTGCAGCAGCTGTAGATCAGCTCCACTACCTCCTCGGTGTCCAGAACCCGGGTGAGGACCCCTGTGGCGTCCAGACCGCTGCGGAGCATGCTGCAGCGGTTGCGCAGCTCCCGGGCGGCGTAGTCCTCCTTGTCCCGGTCGGACAGCTTCTCCATGGTGACTGCGTCGTCGTAGGGCACGATGATGAACCGCTTCTTCTGCTGGGTGTTTCCGATGCGCTCGTTCAGGTGCTCCATGTCCTGCAGGAACTGCCTGGCGTAGGGCTCCATGCCGGGGAACTGCACCAGGGTGCGGCTGATCTCCTCCCGCAGCTTCTCAATGCGGCCTGTATTGTCGATCTCCCGGGTCTGCAGGAAGATGGAGACGGGAAAGCTGAGGCTGTTGAGGAACTGCTGGAAGGCCATCTCGATCTGCTCCCTCTCCCCTTCCGTCTTCAGGTCGTAGTTGATGGAGGAACACTCGATCACTGCCCGGCAGCAGTGGCCGGGGAGGATGATCATCCCGCTGCGGATGTCCTCGAAGGGAAGGAAGTCCTGGGCGATGGCGTCTCTGGACTGGGTTCCCTTCCCCTCCGTCTGCCGCATGGGGTCCAGGTGCCGGACCAGCAGGAAGAGCAGGAGTCCGGTGCCGCCGGCAAAGAGGAGGATCAGCAGGGATGCAAGCAGAATCATTTCCTCGCCCCCTTCCCTTCCGGCTTCTGTGCCTGGGGCCGGTCCAGCTTCCAGGCCATGGTGTTTACCAGGTGCTTCTTGCGCAGGTGGAACTTCACATCCCAGATGAGGTACTGGGTCAGGGTGAGGCCGTCCCGCTTCCAGAAGGCGAAGGGGACCGCCAGGGCCGCCCCGGGGATGATGGCCAGGATGAGGGCGGAGGAGGGGTCCATGATACGGGCCAGGAAGGTGAAGGCCCCTGCGAAGACCACAAGCCCCAGAACAACCCACCCCGCCTGGGCGAAGGTGAGGATGCCGCCCACAGCCTTCTCCTTTTCGCTGGTGTCTGCGGACAGCCGGTATACGCGCGGCATTGTCATTGCTCCTTTCGTTGACGGACTGGCAGCAGCCTGCACGCAGAACTGCCGCTCTGATTTCCGTTACATGCAGAGGGGCGCAGAAATATTCCACGGAGAGCCGGTGTTCTGAACATTTTTTTCGAGGCGCCGCAGACAGCCTGGATTCGCAGCGG
>CAYYHY010000178.1:0-5923 GCA_964471855.1 uncultured Oscillospiraceae bacterium | reverse complement strand
CATATGTACCGCCTTTCAGGAAACCCCGCTCCGGTCAGACCGGGGCGGGGTACAGTTGCAGTCTGTGTCTGCAGGGGAAGAGGAAGGGTCAGGGCGAGGTACGGCCGCTGCTTCCTTTCCCGCTGCTGTCAGATTTTGAGCCGGATCCGGAGCCGGGCTTCTTTTCCTCTTCCTTCCCCCTGTCCGGCAGTTCCTCCTCCACTTCCTCCAGGCGCAGGAGGATGGATGCGGCCTCGGCCCGGGAGGCGCTCTCCTTCGGCAGGAAGAGACCTTCCTCTGTCCCCCGGAGAAGTCCGCAGGCGGAGGCTGCGGCTACGGCGTCCTTCGCCCAGCTGCTGATGTCCCCTGCGTCGGGACAGGAGAGGGGCTTTTTCGATTCCGGCAGCTCCTTCCCTCTGTAAGAAAGGAAGTTGGTGAGGATCTTGCTCATCTCCTGGCGGCTGACGGTCCGGTCCTCCTTCCAGGGCTCGGCGGGGGCGGCGGTGACGATTCTGCGGCCGGCGGCCCACTGGACGGCCTCGGCGTACCAGGCGGAGCGGTCAAAGCCGGACCAGGGGGCGGTGGAGCGCTCCGCCTTTGTGGCCTGTTCGCCGGAGTACCGGTAGAGGGCGGCGATGAACTGGTCCCAGAGGACGGGGGAGTCCGGGTCAAACCGGCTGTCCCCGATGCCGCTCATGATCCCCTCGTGGCGGATGCTGTCTACGGCGTCATAGTACCAGTCCTCCGGGAAGACGTCCCGGAAGAAGGCGCCCTGCCTGGACCAGGTGCCGGCGGCCACGGGGCTCTGGATGAAGCCCTCCCCCGCGGCGATGGCCTTCACCACCGTTCCCGGCTGGACAGTCTGGGAGGGACCCGCCCAGGGGGCGGAGTCAGGGGAAGGGGCGGAGCCGTCTGTGGTCACATGGAGTGCAGTGCCCGGGGTGGGGTTCTGTACGGTCAGCACCCCGTCTGTGATCTGGATGACAGGGGGCGCGGCCACCGGCTGGGAGAACACCTGCTCCGTGACGGCGCTTCTGCTCCCGTTGAGGTCAAAGGCGGCGACGGCGCGGACGGTGCAGGGCGGGGTGAGGAGCAGGGGCTCCGTGTACTGCGCGCTGCTGTTTGTAAAGTCGGAGCCGTCCTGGGACCAGTAGATCCGGGCTCCCGGCTGGGCGGTGATGGTGACCTTCACCTGGGTGCCCGTGTACTCGCTGGTGATGACAGGGGCGGTGACGGGACCGAGATCCGTGCCGTTGGGGGCGCAGCGGGTGTAGGAGGTTCCGTTTGTCAGGGGAACCCCCCGGCGGCGGCAGAGCTCATTGACGGTGACGAACTCGTAGCCCTGGGCCTTCAGGGCGTCGATGGCCATGAAGGCCCCGTCTATGGTGGTGGCGTGGATGTCGTGGAGCAGGACAATGGCGCCGTCACAGGCGGCTTTGAGCACGTTGTCCCGCACGGTGTAGGAGTTGCGGTACTTCCAGTCCATGGGGTCCACGTGCCAGAGGATGGCGGGGGCGTTCAGGGCGCCCCGGACCCGGGCGTCCGCACTGCCGTAGGGGGGACGGACCAGGTAGCGGGTGCCGCCTCCGGTGATGCCGTCCAGAAGGCCGTTGACTGTCTGGACCTGGTTCGCGATCTCCCCGTTGGACAGCTTTGTCAGCTGGGGGTGGCTGTAGGTGTGGTTGGCCAGCTGGTGCCCCTCCCGGTACATGCGGGCAATCAGGTCGGTCCAGCGGGGGATGCTGGAGCCCACCATGAAGAAGGTGGCCTTGACGCCCCGCTGGGCCAGCCCGTCCAGGAGACGGCTGGTGTAGGGGCCGGGTCCGTCGTCGAAGGTGAAGGCTATGAGTTTTCCCCCCGTCTCAGCCTCCGCCGGGGCGGGGGCAGGCAGGAGGAAGAGCCCGGCCAGCATGGCCAGGACCAGAACAGAAGACAGCACTCTGCGCATTCCATCGCATCCTCTCTCATGTACTCGGGGAAGAGGCGCGTGCAGCCCTCTCCCCTGGACAGTACAATTTTACCTGCGTGAAAGGGCGGATGTCAACTCAGACAGGGCGTTTCAGACGGGGAAGCACAGATCCGGCGCGCGGAAGGGACAGTTCCCGGGAGGAGACCTTTCTGCCTTCTTCCCTGCCCCGGAAGACAGAAAAAGAGCCCGGCCGCAGCGGCCGGGCTTTCCCGTTTCCGGTTATGCAGGGCAGGATACCTCCTGTCATACGATCTTCAGCGCCTTCCGTTCTCTGGAGTACAGGTACAGGGAGTCGCTGAGCACGTCCTCGGGGGTGATGATCTGGGGGTTCCGGTTGCCCTTGTACAGGATGTCCCTGAGCCTGTTTCTGCTGGACCTGCCGTCCTTTTTTGCGATCATCAGCTCGTGGATGCTGGTGGGCATCACGTAGAAGTCCGTCCCCGCCTTCTTCCCCACCGCCTCCAGGAGGTCGGGGACGAAGATCAGGGCGGCGCCGTTGATGTGGGCGTGGTTGGTCAGAGTGTAGAGGCCGGGCTTGTCCATCTTCACCTTCTCGAAGGGACCGGGGGTCCAGCTCTTCCCCTGCATCTGCCGCGCCCCTGCGGCCCGTGAATTCACCAGCTCCACCCCCAGGTTCTGCACCGTGTTCCGTCTGGCTGCCTCCTGAAGCTCCTCCATGGAGATCTCCAGCTCTTCCAGCGTGTCCGGGGAGATCACAGTGGAGACAAAGGTGCCCTTCTGGACCTTGAGGGGGAGCCGGAAGACGGCGGCCAGGTCCAGAAACTCGTACCAGACGGCACCATTCAGGAGTTCCGCGCTGTTTACCGGATTCAGGGCCTGGAGAACCACATTCTTCAGGACGGACTCCCGGTCGAATGCCGGCAGCGACTCGCTCAGGTCCATCTGGTCCATTCTGTCCAGGGCCTCCTTGAACTGGCGCCCCATCACCAGGGCCAGCTGCCAGGCGCTGAGGTCATTGAGGTCGTCCGTGATGTACCCGCCCGGGACAAGGCTGGCGCCGGGGACGAACATGCGGATGACCACCCCCACCTCGTTGCTGCGGGGCTGCTCCATGACCTTGAAGGTCGCCCTGCCCTCGAACATCCTGCTCAGGAAGGGCAGGACCTCCTCTGCCCTTGCTTTCTTCTCTTCTAACGTCATGTGAGCCGGCGTACCGCCATGGCGGCCGCCCTGTCCTCCTCTGTCCGTATTCTCCGCTGCAGTTCTCTGCCGCCGGGGCGGAGCTGCAGGATGAATACAATTATACAGGGAATGCACAGAAAAGCAACAGGAAGGGAAGGAAAAAGATGAAAAAATGTCCGGCAGGGGCAGAATATTCCAGGGGGATACTGCAAGGTATCCTGACAGAAATGGGGGGCCGGACCCCGGACATGAAGAAAACCGCCGCCGCAGGGTGCGGGGCGGTCTGCTGTCTATTCGAAGGGGATGATGAGGACGGGGTTTCCGTGGTCCCGGATCAGCTGCTCCAGGTCGGAGAAGGCCATCCACAGGGTCATGGTGTTGTCGTTGGGGTGGATCCCGATGTCCGGGACTCCCCGCAGGGCCTCGTCGAAGACGACGGTGACGGCCCGGTCCTGGTCGTTGAGTATGCCCAGGGGGGAGACGCTCCCCTGGTGCAGCCCCAGATACTTCATCAGCCGCTCCTCGGAGGCGAAGCTGAGCTTGGTGCTGCCGATGCGGGCGGCCAGGGCCTTCAGGTCCGTGCGCCGGTGGCCGGGGACGGTGACCAGGTAGTGGTTCTTCCCCCGGGCGTCCCGGAGGAAGAGGTTTTTGCAGACAGTCCCCCGGCTGAGGATGCCGGCGGCCTCCATGGCGTCCATGGTGTATACGGCCTCGTGTTCCATGCTGCTGTACCGGATTCCCTTCTCATCCAGCAGGCGGCAGACTTCCTCTTTCGTCAGAGGCATTCCCGGGTTCCTCCTTCCTGTGTGCCGGCGCCGGAGATGTGTCCGGCAGGGGCAGATCAAACGCCTCAAAGATCCGTTTCTGGTCCTCCTCCAGGGCGGTGCTGACCGGCAGCCCCCCGGCGGTGGTGTCCCGCACCGCCTCCGCCCTGCGGAGCAGCTCCTGCATGGACCAGGAGGCATAGAGATTCTTCTCCCGCATCACCCGGTCCACGGCGGAGCGGAGGATCTGGGCGATGAAGCCGATAAACATGGCGTTCTCCGTCCGGCTGTCCGCACTGGCCCGGGCTCCCGCCAGACCGAACAGGTCCAGGGTGCGGGAGAAACCTGCGGCGGCCAGGTCCCGCCGGCGGCAGAGCTCCAGCATCTGACCGGGGGGAATGTCCACGTTGCTGACCAGGATCATCCAGCCGCTCCCCTGGATCTCACGCTCCAGGACCTCCCGCCTTGCGCTGACCTTCCGGCTCCCGTCCTCCTGCTCCTCCGCCTGCAGATACTTCCCGTACTGCGTGCCCGGCTGGATGCGGTCCGGATCCCCGGAGGCCTCCTGCAGCAGCTCCGAGACCATGCGGTAGAGCAGTTCCCGCTCCAGCGCCTGCTTGGCGGGGTTGAAGAAGAGGAAGGTGTGCAGGGGCTCGTCCACCCCCGGCCAGCGGGCGGGGAAGGACATGCCCCGGACGGAGCCCTCGGGCATGAACAGGGTGTGCTCGAAGGTGTCGATCTCCTCCCGGCAGCTCTGGATGAGGGAGCGGGCGAAGCGCCCCGTGAGGGGGACCGCGCAGCAGAAGTCGTAGATCCAGCGGTGCTCCGCCCCCTGAAATTCGGTCTTCGTGCCCGCCAGCATGGTGTTCAGGGCGGGGGCGCTGAAGAAGTCCATGGTTCCGAAGAAGCGGATCTTCCCCACGGGCCAGGGGGGCACCGCCTTCTCAAAGGCCCGGTTCAGGTCCTCCACGCAGGTCCAGCGGCCCCTGTGGAGAATCTGGGCCGCCGGGAGACCGGAGTGGGCGCCGGTGAGGACGCTGACCGTCAGCTGCCCCGGCTTCATTCTGGGAACCGGGGCGGGGTCTGCCGTCATGAACTCCCGGTAGGGGGAGGAGGGCAGGGCGTCCAGCAGGGTCCAGGTGCTCTCCGCCGTCTCCGACATCCAGCGGGCGGTGAACCGCCGCCGGTCGTCCTCTGTAATGGACAGCAGCAGGGAGTGGAAATCCTTCTCCAGTTCTCCCCTGCTCCGGGTGTTCTGCCGGATCCAGTCCCGGCAGCAGCTCAGGGGGTCCCCGGTGGCCAGGGCGAAGCAGGCGATCTGGAACACCTGCTCCCAGGTCTCCGGCAGGGCGGCGGAGAGGGCCCGGAGCAGACCGGCCTTTCTGGCCACGCCGTACAGAAGACCGGTGCAGCCGCTGCTGCGGATGCCCTCCAGGATCTCCCCTGCCATGTCCCTGGCCTGAATCTCCTCCGGTTCCGGACGGGACTCCTCCAGCAGCTTCTTCGGCTGGAAGGCGTCAGAGCCGATGCCGGCCCCCGCCAGGCGGTTCAGATACTCCCGGGTGTAGACGGTCTCCCCGGTGTCCGGGTCAATCCGCCCGATCTTCGTCTTGTGGTTTCTCGCCCTTCCCTCCTCGTCCCGGAAGGAGACGGACTCGTAGAGGTAGGTGTACCGGCCCACCTTCTGTCTGGTAATGCTGGCCATTCCCGCCCCTCCTTCCGCCGCAGACAGGCCAGAAACTGCTGGTATTCTATTGCCTGCAGGGGGAAAAGTCAAGAATCCGGGCTCTGCGACGCGGTTCCGCTCATAAAGGTCATGGATTCTCTGCCCCATCCGCTTCCGTTCCGGGGGAAGACCGGTCCCCCGCCTCTGCTGCTCTGTCTGCCTGTCCATGGCTGACCCGTGCCCCCCCGGAGGGCAGGACCGGGTCTCCCCTCCCCCGCATGCCGCAGGACACGGAAGAGCGCCGCGGGTCAGTTCTGTGTCGTTTCTTCCGGCCTCCGCCAGGACTGGATTTTCTGCCGGACCGGGCGGACCTTTCGCCGGAGCACATGCCCTCTGCCGCCG
>CAYYHY010000177.1:0-5955 GCA_964471855.1 uncultured Oscillospiraceae bacterium | reverse complement strand
TCCGGACTGACCGGTTCCTGTACTCTCTGCGCAGCGACATTTGTCATTCTGCCCCAGCCGGCATCGTCCGCATCCTGACCGGTGTCCCCTCCGGCAGGTGTCTCCGGTCCAGATGGAGCCTTTTCGGGAGCAGGGGGTTCAGCATTCCGTGCGGCTGCTATTTCAGCTTCGCAGGCGGCGATCTCCTGCTTAAGCCGGGCAATCTCCTTATCAGTGTCGGCGATGTCGTTCTCCTCCGCCTGGAGCTGCACTTTAAGGCTTTCCCGGCTGCGCTGGATTTCCTCCAGCCGTCTGACAGCTTCATCGATGTTCCTGGCAGTGAGAACACGCTGGCTGATCAGTTTCGTCCTGCGCTTCTCCGCCATCTTCAGGTCCCGGTTGAGGACACGGAGCCTCTGCTGGCGGCGCAGTTCCGCCCGCTTCTGCTCCAGTCTGGTCATCTCAAACCTCATGGTGTCAGCGGCCTGCCGGATCAGGGGGAGACTGAGAATGCCGGCGATGGAGACATCGTCCGTGCTCCCCCGTTCAGTGAGGGCGGGAAGCAGCTGCTCCACATGTTCGGCCAGAGCCGGCACCCCCTCGTCCAGGGCCTCCAGGCAGAAGGAGCGGTACAGGCTGTACAGTTCCTCCGGGGAGGTGTAGGAGTCGTCCACGCCGTCACTGCCGATGAATACGGCAGCAGGAAGGCGGGTGGAGTAGTACCAGCGGAAATCCTCGATGGCATCCTCGGCACAGAGGGAGGTGGTGACGTTGAACTCGCAGCGGTCGTTCCAGGGAATGGGGGTGCTGAACTGTCCCAGAGCGTCCACGGAGACGCACTGACCGTCGCCGTTGCGGATGCCCAGGAAGTAGTCCTTTGTAACGATGGCGACAATCAGGGTGCAGCCGTAGGCGTGTTCCACCGCATCCCCCCGCAGGTAGCGGTCCCGGTACTTGTCAGCCACATTCTGGACCTCTTCCGGGGTGAAGGCCTGACCGGCGGCATCCGCATCCACCCGCCTGTTCCAGCGCATGAGGATGTTCTTGCAGAGCTGGAGCACGGTCGCGCCCCTGCTGTCAGGGAGTCTGAGGGCATCGGGGTCTACAGCTTCCAGAAACTCCGTTACAGCGGCCCGGGCCTCCTCGCAGGCGAACCGGGAGCCGCGGTCGCTGCGGGTGAAGTTGCCGCTGCCGTGTCCGTCGGAGACGATGACAACGGCAGCGTCCCTCTCTGGGACGGTGAAGTGGATGGAGCAGTCCTGGCAGACCTTTTTGGATGCGATGTGGCTGTACCCGATGGAGGTGCAGGAAAAGGTTTCGTAGTCTGACATGGCAGTCACCTCAAAACGAAGCTGAGGGGCATCTGTTCCCCGTCACCATCCGCTGCCCCAGATGTCGTCGTCGGGATCTGTTCCCAGGTCCGCATCTTTGGTTTCTGGAAGGCCGGGCTGGCTTCCGGAGTCGCCGGGGATATTCTGCACCGTGTTCTGGATGGCGTCCAGGCTGCGCTGCTTTGCCTGCTCCTCGTCGTCACCGCCGCTGCCGGCGGAGACGCTGCGGCTCTGCATGCTGGAGGCCACTACGGCCAGACGGCAGAGCAGCTTCTTCAGGTCATCCCGGTTGCTGTTGACCTTCAGTACGCTCTCGGTGGTGCCGGTGAATGCGGTCAGCACGGAGGTGTCGCCGTTGTCCACTGCAATGGCGATCTTGGTGGCGCACTTGTACCAGTTGTTGTGGCGGAGCTTCTCCAGACCGGCCTCCCAGTTGTCGGTGGGCTCGCCGTCGCTGAGGAGGATGAGAACCGGGGCGTAGGCGCCGGTGGAGCTCTTCAGGAAGCTGCTGCGGGAGAGACGGGACTCCAGTTCAATGAAAGCGGCGCCCATGTCGGTGAGACCGCCGGCCTCCATGTCGTTCCAGAAGAAGCTCTCCAGGGACTCGGGACCCTCCTGGCCGCTGGCATCGTGGGTGACCCACACGCAGCCGGAGGAGAAGGCAAGGACTGCGATGCGGATCTCGGCGTCAGCGTTGGTATTGGAGACGTCAGCCAGCAGAGGAATCATCTCCTCGATGGCGGAGTTGACCTTGCCGATGTTTCCGTTGATGCTCATGCTGCCGGATACGTCCACCAGCAGAAACAGGGTCATGACCCGCCGGGGCATTACTTCGTTCAGGTCGTCAATCTTGGGCACGGAAATTTCCCCTTTCTCAAATATCAGCAGGCGGTGGAGACTCAGACTATGGAGAACGAGGACCTGGCAGTCTGCGCCTTGATGCCGGGCTTGGCAGGCATGGCCTCGCCGGGCTTCAGATTGCGCTGGTTTCCGGTGGTGGTTGTGCAGCGCCAGGTCTCACTGGAGACGTTGCGGATGCCGAATCCGTAGGGGTCCCTGGGGCGGGCCTTGTTGGGCACGACCACGGCAACCGGCTGGGTGGCCACGTCGTCGGAGCACTCCTCCAGTTCCAGCCGGAAGATCTTCACGCCGGGGAAGGCGGGGATCGTGTGGCGGAAGGTCTGGATGGAGGCCGCTACCGGCAGTTTCCTGTGGCAGGCGGAGCAGACATAGGGCGCGCCGCTGGTAAACTCCTCGTTGCCGCAGTCGCATGTGACGATGCTGTTGCGGAAGCGGAACAGGATCAGGAGCCAGTCCTTCTCGATGAGACGGGGGGCCAGGTAGCGGTTCGTCACCGTGTCGAAGGTCATGGCATCCTTGGAGAAGGAGCGGATGAAGGCATCCTGGAGGTAGTCCGGCAGCTGGGGCCACATGCGGATGGCATTGGTGTGGACACCCCGGACGGGCCGGTTGGAGGTGTTGTTCGGGTCGAAGATGAACACCGGATTGTCTCCGTAGATCTGCTTCTCAATGCTGGGGGTCATGCAGGGAGGCGTGGCGGCTGCGCCCTCCAGGGGGTGGGACTTGCAGGCCAGCTCGAAGAGCAGAAGGGCCATGGAGAAGCGGTCCGAGGCCTTGTCCGGCTTCTTGACGCCCTGCACGATCTCCGGGGCCATGTAGCGGCTCTTGCCCAGGATGCCGGTGGAGTAGCCGGGATAGGAGACGTTGTCGTTGTCGCAGATGAGGACCTCCCCGGTGTGGGGGTTGATGAAGAAGTTGCCGTCGTTCAGGTCCTGATAGCTGAAGCCCTGGTTGTGCAGCTGCCGGAAGGCGTTGACGATGTTGATCATGGCGTCGGCCCGGGCCTGGAAGGAGTCGAACTGCTGCCGGAGCAGGAACTGCGGCATCTCCACATAGCCGGCGGGGCGCAGCTCCATCACGTAGCCGAAGGAGCCGTGCTCTTTGGAACGCACGCTGTCCAGAGGCCAGAGGAAGCAGTCGGCAGGGGCACCGACCTGAATGTTCTTCTTCAGGTTTTCATAGAACTGCTTTTTGTGCTGGATCGCCTTTTCGTGGTACCACTTGAGGGCCATCTCCCTGCCGCCCACGGATACCCTGTATACGATGCCCTGGCCGCCCTGCCCCAGCTCTTCGAGCACTTTCAGAGTCTGGAAGCCGTCGGTCTGAAGTTCGGTGCCAACGGGAAGTTCAGCCATTGAATTCGCCTCCGTATGTATTCTGACCTGCCCCGCCGGGCGGGGGACAGACTGATCTGGAAATTCAGCGGTCTGCAGGAAAAGCCTCAGCCGGCTCCCCCCGCCCCGCAGCCTCTGAAAATTGTACCAAATTCGGCCGTAATTTGCAACAGCCTGAGCCGGCTGCAGGGCGGGATTGAATGATTTGCAGACGTCCCGGACCGGCGGATCAGCCCCCGGCCAGAGACCGGCCGCCGGCGGAAAGAAGCCTGAAAAATTGAAAAAAGGGTTGACTTGCACCGGGGGGAAGTGCTATATTTGCTCCACCTGTGAAAGGGGCTTTCTTTTCGCAAGCTTTCTGCGGTGCAAGCCTGCGAAACCCCTGCCTGGCAGATGCTTCAGGACACAGGGAGGCAATGTATGCCGGGTCCGCCGCTGCTAGAGGGACAAGTATGCCCCTTCATGTCCGCTGACCCGGCTGGTTTGGCCGCGGCCGGCGTTTCTTTTTGCCCGGAAATGCCTTCACGGTCTTGAGAGGACCGGACCGCGATATTTTCAAGGAGGTGCCGAACACATGGCAAGCAAGGCCGGTGCACGCGTCAAGATCACCCTTCGGTGTTCCGAATGCAAGCATAGGAACTATGTTACCAAGAAGAACAAGAAGAATACTCCGGACCGTCTTGAGCTCCGGAAGTACTGCCCCTTCTGCAGAAAGCATACCATTCACAACGAGACGAAGTGATCTGTGCAGTCAGTTAGGAAAGAAGGGTTAATGCACCATGGCTGACAAGGAAAAGAAGGAAACCGTCGAGACCGCCGCTGCCGAGGAGACCCCCAAGGCTGACAAGACCGACAAGGCCTCCAAGGCTGACAAGGCAGAAAAGGCCAAGAAGGACAAGAAGGCCGAGAAGAAGAAGAACAAGAAGCCCGGCATCTTCGCCCGCGCACTCAAGTGGTTCAAGGAACTCAAGGGCGAGCTGAAGAAGGTTCAGTGGCCCACCCGCAAGACCGTCATCAACAACACCATCATCGTCATTGTCTGTGTCGTTATTGTTGGCGTCGTCATCGGAGCCTTCGATTTCATCGCAGGCAGCTGCATCGAGGCCATCATGGTCCTGCTGAGGTAGCCAGGAATGGACGAAGGCGCAAACTGGTACGTGGTACACACATACTCCGGCTATGAGAACACTGTCAAGGCCACGATTGAGAAATACGTGGAGAACCGGGGCATGAGCAATGTGATCCACGAGATCAGCATCCCCCTGGAGACTGTGACGGAGATTACGGAACAGGGGCCCAAAGAGGTTGTGCGGAAGATCTATCCCGGCTATGTGCTGGTAAAGATGGTCATGAACGACGAGACCTGGCACGTCATCCGCAACATCCGCGGCGTTACCGGATTCCTGGGTGACGGCAACGAAGCCATCCCGCTGACACCTGCAGACGTAGCAGCCCTGGGCGTGGAGAAGCATGAGGTTGTTGTCAACTACCAGGAGGGGGACAGCGTCCGCATCATCGACGGTGCGCTGGACACCTATCTGGGCGTGGTGGATACCGTGGACATGGACCGCGGAAAGGTCAACGTGCTTGTAACGATATTTGGACGGGAGACGCCTGTGGAACTGAACCTGGATCAGGTGGAACTCGTCTGACGATAAGACGCCGGAAGCAGTCCGGCACATGTGGGAGGGACGAGAACCCGGCGTCCCGCCAGGGGGCGGCATGACCGCTCCAAACCACTTTTCTAATGGAGGTGCTCTTTCGTGGCACAGAAAATTACTGCATACGTCAAACTTCAGATTCCCGCCGGCAAGGCGACTCCGGCACCCCCTGTGGGCCCGGCCCTCGGCCAGCACGGCGTCAATATTGCAATGTTCACCAAGGAGTTCAACGAGCGGACCAAGGGTGATGTGGGCATGATCATCCCCGTGGTTATCACCATCTACTCCGACCGCTCCTTCACCTTTATCACCAAGACGCCCCCCGCAGCGATCCTCATCAAGAAGGCCTGCAACATCGAGCACGGCTCCGGTGTGCCGAACAAGACCAAGGTCGGCACCATCAGCAAGGAGGACATCCGCAAGATCGCCGAGACCAAGATGCCCGACCTGAACGCTGCCAGCATCGAGTCTGCCATGAGCATGATTGCCGGTACCGCACGCTCCATGGGCGTTGTCGTCGCCGAGTAAGGAGGGGTACGCAATGTTTAGAGGCAAGAAGTACAAGGAGAGTGCCAAGAAGTTCGAGAAGGCCACTCTGTATGATCCCGCCGACGCCATGAACCTGGTTATCCAGACCGCTTCCGCCAAGTTCGACGAGACAGTGGAGCTGCATGTCAAGCTGGGCGTCGACTCCCGTCACGCTGACCAGCAGGTCCGCGGCGCTGTTGTCCTGCCCCACGGCACCGGCAAGACCCGCCGGGTGCTGGTGTTCGCCAAGAACGCCAAGGC
>CAYYHY010000176.1:0-5995 GCA_964471855.1 uncultured Oscillospiraceae bacterium | reverse complement strand
AACGGCGCATGCCAGCTGGCATGCGCCGTCATTCCCGTTCTCAAGTGTTTGCCTGTCTTCTCTTACGCCCTGCTGCGCATGTACTCGTCCATGGACTTTGCAGCGGCCTTGCCGGCGCCCATGGCCAGGATGACCGTGGCAGCGCCGGTGGCGGCGTCGCCCCCTGCGAAGATGTTGGGGCAGGAGGTGCAGCCGTTCTCGTCTGCAGCCACGCAGCCCTTGCGGGTGCGCTCCAGACCGGGGGTTCCGCTGTAGCTCATGGGGTTGGGGCTGGTGCCCAGGGCCATGATCACAGCGTCCGTATCCATCTTGAACTCGCTGCCCGGAATGGGGACAGGGCGGCGGCGGCCGGAGGCGTCGGGCTCGCCCAGTTCCATGCGGATGCATGTGATGGACTGCACGTGGTTCTTCTCATCCCCCTCCACGGAGACAGGGTTGGTGAGCAGATCGAAGATGATGCCCTCCTCCTTGGCGTGGTGGACTTCCTCCGCACGGGCGGGGAGCTCCGCCTCGCTGCGGCGGTATACGATATGGACATCGGCGCCCAGGCGCTTGGCGCAGCGGGCCGCATCCATGGCCACGTTGCCGCCGCCTACGACGGCGACTTTTTTGTTGTGGAGGATGGGGGTGGCGGCATCTTCCTTGTAGGCCTTCATCAGGTTGATGCGGGTCAGGTACTCGTTGGCGGAATAGACACCCACCAGGGACTCGCCGGGAATCTTCATGAACATGGGCAGACCGGCGCCGGAGCCGATGAAGACGGTCTCATATCCCATCTCGAAGATCTCGGGGATCGTCAGCACCTTGCCGATGACCATGTCCATCTCGAAGTGGACGCCCATCTTCTCCAGGTTGGAAACCTCCCGCTTGACGATGGCCTTGGGGAGACGGAACTCGGGGATGCCGTAGCTCAGCACGCCGCCGGGGGTGTGGAACGCCTCAAAGACGGTGACATCATAGCCCATGCGGGCCAGCTCGCCGGCGCAGGTCAGACCGGCAGGACCGGAGCCGATGACGGCGGCTCTGTGGCCGTTCTTCGGAGCGGTCTCCACGTTGCTGATGCCGTTCTCTGCTGCCCAGTCGGCTACAAAGCGCTCGATGCGGCCGATGGATACAGGCTCGCCCTTTTTGCCGCGGACGCATTTGCCCTCGCACTGGGTCTCCTGGGGGCATACGCGGCCGGAGATGGCGGGCAGGGCGTTGGCGTCGGAGAGGAGCTTGTAGGCAGCCGCCAGGTCGCCCTCGGCCACCTTTGCGACAAACTCAGGGATCGGAATGCCCACCGGGCAGCCGGCTACGCAGGGCTTCGCCTTGCAGTGCAGGCAGCGCATGGCCTCGTTCTGGGCCTGCTCCAGGGTGTAGCCCAGGGCAACCTCCTGGAAGTTCTTGTTGCGGACCTCCGGGGCCTGTTCCGGCATGGGGGTCTTGGTCATCTGCATATTGGGCATTTCAGTTGCCTCCCTTCAGGCGGCAGAGATGCTTCTCCTTCGCCCTTGCTTCAAAGTCGCTGTAGGTGGCGTTGCGGGCAATTACCTCATCAAAGTCCACCTGATGTCCGTCAAAGTCGGGACCGTCCACGCAGGCGAACTTTACCTCGCCGCCCACGGTGAGCCGGCAGCACCCGCACATGCCGGTGCCGTCGATCATGATGGGGTTCATGGACACGGTCGTGGGGATGTTGTACTGTTTGGTCAGCCGGCAGGCAAACTTCATCATCAGCAGGGGACCGATGGCGAAGACTCTGTCAAACTTGATGCCGCTCTCGATGAGCTCCTGCAGCTTGCCGGTTACAAAGCCGTGATAGCCGTAGGTGCCGTCGTCGGTGCAGATATGGAGGTCTGTGCAGGCGTGGGACATCTCCTCCTCCAGGATGACGATGTCCTTCGTCTTGAAGCCGCCGATCAGGTCCACCTGATTGCCGGCCTCGTGGAGGGCCCGGGCTACGGGCAGTGCGATGGCACAGCCGAGGCCGCCGCCGAGGACTGCAACCCGTCCGATGTTCTCCACCTCAGTGGGAAGCCCCAGGGGTCCGACCAGATCCTGCAGGCAGTCACCCTGGTTCAGCTCGTCCAGAGCCAGCGTGGTGCCGCCGATTTTCTGATAGATTACGGTCACCAGTCCATCTTCCGAAGTGCTGGAAACGGTCAGGGGGATCCGCTCACCCTCCTCATCGACCCGCAGGATGATGAACTGGCCGGCTTTGGCCTTGGCCGCCACCAGGGGCGCGTACACCGAAATCTGGCTGATTTCCGGCGTCAGCGTCTTCTTCTGTGCGATTTCGAACTTCTTCACAGATTACTTCCTCCTCGAATATACAGCTTCCGGACTGAAAGCCCGGAGCTCCCTGCAATCATCCATATATAATCAGCGGCGGGATTCCGCAGCAGATCATCATTGAAAGCGGCCGGATTCAGTGCCGGCGGCCCTTCCCTCCGTAGTGTCCGCCGTGCCTGCGGCGGATCTGTCTTCTCACCAGCCGGACGGCCAGGACCGCCAGAAGAACCAGGAGAAGAACGGCACCGAAAACGGCCCAGGTCACAGCGTTGAGGCTGCGCAGCAGCGTGGCCGGGTTCCAGCTGCGGCTGACCACCTTGCGGCCGTCAGGGGCGCTGTACCGGCTGCTCAGCCCCTCCTCCCCGAAGGACTGGAGATAGGCCGCCACCGCATACCAGGCCTTGAGCTCACTGCCTGTCCTGTCGTGGAGCACGCAGGTGCTGAGATCCTCCACCGGGGACCCGTCCGGCATCTTTGGCACCACAGGCAGAAGACCCGCGGACTTTTCCCGGAGGGAGAGCAGTATCTCCCCGATATACAGGTCCGTGACCACGCAGTACAGGGCATCATTGTCAATCTCCCGGGTCTGCCCTCCCGGGCTGCCGGCCTCGAAGGTCGGCGTGCAGAGGCAGGAGTCATAGACCCGGTTGAAGAACATCCGGTGCACACTGAATGCATACTTTACACCGGAGAAATAGAGCTGGGCCACTGTCATGAAGGGGGTGAGGGAGGCATCCACCTCCATGGCCGCCTTCAGTTCCTTCCCGGTCAGACAGGCCGCCACCAGGGGGTATCCGGAGGTGCCGTCCCCGCCCACTCCCATGGAGCAGACGTCAAACGCCTCGGATACGGTTATGCCGCCCCGGTACAGAGGGGCCCGCAGGACCCCGGCTGCAGTCACGGCCACCGTCGTTACACCCTCCGGCAGGTCCGCCGCCAGGTTTTCCGCCGTCCACAGGATGGCGTCCGCGGTCAGGTCCCCCAGGGTGTTCTCCTCCTGGATGCCGTCCTCCGGCGGCATCAGGTCAAACTCCGACGATGTCAGCTCCTGGTCATAGCTCAGATTCAGGCGGGCCAGGTAGCTGGACCCGACCATCTGCTTCCACTTCTCCACCATCTGTGCAGTGGCGGGGTCATCCTCCAGGGTCTCGTCGATGGGGATCAGCCTGCAGTCCGTCATGGTCTTCCCGCTGCCGTCCAGCCGGAAGGTGACAGAGCCCAGATTGGCGCAGTAGGATCCGCAGGAGACAATATATGTGCTGCCGGAGACAATCGGCTCCTCCAGCACGGTGTGAGAGTGACCGGAGACGATGAGGTCGATTCCGCTTACCCTGTCCGCCAGCAGCTCATCTTCGGACAGCCTCTTCACATCACTGGTGCCGCTGTGGGAGAGGCAGATGATGAATTCCGCGCCGTTCTCCTTCAGTTCGGCGACGCAGCGCTCCGCAGCCTTGAACCTGTCCTCCAGCTCGAATCCGGATGTGGGGGCGCAGGCATCGGAGTGCTCCCCCATGATGCCGAAGATGCCGAACTTTACGCCGCCCCGCTCCAGTATGGTCCAGTCCTCTATCCCGCAGGCCGCCATGGCCCGCTGGATATCCAGCTGGTCCGGGTTGTCGGGGGAGGGTTTGTAGTTTGCATCCACCAGAGCCGGCAGAGGGTCTCCGCTGGCCAGTGCGGTGCGGAGCATCTCAGCAAAGCCTGTTCCCCCGTGGTCAAACTCATGGTTGCCCAGGGTGACGCAGTCGTACCCCATCTCCCCCATGGTCCGCAGCTCCGCAGCCTGGGAGGTGTACAGAGTCTGTATCAGCGAACCGATGGAGAAGTCCCCGCCGTCCACCAGCAGCGCATCCGGATGGACGCTGCGCTGGGCGTCTATGGCGGTCTTCAGTCTTGCATAGCCCCCGGACTCGCCGCCGGTCCCGTCCGGCTGGGGCAGGAAATGGGAATGGAGATCATGGGTAAACAGCACTGTGACCTCCCGCTCCTCCGGCGCCGCCAGGGCGGCGGGCGCCATGGAGAGGACCAGAACGGCCGCAGTCAGCAGACAGACCAGTCTGCGCAGATGCTTCAATGCACACCTCCGTATATCTGCATGTGCAGCCCGGCCGTCTCCGCATCAGCGTCCCGGCCGGGGCAGTATTTCTTTATCAAAGAGAGCTTCCGGACTGTGTCCGGTCCCGGAACCGGCCCGGCCGCAGGTTTAGAGACACTGCAGGTACTTGCCGTAGAGGGTCATGGACAGGCGTCTTCCCGCCTCATGGACCTCCTCCTCGGTGAGCCAGCCCTCGTAGAGGCCCAGCTCCTCCAGACAGCCCACATAGCGGCCCGTCTCGTCCTGAATCTGCTTGATGGTCTGGCTGGCCACCAGCAGGGAGTCTGCAGTGCCTGCATCCAGCCAGGTGAAGTCCCGCTCCAGAGGGATGACCTTCAGCTGACCCCTGCGCATGTACTCCAGGTTCACGTCGGTGATCTCCAGCTCGCCCCTGGGAGAGGGCTTCAGGTTCCTGGCGATCTCCATCACCTGGCTGTCATAGAAGTAGAGGCCCGGAATGATGTAGTTGCTCCTGGGGTAGCGGGGCTTCTCCTCAATGGATACGGCCTTCCCCTCGCTGTCAAACTCCACCACGCCGAAGCTCCTCGGATCCTGGACCCAGCAGCCGAAGACCACTGCCCCCTGCAGGCTGGCGCTGGCCCGCTTCAGGGTAGCTGCCAGCGTAGGCGCATAGAAGATGTTGTCCCCCAGCACCAGACAGACCTGGTCGTCCCCCACAAACTTCTCGCCGATGAGGAGAGCGTCTGCAATGCCCCTGGCCACCGGCTGCTCCGCATAGCTCAGCTTCAGCCCGAAACTGCTGCCGTCTCCCAGCAGGGCCGTGAAGGTGGACTCCTCCCCCGGCGGCACGATGATCAGGATCTCGCACACCCCTGCCTGCATGAGGATGGCAAGGGGGTAGTAGATCAGAGGCTTGTCGTATACCGGAAGCAGCGGTTTGCACACCGGCCGGGTCATGGGATAGAGGCGGGTTCCCTTCCCCGCCGCCAGGACTATTCCTTTCATCCAGTACCTTCCTCCTGTTTTCCTTCCATAGTGCCGCCGCCAGGCAGCATGTGACAGTTTAGCACAGGCGCTGTTTGCTTACAATAGCTTCCCTTGAGGTTTTATCTGCAGGGGGCAGACAGAGCCACTTTTCTGCTGAAATATGAAGAAAACCGCCTCTGAAGCGGCTTAAATCTGTGAAAAATCACAGTACAGGCTCTGATTCCCGCTGTTTCGTTCTGACCCGTCCGCCGCCCAGGCTGCACGGCCGGCGGGCATGAAAAGCCCGGCGCCTGGGCGCCGGGCGTCTTGCGTTCAGTTCATCAGGTAGTACTTCACCAGAGTCTGGAGCAGCTCGTCCCGGTCCACGCGGCGGATCAGGGCCCGGGCGTTGTTGTGATTGGTGATGTAGGTGGGGTCCTCGGAGAGGATGTAGCCTACAATCTGGTTCACAGGGTTGTAGCCCTTCTCCTGCAGCGCCTTGTACACGCTGGTGAGAATCTGCTTGATTTCCAGGTCACGCTGGTCATTCACGCTGAATTTACGGGTATAGTCCACATCTCCCATCTGAGACACCTCCTGTCAGCAGTTGCTTACAGTTTATACCATAAGCTTCTGTTTGGCAATAGGCGCACTGCAAAATTAATATACCTGTAACAATTCTCAGATGGTCTGAATTTC
>CAYYHY010000175.1:0-6029 GCA_964471855.1 uncultured Oscillospiraceae bacterium | reverse complement strand
GCAGGTGGTGGAGGCCCAGGAGAAGGTCCTGGGACCGGAGCACCCGGACACACTGTCAAAAACGGCGATTTAAACCGCATGTTTTTTTGTAAAAACCACTCGTTCCGACGAAAAATCCACCCGTCTGGCTGCTGGGGAAAATTGCAAAACGGGACCTGCTCCGGCGGTCTCGTTTTTGCATATTCATTATTTATTATGTTAGCCTGCGGCCGGCCGCCGAAGAGAGTTAGCAGAAACTAACGGCACCCGCAACAAGACTCTGACCGTCTGTATCTGGTGCATCAGGATTCCGCATTCTGAGGTTTCGGGACACAGCTGACCAGAGGTGCCGGCGTCAGTGCTCTTCGGCCGGTCAAGGACCGGGTAGTATTTTCCGCCCTCCGTTTCTTTCGACCTGTGCGGCTGGAAAACCTGCTCCCTCCCCTGGATCCAGTTTGGCAGCTGCAAGGGGCGGAAAATCTCCACCCTGCCCTGCGGGCTCCTTGACTCGGCCTCGGTCCATGGGCTGCCGTGCGGTGCCGACGGACATCACTGCAAGCTGGACAGGACAGGGCGGTCCGCCGCATTTCCATTATAGCCCATGGACCCGCACTGACTTTCGGCAAGCTGAGGAGACCTTCAAAGCAAGAGGGGCTCCGCAGCCGCCCCTCTTGACTCCCTGCTGACCTCAGGACATCCCTGCCTGCAGGAACGGCACCGTCCTGCAGAAACTCCGGTAGCGGTGATCCAGACACAGGTGTATAATAAATGGCAGCAAAAAACCGACAGAGACAGTCTCCTTCCACAGCCACTGTCTCCGCCGGTCACGCACCATGCCATGCAATCATACACAAGCAGGTGATGACTTATTATAACAGTGAAACTAAGAGGAAGCAAGACCCCATGCGCCGAAAGTGTCAGCGACCTGCAGGCCGCTTACGATGTAAGCGTAAGGAAGGAGATTGGGGACAAGAAGAACCGCATGAAGTGCACCGAGGATGGCTGTGACGGGCACTATGTCATCAACGACCATATCTGGCGGTATGTAGAACTGGGAGGGCGCAGGGTCCGGCTTCTGCTCCTGCAGGTGAAATGCAGCAAGTGCGGGAAGACCCACGTCATCCAGGTCAGCTTTGTGGTTCCCTACCAGCAGATGTCCCTTCCGGATCAGCTTTCCATCCTGACTGTCTATGAGGAGGAGACAGGTCCTGACGGAAGGCTGACAGAGGAAGGCCGGGAGAAGCTCCGCAGCCTTCCCTGCGTGAAAGCTGTGGATGAGAAACGCCTGAAGAGGATCAGGGCCAACTTCAGACGCGTCTGGGCGCAGATTGCAGCGGAACTTGGCATGAAGGTTTCTGACCAGTGGCAGGAGCTTTCACTGGCATGTTTCGACAACTTTGGCCGCCAGATGCTGCAGATGCGGGAATGGCTCTGCAGGAAAACTGGACGGCGGTTTGAGAACCATCTGGTTTTCCATACGGGCCCGGCTTAATCAGCCAGGCGAAAAGATGTAGACTGACGGTGCCCTGGGAAATCAGTCTGCAAAAATACCACTTTTTGCGCAGCAGGCTGCCGGTACCGGGGGACTGCTGCGCCCTTTTTTGGGCAGACACGGATTTGCTGAGGAAAGGAGTGAAGACAGACATGGACGGAGTCAGATATGGAGAGGGGTGGTCCTCATAGGCAGGAGGAAACCGGACTGCAAAGCCATCCTGAACCTGCTGCTTAATGCGCAGCTGCCTGTAACGCAGGTGGCGGCCGCAACAGGCTCCACGAGGACAACAGTCCGCAGAGTCAGGGATGCTGCACTGCGGGAACGTCTCGAATGGGACAACATCAGGGACATGACCAATGACGCGCTGTACTGGCGGCTTTTTCCTGAGAAGAGTCAGACCCGGCAGAACCGGGCGGAGCCGGATTTCGAATCTGTCCACGCCAGGCTGGGCACCAAGGGGAACAACCTGAAGTTCTTCTGGGAACTGTACTGCAGCGAGGCAGAGTCCGCCGGCAAGGTCCCTTACCAGTACTCGCAGTTTCACAAGCTGTACTGCGAGTGGTGCGGGAAGAATGATGCCACCCTGCGGCTGCAGCACCGGCCCGGCGAGGCGGCGCAGGTCGACTGGAGCGGTCTGACTGCATGGCTCACTGACCCCGCAGCCGGGAAGAGGAGGAAGGCTCACTTTGCCGTAATCACACTCCCGTTCAGCGGCATGGTCTATACGGAGGCGTTTCCCGACGAGAAGAGCCGCTCCTTCATCCTGGCCAATGTGCATGCGTTTGAGTATTTCGGCGGGTCGCCGGAGCTTCTTGTTCCAGACAACCTGAAGACCGGCGTGGACAGCCATACGGGATACGATGTTGTCCTCAACAGGGCCTATGACGACATGGCTGAATACTACGGCTGTGCTGTGGCACCGACCCGGGTGAGGAAGCCCAGGGACAAGGGGGGCGTGGAACGGGGCGTTTCCATCGTGGAGCAGAAGATCATTGCTCCTCTGGCCATGCAGACCTTCTACTCGCTGGAGGATCTCAATGCGGCGGTGAGGCCGCTGCTTGAAGAAATCAACAGCATGCCCTTTGCCGAGAACCGGACCCGGAGCAGGCGGGAGATCCTGGAGCAGGAGGAGCGGGATGCCCTGCAGCCTTTGCCCCCGCAGCCGTATGAGGTGCCTGTCTGGCTGAAGCGCAAGGTTCCCCGCGACTACCTGGTCAGCGACGGGGTCAACCGGTATTCCGTTCCGTACAAGCTGATTGGGGAGACGGTTGCCGTGCGTGTCACCTCTGATGAAGTTGTGGTCTTCCACGACGGCGGATGCGTGGCCAGGCACAGGAGGGCGGCTGTCTTCACCAGGGATCCGATCTACAGGGCAGAGCATATGCCCCCCAACCACCGGGCCATGCTCAGCTACGACCTGGAGTCCCTCAAGATATGGATGGAAGGACAGGAGGATGAGATCAGGGCGCTTGCCCAGTCCATCCTCAGCGCCGGCAGGAGCCCCAGGCAGTACAGCTCCAAGTGCGCCAGCTTCAGGCGCCTTGTGGAATCCAGGTCTCCGGAGAGGATTCTGCACGCCATTGAATACATCCGCAGCTGCGGCGGCACCCCGACGCTTGCAACTGTCCGGCAGGTGGTCAGGGGAAACCTGGACCAGTTTACCCGGCCGGACCCGAACCCCGCGGACGGGAACAGCGGATTTCTCCGCGGCAGCGGATACTACAGGGAGGACTGAAAGATGAAGATTGACAATGCAGAGAGCACGGCTGACAAGCTCCGCGCCATGCGGCTTTCCGCCATGGCCGAGGAGCTGGAAAAGCTGCGGCTTGGCCGCCTGGCAGAGCCCATGAGCGGCGAAGAGCTGCTTGCCGCAGTTGTGGACGCCGAGTGGGAGAAGCGGGCCACCAGCAGGCTCAGCCGCCTGGTGACGCAGGCCGGCCTGCCCTTTCCCCTGGCCCTGATTGAGGACATCCGGAATGTGCCGGTGCGCCAGGTCGACATGGGCATGCTGAAGCAGCTCGGCTGCTGCGACTATATCCGCGACGGCCACAATGTGACCATCCAGGGGGCCTCCGGGAGCGGCAAGACCTACATTGCCAGCGCCCTCGGCGTCGCTGCATGCCAGAAGGGCTACTCTGTGCGCTACTCCCGCATGCCGGACCTCCTGAACGAGCTGGTCATTGCCGCCGGGGCGGAGCAGACTGTCCGGGACATGTGCCGGTACGACCTCCTGATCATTGACGACTGGCTGGTCCAGCCCGTCAGCGACCGGCAGATCTACCCTCTGCTGGACCTTCTGGAGTACCGGTGCGCCGGGAGGGAGTGCCGTCCGGTGATCTTCAGCACGCCGTACAGCCGGGAGGCCATGGCTGAACGCCTGAAGTCTTTCGCCTGCGGACCGATTGGCGCTGATCTGATCATGGACCGCATCAGCTTCAACACCTATACGGTGACGATTAAGAGCACCGAATCCATGCGCAAGTACCTGTCCGACCTGTCCCGCAGGGGGGAGGGCGGCGCCGGGGACAGCTCCCCGGCTGAACACTGACCTGAAAAGGAGCAGACATTCATGACAACTGAAACCAAAATCATGCTCTACGCCGGCGAACTCCGCTTCCTGAACGAGACCCACAAGCAGTTCTTCTGGGACATGTGCGGCCGGTGCAGGTGGCTGGACACCTACCACGAGTCCGTCTTCTACCTCCTGGGGCTGACCAGCGAGACCATTGAGCACCTGGACAGCATCTTCGACGTCAGGGAGGATACCCCCCGGTTCGAGTGCATGGAAGAGGGCTGGCAGACCGGCTCGACCCTCCGCCTCTGCGCCCTCGCCTTCAACCTCTGGAACGGGCACGTCGCCGACAGGGTGCCCGAGCTGTACACGCCCTACTACCTCTTCCAGACGGTCCTGGCGCCGTACTTCATGACGGCCATCCAGATCCGCTACGCCACCGAGTTCTTCCCGAATGTGCACGAGCGCATGCTCTTCGGCGACCTGCGGGAGGATGCAAAGTGATTATTCACAAAACCGTGGTGTGCCGCCCGACGGAGAGCGGCTACACCCTGGATCTCTGGTACTCCAGAGGGGGCAGACCCGTCTTCACCCTCAGGTGGCCGGCGTATCTCTCCCAGCACCCGGATGAGTTCCGGCGGTACATGGAGGACAGCGGCTTCGTAGGCCAGCTGCGGGATGCGCTGGAGATCTGGTACCTCCAGGGCTACTCCGTCAGCGAGAACGGCTGGTACCTCCGCGGGGAGGCCGGCGGCGAACTCAGCTTTGCCGACGCCTGCGCCCGCGCGCTGAAGGCCGGTGAATGCCGCGATCCCATTGACTTCCTCAGCGTATCTCTGACCAGGCGGCCGGAGGGACTCGTCCTGAGGGAACCGCCGGAGACCGTTCAGGCGGTGCTTGACATGCGCGGTGCCACGAAGGAGATGCGGAAGTACACCTGGGACCACGTCTATGCAGGCGGCTCTGCCTTTGACGAGGTCTGCGCCCGGCCGCGGGGAGTTCTCTATGCCGCCCCCGGCGGAGAGCAGTACATCGCTGCAGAGCAGGAAGACCCGCCGGATGCCCTCCCGCATGTGCGGCAGCCGGATGAGGAGGATGGCGCGGAGATCTCCGGCATCCCTCCGGGCTCCGTGACAGCCGTATGCGTAACGCCGTCCTGCCTTCCCAGCGAGCACCCGGACAACTGCCTGCGCACAAGGTTCCTGTTCTTTTACGGTACCCGCCTCTTCGAATCCCTGCTCTGGCCGTATGCGCTGGGCATGGATCCGTATGATGCGGCCGATATGATCCTCACCGGGACTCAGGATGAGGCCTGCCGTGCTGCTGCATGGAACTGGTTCCTGAAGGGCGAGATGTTCCTGAACTCCTGCTGTGAGTTCCTGCCTGATGATTCCGCCGCCCTGAAGCACTACATTGACACCTGGCCTGACCGGCATGCGTCCGGACAGGAGGTCCGTGTTCCGCACATGTACATTGACCTCAGCACTGTCAGGTTCCGCCGCCTGGACATGCAGGCCGGGGATTACCTGATGCTCCTGAACAAGTATGGAGGCCATGACTTCATCCCGGACAGGGAACTGGAGGATGCCCTCCGCCCCTTCTGAGATCCCGGCGCTGATGCGGGGGGTCCCGGAGCGGAATCTGCTCCGGGGTCTCCCGCCGGGTCACTGGGAAGACCGCTTGCCGGTTCTGTTTAAGGCTCGGCGGCTGGCGCCGCCTCGCCGTCTCCTCCGCTCCACATCTCAGTTGCCCCCGCCAGGGGAGGGGTACGCACCGGTTCTGTCTAAGGCTCGGCGGCTGGCGCCGCCTCGCCGCCCCTCCCCTCCAAGGCTCAGCAGGTCCCCACAGGGAGGTGTTATGTTAACTTTGTCAAGTGAACCGGGAGGCTGGGATTTCATTTCTGCTGCAAACTGGAGAGGGGTGGTTTTTTCAACGGAACGAAAAATAGGTCTTAACGGAAACCATAACTTTTGAAAGCGGATTTGACAGACACACTGACCGCCATGGGCAGCCTGGCCGCAGTCTGCAGCAGAACCGGGCGGA
>CAYYHY010000174.1:0-6033 GCA_964471855.1 uncultured Oscillospiraceae bacterium | reverse complement strand
TAGGCGCCCTCCACGTTGCCCAGATCCCGGCGGAAGCGGTCCTTGTCCAGCTTCTCTCCGGTCTCCGCGTCCCAGAAGCGGCAGGTGTCGGGGCTGATCTCGTCGGCCAGCACGATGGTGCCGTCCTCCAGGCGCCCGAACTCCAGCTTGAAGTCCACCAGGGTGACGCCGCAGACCAGCAGCTCCGCCTTCAGGAAATCATTGACGGCGAAGGCGTACTTGCGGATGGTGCTGATCTCCTCCCAGGTGGCCAGCTTCAGGACCACAGCGTGGTACTCGCTCATGAGGGGGTCGTGGAGGTCGTCGTTCTTGTAGGAGAACTCAAAGGACGGCTCGTCGAAGACGATGCCCTCCCGCACGCCGTACCGCTTTGCAAAGGAGCCGGCGGAGACGTTGCGGACGATCACTTCCAGGGGGACGATGGAGACCTTTTTAACCAGGGTCTCCCGCTCGCTGAGCTGCTCCACGAAGTGGGTGGGCACCCCGGCCTGCTCCAGCTTCTGCATGAGGAAGTTGCTCATCTGGTTGTTGACGGCGCCCTTCCCCTGGATGGTGCCCTTCTTGAGACCGTCAAAGGCGGTGGCGTCGTCCTTGTAGGAGACGATGACCAGCCCGGGGTCCTCCGTGGCGAACACTTTTTTGGCCTTGCCCTCGTAGAGCAGCTGACGCTTTTCCATTTCAGGTCTTCCTTTCCGTATACCGGGCCGCGGCCCGGGCAGTGGCCGGCAGATTCCCGCCGGCGGGGCGGAGGAGCTCAGGGGAGGTCCCCCTGCAGCTTCCTGTCTTTTTCAGCGGTCTGCTCCTCCATGGCGGCCCGCTCCGCATCCAGCCTGGCGGCCAGGTCCCCGTCCGAGACCGCCAGGATCTGGGCGGCCAGGACAGCGGCGTTCTTCGCGCCGTTGACGGCGACGGTGGCCACAGGGATGCCGGAGGGCATCTGGACCGTGGACAGGAGGGCATCCAGCCCGTCCAGGGCCCCGCCCCTCATGGGGATCCCGATCACGGGGAGGGTGGTGTTGGCAGCAAAGGCGCCGGCCAGATGGGCGGCCATGCCGGCTGCGCAGATGATGACGCCGAAGCCCTTCTCCCTGGCGCTGCGGGCGAACGCCGCAGCCTGCCCGGGGGTGCGGTGGGCGCTGAGAACATGGGCCTCAAAGGGGATGCCGAAGGCCTCCAGCTGCGTGCAGGCAGCTCTGACCACCGGCCAGTCGGAGTCGGAGCCCATGATGACGGCTGCTTTTTTCACGGCACGTTCCTCCTTGCTCTGGAAAAAAAGGCAGACTGTCCGCAGGGGGACAGTCTGCTGGCATTATATTCCATGCGGTTTTCGGGCGCAGTGAGACCGGGTACCATGGCAGACCTCTGTCTGCAGCGGAAGATACAGCAGGAATGCATAGCACAGGCCTCCTTGCCCGGTCGGGTTTCATTACAGGGCACCATTCTATCCGGCGGACAGGTGCATTGCAAGGGAAAGAGCGATTTTTGTATATGTGTACAAGGATAGGCAGAGAAGAGAGGCCGCTTTGTCCATTCTGTCCCCCGCAGATGTCGGAAGACATGGGGCACAGGACTTTGCGGTCTACGGAGCCTGCACCCGCAGCAGACCCGTGTCGCTGAGGATCCTGGCTACCTGGGCCGCCCGGGTGGTCCAGGAGGCGGACTTACCATAGGCTCTCCGCCGCTGGGACACAAAGCCGGGCACCTCCTCCAGGGCGTGCTCCAGCATGGTGATGAACTCCTCATTTGTATGGGCGGCGTACACCACGTCGGGGAAGAACTCCACCTGGTCCGGCATCATCATGGACACCACAGGTTTTGCAGTGGCTAAGTACTCAAACATGCGGGGGGATATGACGTCCACCGTCCGGTCGTAGCGGAGGAACTCCATGAGGCAGTCACATCGGTAGAGCCAGGGGGGCACCTCCGAGAGTCTTCTGGGTCCGGCCAGCAGCACATTGGACATGGCGTCCAGCCTTGACAGCAGGCGGTTTCCCTCTATGGGTCCCAGCAGCACGAATTTCCAGTCCGGGTGGGCCCGGGCCGCATAGAACAGGGGCGTAAAATCCACGGAGGGGCGGATGGTGCCGGCCCAGCCGAATATGGGTCCCCGGATCCCGGGCAGGGGGTCGTACTCCATGTTTTCCTCCGAGGAGAAGAGGGGGTAGTTGACCCCGTTGAGAAGCGCGGCCACGTTGCTGCTGTATCCCATCAGCCGGTCCGCCAGGGAGGGGGAGGCGGCAAAGACCACGTCCGCCGCCGCGGTGAGACTGCTCTCCCAGACGGGGGGAAGTTCGTTCCAGTTCCGGTCGCAGTCGTAGACCAGGCCGGAGTATTCGACGTAGTCCAGCACGTGCACGTAGGCGGGGCTGGCTACCCAGAGAAGGGGCTTGTGGAAGCGGCGGCTCTCCGCCCTGGCATTGATGAAATTTACGTTCCTCCGGCGGGCGATTTCAAATATAAGCCCCCCTTCCTCTGCGGGGAGAGGCTGGGGGAGGGAGTAAACAGCGGCTCCGGAGCGCATCCTTCCCTGCCTGGGGGTGCCCAGGGGAGAACTGGCATCTGCGGGGAAAAAGTACAGAATATCTACGTCTTCCAGACGGGACAGGAGCTGCTGGGTCCGCCCGGGCGCGGCGCTCCAGGGTTCATTGGAGAGACAGAGCAGCTGCTTCAAGGGAGACCCTCCTAAAAGCCTTGCATAGTGCAGACGAAATCTGTATAATGGTTGAACGCCCGGACCGGGAGGGTCCGAAAAAACAGACTCAATTATAATGGACGAGGGTTGAACGGTCAAGAGACAGGAAAGGGGAAATTTCGCAATGGATATCCTGAACTCCCTGGAGGGCAGTTTTCTGCTCTTCGTGCAGGAGTATCTGCGGGTGGATTCACTGAATCCCTTCATGATTATTTACACGCAGCTTGGAAACGCCGGCATCCTCTGGATCGGAATCAGTCTTTTCATGCTGCTGTTCAAGCGGACAAGAAAGGCCGGCTGCTGCGGAATCCTGGCCATGCTGCTGGGACTGCTGTGTACCAATGTGGTGCTCAAGAACCTGGTTGGCCGGGTGCGCCCGTGGGTGGTGACCGAGGAACTTGTCCCGCTGGTGGAGGAAGCGGATCCCAACTCCTTCCCCTCTGGCCATACATGTGCAGCCTTTGCGGCGGCGGTGGGCTGGTACAACGGCGTGCCTGCCGTCCTGGCCCTGATCGGTCTCCTGATGGCCGCCGTCATGGGCATCTCCCGCCTCTATGTGGGTGTCCACTACCCCACGGACGTGTTCGTAGGCGCTGTGGTAGGCATCGTCTGCGGCATCGTGGCATGGAAAATTGTCTCCCTCATTGACCGTATCATTCACCGCAGCGACGAAGACGAAGACGACGAGGACGAAGAAGAGGAAGAGTACGAAAGACGCAGAAAGAAAGAGAAGAAGGAGAAGAAGGAGAGGAAAAAGGCGGCAAAGGCTCAGCAGGCAGGGAATGAAAAGGGCGGAAGAAAGTCCGGGAGAGGCCCGGAGCCCGAACCGCCCCGCAGGAGGGAACCCGCCTATCCGGACCGCAGACCGGGACCCGGGAGGGAGCCGGAGCGGGACGTCTGGGATGAGAGCTACGACTGGGACTACGAGGACGACTATGAGGAGCCGGAGTATGAGGACGACTACGACGGCTACCAGGGACACGGCGGGGACGGCTACGACGGCTATCAGGGGCACGACAGGAATGAGCAGCCGGCCTACGACGACAGCGAACCTCTGGTCCAGGCGCCCCTCTATGACGACGAACCCCTGGTGCAGGCACCCCTCTTTGATGACATCTCAGCAGAAGGGGAAGACGACAAATCCGGCGCAAAAGGCGGCAAACGCCTGGCAAAGAAGCACTGACACGGCGAAGACCCGGTTTCCTTCAGGGAACCGGGCCTTTTTGGCCCTGCTGCCGCACTGATGCACCGGTGCGGGAAACAGGCGGGGAATCTGTGGAAAAGCCTTGCGCATGGAAACAGTTTCCAGTAGAATGGAAGACGGGCGGCAGCGGAGCGGACGCCGCTTTCCCTGCAGCCGGTCCCTGCTGTGCAGACCGGAGAGCCAGAAAAGGAGAATTCTTTATGTGGAAGAACGTCGGCTACTACAACGGCGCCATGGGTCCCCTGGAAGAGATGACAGTGCCCATGAACGACCGGGCGGTGTACCTTGGAGACGGCATCTATGAGGCGACCTGCGTCCGGAACCGGATTCCCTTTGCCATTGAGGACCACCTGGACCGGATGTACAACAGCCTGCGGCTGCTGCAGATCCCCTTCCGGATGTCCCGGGAGCGGGTGAGAGGGGAACTCCAGAAGGCGGTGGATTTCGCGGACGACTCCCCGCTCCATTTCCTGTACTGGCAGGTGAGCCGGGGCACGGCCCCCCGGGTCCATGCGTTCCCGGACCGGGAGGTGGAGCCGAACCTGATGATTACGGTCAAGCCACACAAGCTGAAGATGCTGGATGTGCCCTACCGCCTCATCTCTCTGGAGGACGACCGCTTCAAACTGTGCCATATCAAGACCCTGAACCTCATCCCTGCCGTGCTGGCCAGCCAGCGGGCGAAGGAGCACGGCTGCGACGAGTGTGTGCTCCACCGGGGCAGCCGGGTTACGGAGGGCGCCCACAGCAACATCTCCATCCTCAAGGACGGGGTCCTGCGCACGGCCCCCTGCGACGAGCTGATCCTCCCCGGCATTACCCGCAAGCATCTGCTGGCCCTGGCCCGGTCCTTTGACATCCCTGTCCGGGAGGAGCCCTTCTCCATGGCGGAGCTGATGAATGCGGACGAGATCATCGTCACCGCCAGCAGCGCCATGTGCATGCGGGTTAAGTCCGTAGACGGCATCCCTGTCGGCATGAAGGACCCGGAGCACATGAAACTCCTCCAGGATGCCATGATCGAGGAGTTCCTGCGGGAGACAGAGGTCAGCCAGAAAATCCGTTAGCATCAATGAAAGCAGCCGCTTCCTTCCGTCAGGAGGGGCGGCTGTTTCTGCCTTCAGCGGTCTGCGGAATGCAGGATTCCGCCCGCCGGAGCGGGCACAGTCAGTCGGGCTCTGCCAGGATCTCCGCCAGCAGAGAGGGGTCCACATTGCTGCCGGTAAGGACGAAGACCACTTTCGAGCCTTTCTCGGCGGGGAGAGTGCCGGCCAGCGCTGCCGCTACCGGCAGAGCGGCGGAAGGTTCCACCGCGATATGGGCCTTCATCAGAAGCAGCTTCATGGCACTGCGGATGAACAGGTCATCCGCCGTGCAGAGGGCAGCCGCCCGGGCCTGGATCACCTCAAAGCTGACAGGGCTGGCGGCGTCCGTCCTTGTGCCGTCTGCTATGGTGCTGATGCGGTCCAGCTTCACCGGCTTTCCGGCTGCCCTGCTGGCACTGTATCGGGCCGCTCCGGCCGGTTCTACGCCGATGACCTTCACTTCCGGGCGCATACCCTTGACCGCCGTGGCGACGCCGGAGAGGAGACCGCCTCCCCCGACGGGGACAGCCACCGCATCCACGGAGGGCAGGTCCTCGAGAATCTCCAGACCGATGGTGCCCTGGCCGGCGGCAACCCACGGGTCCGCAAAGGGGTGGATAAAGGTCATCCCCCGGGCAGCTGCCAGTTCCCTGGCTCTGGCCTCCCGCTGGGAGGAGAGGGTTCCCACAAGTTCCGTCTCTGCCCCCAGGGCCTTCACCCCGTCCAGCTTCACCGGGCTGACATCGACGGGCATGACAATGACCGCCCGGGTCCCCAGGCGCCTGGCAGCCATGGCCACACCCTGGGCGTGGTTCCCCGAGGATGCTGCAGCCAGTCCACGGGACAGTTCCTCAGGGGTGAGGGACAGAGCCCTGTTCATGGCCCCCCGGATCTTGAAGGAGCCGATCTCATGGCAGCCTTCGAACTTCAGCCAGGTCTCATACCCGAGAACCGGGTCCAGCGCGGGGGCGCGCAGCAGCGGCGTATGCAGTATATAAGGTGCAGTCCGGCTGCGGGCATCCAGAACGTCCTGCAGAGTAATCACAGCGGTA
>CAYYHY010000173.1:0-6093 GCA_964471855.1 uncultured Oscillospiraceae bacterium | reverse complement strand
ACGAGGACACCATGCGGGCCGCCGACTACATCGTGGACATCGGCCCCGGAGCCGGCATCCACGGGGGGCAGGTGGTGGCGGCAGGCACCCCGGAGGAGATCATGGCCTGCCCGGACTCCATCACCGGGGACTACCTCGCCGGCCGGAAGCGCATCCCCGTGCCCCTGAAGCGGCGCAGAGGGAACCGGCACTGCCTGAAGGTATTCGGAGCCGCCGAGCACAACCTGCAGAAGATCGATGTCTCCCTGCCCCTGGGCTGCTTCATCTGCGTCACCGGCGTATCCGGCAGCGGCAAGTCCTCTCTGGTCAACGAGATTCTCTACAAGAAGCTGGGGGCGGACCTGAACCACGCCCGCACCCGGGCCGGGCGCCACGACCGCATCGAGGGGGAGGAGTACCTGGACAAGGTCATCAGCATCGACCAGAGCCCCATCGGCCGCACCCCCCGCTCCAACCCGGCCACCTATACGAACCTGTTCAACGACATCCGGGACCTGTTCGCCTCCACCCCGGACGCAAAGGCCAGGGGCTACGGCCCCGGCCGCTTCTCCTTCAATACCCGGGGCGGGCGCTGCGAGGCCTGCTCCGGCGACGGTCTCATCAAGATCGAGATGCACTTCCTCCCCGACATCTACGTCCCCTGCGACGTATGCAAGGGGAAGCGCTACAACCGGGAGACCCTGGAGGTGCGCTACAAGGGGAAGAACATCTACGACGTGCTGGAGATGACCGTGGACGAGGCCCTCCCCTTCTTTGAAAACCTGCCCCGCATCAGCGGCCGCCTGAAGACGCTGCAGGATGTGGGCCTGGGGTATGTGAAGCTGGGCCAGCCCTCCACCGAGCTCTCCGGAGGCGAGGCCCAGCGGGTCAAGCTGGCCACGGAGCTGTCCAAGCGCTCCACCGGCAGGACCATCTACATCCTGGACGAGCCCACCACCGGTCTCCATACCGATGACGTCCGGAAGCTCATCGACGTGCTCCAGCGTCTGGTGGACGCCGGCAACACGGTGGTGGTGATCGAGCACAACCTGGATGTAATCAAGACGGCTGACTATATTATCGATCTGGGCCCCGAGGGGGGAGACGGAGGCGGACGGGTCGTCTGCACCGGCACCCCCGAGGAGGTGGCGGCCTGCGGGAGTTCCTATACAGGCCAGTACCTGAAGAAGGTCCTCAGCCGCTGAGGCAGCAGAAAAACAAGAGGTGACTATGCAAGAAGCAGTTTCATGGCTGGAGGAGTCCGTATTCGGCAAATGCGTCCTCACCATGCTCATATCCATGGTGCCGGTCTTTGAGCTCCGGGCGGGCCTCCCCATCGCCGCCGGGGCCCTGCACCTGCCCTACTGGCTGGCCTTCCCTGCGGCGGTCCTCGGCAACATCATCCCCGTCCCCTTCATCGTCGTATACATCCGCCGCGTCTTCCAGTGGATCCGCCGCCACATTCCAAAGCTCAACGGCATGGTCGACACCCTGGAGCAGAAGGCCAGCAGCAAGAGCGAGCAGGTCCGGAAGTACAAGAAACTGGGGCTCTGGCTCTTTGTCGCCATCCCCCTGCCGGGAACCGGCGCCTGGACCGGCTCCCTGGTGGCCGCCTTCCTCAACATGCGCCTCCGGGACGCCTTCCCCGCCATCGTCCTGGGCGTCATCACCGCCGGCTGCATCATGCTGGCCCTGACCCACGTGGGCATCAACCTGTTCTCCAGCATCAGCCTTCCCTGGATCTAGCCCCGCCCGGCGGATCCTCCGCGGCCGATCAGTTCTTTCTTTATAAAGCCGCAGACCGGGGACGCAGCCATGCGCCCCCGCATTCTGCATCCCGGATCAGAGAGGAGCATGCACTCTGGACAAGCTGAAAAACGGCCCGGTCCCGGACAGCGAACTGCCGCCCTGGGACACGGACGATATCCCGCCTGCCCGTGGCCGCAGATCCCCAGGGGAAGAGCCTGACTCTCCTCCCCGGAATACGGCGCAGCAGAGCCGGGAACCGCCCCCGGCTCCGGAGGACGACCCCGGCCCGGAGGAACCCCCGGAGGCGGTACTTCCCCCCTGGGAAACGGAGGAGGAACCTCCCCCCGCTCCGGAGGAGCCTCCCCCTCCTGCTCCGGAAAAGAAAAGAGGGAAGGGGAAGAAAAAAGCAGGGAAGAGCGAGGACCGCACCGGCACCGATACCGTGGAGGGCGTGGTCACCGTCATCGTCTTCCGCAACAAGGACAACGGCTGGACCGTCCTCCGCATGGATGTGAAGGGGGAGGAGATCGCCGTCCTGGGCTCCATGCCCGGGGTCTCCCCCGGGGAGTACCTCACCGTCCAGGGGCACTGGACCCGCCACCCCACCTACGGTCAGCAGCTGAAGGCGGAGAGCGTGACCCGCAAGCTGCCGAAGGAGCAGAAGGACATCCTCCTCTACCTCTCCTCCGGGGCCGTCACCGGCGTCGGCCGCACCCTGGCCAGGCAGCTGGTGGATGCCTACGGGGAGAAGGTCCTGGACGTGCTGGAGCAGGAGCCGGAACGGCTGGCGGAGCTGAAGGGGATCTCCCGCAGCAAGGCCGAGGCGATCGGCAGTTCCTTCCGGGAGCAGCTGTGGATGCGGCGCCTGACCGAGTTCCTCTCGGAGCATGATCTGCCCATGGACCTGGCTGTAAAGCTGCGCCGGAACTGCGGGGACGCGGCCCTGGACCTGGTAAAGACCAACCCCTGGATGCTCACCCGGGAGGAGTACGGCGTCCGGTTCGCAGACGCCGACCGCATCGCCCTCTCCCTGGGGCTGGAGGAGACAGACAGCCGGCGGCTGGAGGCCGCCCTCCTCTTCGAGCTGAGCAGGGGCACGGAGAAGGGCCATGTGTTCCTCCCCCGCTGGAAGCTGCTCGAAGGCGCAGCAAAGCTTCTCCGCGGCACCTCCCCCGAGGATCTCTCCCCCGTGCTGGACTCCCTTCAGTCCAGAGGGGAGGTCTTCCGGGAGGACATCGGAAACGAGGACGCCGTCTACCTGCCGGACCTTTATGCAGCGGAGATGACCGTGGCCCGGCGGATCCTGGAGATGGCCGGGACGGAGCTCACGCCCCCGGCGGCCCTGGAGCAGGTGATCAACCTCATCCAGGAGGCCCAGGGGATTGTATACGCCCCTCAGCAGCGGGAGGCGGTGGAGATTGCAGCCCGCAGCCAGGTCATGATCCTCACCGGAGGTCCCGGCACCGGCAAGACCACCTGCACCCGGGGGGTGCTGGCCCTCTACGACGCCCTGGGGCTGGAAACCGCCCTGGCCGCCCCCACCGGCCGGGCCGCCAAGCGCCTGGGGGAACTGTGCCAGGCGGACGCCTCCACCATCCACCGCCTGCTGGAACCCTCCTACGACCCGAAGACAGACAGTCTGACCTTCGCACACAATATCTATGACCCCCTCCCCTTCGACGCCGTCATCGTGGACGAGACCTCCATGGTGGACATTCCCCTCATGGCCGCCCTGCTGGACGCCCTCCCCGGGGACTGCCGCCTGCTGCTGGTGGGGGACCCGGACCAGCTGCCCTCCGTGGGACCGGGGAGCCTCTTCTCCGACCTGATCCGCAGCGGGGCCGTGCCCACGGTCCGCCTGACGGAGATCTTCCGCCAGGCCGCCCGGAGCTGCATCGTGCAGACGGCCCACCAGGTAAACCGGGGGGAGATGCCGGACCTGCAGCCGCCGGAGGATTCCGACTTCCGCTTTATCCAGCAGCAGACCCCCCGGGGGGTGCTGGACACCATTGTGGACCTGTGCCTCCACCAGCTGCCGGAGAAGATGCACATACCCCCGGACCAGATCCAGGTCCTCTCCCCCACCCGCCTGCGGGAGACGGGGACCTCGGCCCTCAACCAGATGCTGCAGACGGCCCTCAACCCCCCGGACAGGAAGAAGCCGGAGCGGCGCTACGGCACCTGGCTCTACCGGAAGGGGGACCGGGTCATGCAGGTGCACAACAACTACACCATCCCCTGGCGGGAGCCGGACAGCGGCTCCTCCGGCATGGGCATCTTCAACGGGGAGATCGGCACCATCCGCTCCGTCACCCCGGAGGGGATCACGGTGGACTTCGACGGCAAGCTGGCCAGCTACGGACCGGAACTCCTCAATGAGCTGGAGGCCGCCTATGCCATCACCGTACACAAGGCCCAGGGCTCCGAGTACCGGGCCGTCATCCTGGCCGCCTATGACAGCAATCCCTTCCTCATGACCCGGGGGGTGCTCTACACCGCCATCACCCGGGCCCGGGAGCTGCTGGTCATCGTGGGCACGCCCCAGCGCATCGGCCAGATGGTATCCAACAGCCGCCAGGACCGGCGCTACTCCGGCCTCTACTGGCGCCTCACCAATCCCGAGCAGTGCATGTAGGACCGGCCCGTTAATAACCATAAATGCCCGCCGATGAGCTCCATCAGCGGGCATCTGCTGTTTAATGGCGGACATCTGTCCGTTCTGCAGGGACAGAAGGATCAGTCCCTCAGCCTTTGGCGAAGACGGGGAAGAAGCCGTGCTCCCCGTAGTCCCTGATCTTCTCCATCTTCTGGAGGGTCTCCATGTCCCCGTCGGAGATGGTGAAATCCGTCCGGGCGTTGTCCGCCATGTGCTCCGGGTTCGCGGTCTTGGGCAGGGCCGCCATCCCCAGCTGGAGGACATAGCGCACGCAGAGGGCGGGGACGGAGGTCCCGTACCGCTCCGCCATGGCCTGGATCTCCGGGTTGTGAAGAACGGCGCCGTGGGCAATGGGGGAGTAGGCCTCCATTGCGATGCCCCGGGACTGGCACCAGCGGATGAGCTCCAGAGGGGTGTTGCTGATGTGGCAGAGGACCTGGTTGACCATGGGTCTGACCCGGCAGGTCTCCAGCAGGCTCTCCAGGTCGTCCCTCAGAAAGTTGGATACCCCGATGGCCCGCACCTTCCCGGCCTGGAGGGCGTCCTCCATGGCCCGCCACACCTCCCGGTTCTCCTCGAAGTACCGGTTCCCAGTATCCCGGAACTCAGCCCAGGGCTGGGGGGCATGGATGAGCATCAGGTCCACACAGTCCAGACCCAGGGCCTTCAGGGTCCCGTCAATGGAGTCCGCTGCGCTCCTGTAGTCCTTCGCCTCCGCCGCCACCTTGCTGGTGACAAAGATCTGGTCTCTGGGTACGCCGCAGCTGCGCACCCCTTCTCCCACCCCGTCCTCGTTTCCATAGGCCTGGGCGGTGTCCACATGCCGGTATCCCAGGGACACGGCGTCCCGCACGGCCTGAGCCGCCTGGCTGCTGTCCATGAGCCAGGTCCCCAGACCCAGAACCGGGAGCTTCACCCCGTTCTGCAGGGTGATGGTTTCATCGAAAATCACTGCTGTTTCCTCCCTGTATGCAATAAAAGTCTGCTCCGGCGCAGACCGGCCTCCGCCGCTGCGCAGGAGAGTCCTCTGTCAGGACATCAGATTCTCCCAGTCCACGGTCTTCCCGTGGTCAAAGGTCCTCCGGTCCTCCTCCCCCAGGGGCCGCTTCACCCGGCAGGGATTTCCGCAGGCGAAGACATCCGGCGGGATGTCCCGGGTGACCACCGACCCTGCGCCGATAATGCTGTTCCGGCCCACGGTCACCCCGGGGACCACGATGACCCCGGCCGCCAGCCACACGTTGTCCTCTATGTGCACAGGCCGGTTGTACTGATATCCCCGCATGCGCAGTTCCGGACTGAAGGGGTGGCTGGCCGTGATCAGAGTCACATTGGGCCCCAGCATCACATGGTCGCCGATAAAGATCTCGTCGTCGTCCACGGCGGTCAGATTAAAGTTGATAAACACGCCGCTGCCGATGTGGAGATGGGTGCCGGCCCAGTTGGCCCGCAGGGGCGGCTCCACGATGCTGTTCTCCCCGAAGCTGGCCAGGATCTCCTTCAGCAGCTGCTGCCGCCTCTCCTGCTGGGAGGGGCGGGTGCTGTTGAACTCATGCAGCAGGTCCTGCTTCCGCCCCTGCTCCTCCAGGATCTCCGGGTCTCCGGGGTCGTAGATGAGCCCCGCCTGCATCCGTTCTCTCTGTGTCATGTCTGTCCCTCTCTTCCTCTGCCGGCCGGGGTCAGAGCTGGATGGTCTCCAGGTCGTCCGG
>CAYYHY010000172.1:0-6117 GCA_964471855.1 uncultured Oscillospiraceae bacterium | reverse complement strand
CTCCACCTCAGCGGGGCGGCGCCAGTTCTCCCCGGCCATGGGGATGGAGCCCAGGATGATGGAGGCGGCTGCAAAGGGGCTCTGGAAGTAGGTGTCCACGCGGAAGACCCCGCCGTCCACCGTGCCCTCGCTCTCCAGTTTGCTCCGCATGACCATGTAGGTCCGGGGGAATCCCCTGGCGGTGCCTGGGGAGAGCATGGAGCCGGCGGATACGGTGAAGCCGCTGCCGGAGGCCCAGCCCATGGCGGCCACCTGGCCGGAGATCAGGTAGCGGAGGGTGCCCTCCCGCTCCGCCTTCCGTGCCTCTGACTGGTCCAGAAGGGAGGATGCGCCGGTGTCCGGAGTTTCCGGACGCTCCGCCTCCGGGGCGGGGGTCTCCTCCTCTTCCGGTGCGGGGGCAGAATCCTGCGGTCCGCTGTCCCGGGAGAGGATGGCCTTCAGTCTGGCGGACTCGGCGGAGAAGTTCAGGGGCGCCCCGGCGATGTCCCGCCACACCTCCCGGCTCCTGGGCACGGAGCCCAGAATGACGGCGGAGGCCAGGTAGGGCTCCCGGAAGGGCACGTTCTCCGTAAAGGAGCGGTTTGAGATCTTTCCGCTCTTAATCAGGTCCGTGCGCAGATCCAGGTACTCCTGGGGGCAGCTGCGGGAGGCGTAGGAGGAGGTGCGGGATCCCTTCAGCACCACGAAGCCCTCCGGGGCCACCATGCCGGAGGCGCTGACCCCCCGGCCCTCCAGGGTGTAGATCCTGGGTTCATAGTCTGGGGGGAGGGACCCGGGTCCGGCTTCCGTTTCCTGAACCGGTTCCTCCGCCTGCAGCGGCTCTTCCTTCTGCAAGGGGACAGGCTCCTGCTCAGGTTCGGATTCCGGCGCCGCAGGGTGCTGCGGTTCGGGTTCCGGACTGCTCACCTTCCGGGGTGCGGGTTCGGGTGCAGAGTCCCCCTCCTCTGTCAGGTCGATGTACATGGGCCCCTGGAGGGTGGAGAGGAAGGCCTGGAGGGCATCCTCCTCCTGGGGAGCCTGGGAAGAGGTTCTGTCTGTACCGGTGTGCTCCTCCGGCAGCACAGGCTTCAGGTCCCTGTCCTGTACCGAATCCAGGTAGGCTGCGCCGGTGCCGTCCACCCACACGGCAGGGTCGGAGACCTCCCCGCCGGAGACGTAGAGGGCGGCCTGGGAGGGACCCGGGAAGGGGGTGTCCTCCCGCAGGGTTCCGTCCGTGCCGATGCGGCCGGCGTACTGGTTCATGTTCAGCCAGGGGGGCTGGGAGCCGGCGGGGGCTCTGCGGACGAGACTGTCCCGCAGCACCCAGAAGCCGTCGGGGGCCGGAAGGGCGGAGGCGTCATACTCGCTGCCGTCCGTCCCGCTCTCCCCCTGGAAGTAGAGGAGTCCGCCCCCGGAGACCCACTCGGAGTCCGAGGGGCTGGGCTCCAGCATGGCGTCGCCCAGGGCGGTGAAGACGGTGCGGGTGCAGGCGATGAAGACCTCCATGGTGTCGTGGACGCGCCGGGAGACGCCGGGCAGGGCGGAGGGGCGGTCTGTGTTCTCCACGGCGATGCGCCCGGCCTGCCGCACCAGGATCAGGAAACGGGCGGCGAGATAGTCCAGCCGCTCCCGGTCCAGGAACCCCTCGTGGGCGGTGAGGACCATGGCCTCGCTCCAGAATGTGCCGTGCTGCTCGAAGTCCTGGACGGAGCGGAGGGAGGTGAGCACATCCCCGCTGCTGCTGATGTGCACAAAGCGGCTGCCGTCCATGTAGCGGCCCAGAAGGAAGAGGATCCCCGGGGTGTGGAGGTCTGAAAAGTCCTCCGGGCGGCGGAGGGCAGCCCGGGGCAGGCAGGTAACAAGCCCGTCCCAGTTGTCCAGACGGACCTGCCGGGGTCCGGACGGTGTGCCGTCCATCAGAAAGATTTCAATGCCGGTGCCCAGAGTATTCATGCGGACCGCCTCCAGTCTGTCTGTCGAAAAGGTTTTGTTCAGGCAGGATTACAAACCTGCCGGTTCTGTCCCGGATTATACCACAGCCCGGAAGAATATGCCAGATTCCAGGGGAATCGTGGAAGAACTTTGCATCCTCCCTGCATGCCGCTGGCCTCTCAGTCCAGCAGGGAGGCCAGCACGTCCATGCCCTCCCGCAGAGCCTGGGGATCCAGTGCGGGGTAGGGGAGAATCAGGGTCCTGTCCCAGCGGGGCCGGGGTTCGGCGCAGAAGTCGGAGAGGAAGGAGAGGCAGATGCCCTCTCCCTCGGCCCGTCGGCGCAGCTCCCCGTCGGGGAGGGCCGTGTCCAGGGTGAGAAGGAAGTGGAGCCCGGCCTCCTCCCCGGAGACCCGGGAACGGCCGGCGATGCGGCTGGCGGCCAGGGCCTCCAGGATGCTGTCCCGCTGCTTCCGGTAGCGGAGCCGGGAGCGGTTCAGGTGCTGCTCAAAGCCCCCGGTGGAGAGGAAGCGGGCCAGGGTGTACTGCTCCAGGGCGGATACGGTGCAGGAGTAGAAGCCCAGGCGGCTGCGGTAGCGCTCCAGAAGGGTAGGGGGAAGGACCAGGCAGGAGATGCGCATGGAGGGGGAGAGGGTGCGGGAGAAGGTGTTCATGTACAGAACCCGGCCGCCGGTGTCGATGCTCTGCATGGGAGGGATGGGACGGCCGCTGAAGCGGAACTCGCTGTCGTAGTCGTCCTCGATGATGTACCGGTCCGGGCTGCTCTCCGCCCAGCGCAGCAGGGCCTGGCGGCGGGGGACCGGCATCACCGCCCCCGTGGGATACTGGTGGGCGGGGGAGAGGTGGAGAATCTGCGCCCCCGACTGCTCCGCCGACTCGGGGCTGACCCCCTGGGCGTCCAGGGGGAGGAGAACGCAGGAGGCGCCGTTGAGGCGGTACACGCGCCCCGCCGCCGGATAGCCCGGGTCCTCCAGGGCGTAGACCGGGTCCCGGCCCAGCAGCTGCACCACCAGGTTGCACAGGTACTGGGTGCCGGCGCCTATGACGATCTGCTCCGGGGATACGGTGATGCCCCGGAACCGGTACAGGTAGCTGGAGATGGCGGTGCGCAGCTCCGGCACCCCGCTGTGGGGGACGGGACTGAGCAGTTCCGGTCCCTGCTCCGTCAGCACCTGCCGGGTCAGTCTGGCCCAGGCCGTAAAGGGCATGGGCAGGGTGGAGGAGGCTCTGAGATTCAGCTTCCACTGCACCGGAGGGACCTCCGGCAGGGGAGCGGTCTCCTGCGGCACAGAGGCGGACTCCGCCGGGGGTGCAGCGGGGCTGGCTGCGTCCCCCGCCACAAAGAAGCCCCGCTTCTCCCGGGTGACAAGATACCCCTCTGCGCACAGCTGGGCGTAGGCGGTCTGGACCGTGCTCACCGATACCTTCAGATGGGCCGCCAGGGTCCGCCGGGAGGGGAGCCGCTCCCCCGGCTTCAGCACGCCGGCGAGGATGTCGCCGCGGATGGCGCGGTAGAGGCTGTCGTAGAGGAACCGGCCCTTTTCCAGATCGTAGGTGAGCATGGGGATCTCCTCCCGCAGGTAAAATGGAAGCCGGCCGCCGGGGCCGGCTGTGAGATGGTCAGGTCAGGAGGGGGAGGACCCGGGGATGGCGCAGGGGAGCCCGTTGATCTCCACTCCGCCGTCAGCGGGGATGAGGATGTACTTCCTCCCGTCGATGATCCGGGTGTGGACCAGGCTGCTGTGCTCCGGATCCACCGTGATGGTGGTCCTGGGAGTGGAGACCCGGAAGCGTCCGCTGTCGATCAGGTTGGCGGGGGACAGCTCCGCATCCCGGCCGAAGGACTCGTCGCAGCAGGTCCGGAAGGCCTTCTGCTTCTCCTCCCCGATGCCGCAGTCCGCCAGCATGCCGCATACGTCTCCGGCGGTGACGGTGAGAGGGGCGGGATCCCCGCTCTCCCTGTGCTGCACGATCTTCTCCCGCAGCTGCTCGTGGACGGACTGCACCAGCTCAAAGCTGCAGGCATCCTCCAGAGACTCCGCCAGAGCGGCGCCGAAGGCCTCCTTCTGCTCCGGGGCCGACATGGGTGGATCCACGTGGAAGACGGCGTCGATGAACTCCTGGTGCAGATCCTCCGGCTTCCTGGTGTAGTATAGGGCGCCGTACAGGTTGGCGGCCCGGTCGTCAAAGGCCGGGAAGAGGAAGCCCAGCTCGGGGGCGCCCACCACCTGGGCTCCGGTGCTGGCGTGAAACTCGCTGGTGCTGGGGAAGTAGCTCAGCTCCACCCTGCCGTCCTTCACCGGGCAGATGCTGCAGACAATGTACCGGAATGCGCTCTCCGAGCTGTCCTCCAGGGGAAGCTCGCCGCCGCTCTTCCGGGGCACGTCATAGGTGTCGCAGGCCAGCAGGATCAGGTAGCTGCAGTCCAGGGAGAGGGCATCCATGACCTTCCGGCAGAAGGTGTCCACCGCCTCCCGGTCCTGAAGGCCGGAGCTGCGCAGAGCGGAGAGGAGCCTGTGCTCTTCGCTGTCCGCCACCTGGCGGGTGCTGAAGCGGATGTCGATCAGGTTCCGCCCCGGAGTCCCGGTCAGGGTCTTTTTCAGCACCCCCAGGAACTTTTCTGCCTCCTCCCGGGAGGCCATGCCCAGGGAGACGTCCAGATTGGAGACGATCTCCCGGTTTGTGTTCACAAAACAGCCGCAGATCCGGGTAATGGCGCTCCTGTCCGGCTTGAATCTGCGGCGCAGCTCTGCAGTCTCTTTCTTAGTCATGGAGAAAAGCCTCGCTTTCGTATTGCTTTCCGGCGCGGTGTCTCATTGTAGCGAATCTGCCCGTGGATAGCAAGAGGGGAAAGCCGGCCTGCAGAGCTGAAGAAAACGGGGAAGATGCAGAGGTCCTGCTCAGAATCTGATGACCTGGCTCAGGTATAATCGTCGTACAGACCGGTCAGTTTCTTGTAGCCTTCGATGTCGCCGGCCCGGTATCTGGCACATGCGGTCTTCCAGTCGGGAAGATCCTCCTTGACCTCATCCAGGAAGGAATCGTAGTCCTCTTTCGATACCTGTCCGTTGTCCAGCAGGCAGCGGTAGAACCGCTTGAGGGAGGCGGTCATGGACTGGATGCTGGCGGGCGTGACCCCCGGGCACCTGACTATGTAGAACAGAACCATGAAGGGGTCCGAGAGGAAGATTCCCTCGGGTGCCGTGTAGAGATCGTCCGGATCCTCCAGCAGGTAGCTGTTGAGGAAGAGGTCGATGTTGTCCAGATGTTCTTTGATGCGCTTGTCCGACATGCCGGCCTTTTTCAGGTGCCCGTGGAACATGTCCATGTACTGCTGGTTCTCCCTGAGCAGCTCGTCGCGGTTTTTGGGCTCCTGATCCGCACCGTCCTCTTCCTCATCTTCGTCATCCTCGTCGTCCTCATCGTCCTCGTACTCTTCGTCATCCTCATCCTCGTCGTAATCCTCTTCTTCGTCATCATAAAAGAAGAAACTGCCGTCCCCTTCATCAGAGGCGAGCGCCTGGAGCGCAGACAGCAGCCCAATCATGTCGATATCGTCGTCCTCCAGGTCCTCATCCTCATCCTCGTCGTCGTCCTCCTCGTAGTCATCGCCCATTACAAGGTAGAGAGGCATGTCTTCGTCCATCAGGTCGGTGATATCCAGGTCGCGCAGATCCTCAGGACAGAGCTTGCCGAGGACAAGGAGCAGCAGATAGGCGTCATGGTCGGAGATGCCGGGGATCAGCTGCTGCACCAGGGGCACATTGAAATCGGGCTGGAACAGTTCATCGCTTTCGTAGCTCATGGAAAATAACTCCTGTCCAAAGTAGTCCCCGCCGCCGGAGCGGGCGGGGTGAAAAGATGCCGGGGAGGAGCAGAAACGGTATCCGGACCTCTGCGGCAGGGAGCAGCGCCAGTACATCCAGTATACCACAGGAACGGCCGGACGGGAAGAGAAGCGGGGTAAGTTCGCCGGCTGTCTGGAATTCTGCGGCCGGAACAGAGACAGCCAGAAGGAAGAGCCCGGGACCAGCGGGACTGCATCCTCCTTCCCGAGGAAAGCTGACGGCAGATTCCGGCGGACAGAAGCATATCATGCTGACCTTGTGAGGGGGTACCCCAGGTCCCCTGTTTCTGACAGGATACCTTCTGGTTTCCTTTGGGAATTTGGATAATTGAGAAGCATAC
>CAYYHY010000171.1:0-6120 GCA_964471855.1 uncultured Oscillospiraceae bacterium | reverse complement strand
GCAAGGACGCGGTGGAGGAAGGTTTCGCAGACTACGTGATTTCCAACGGCAGGAGTCAGGGTTTTTCGCTTGATAAAGTCATCCGTGAGGTCGTGGAACATCTGCGCTGGGAGCCTGACCGCGCAGAAGGCTACGTCAGCAGCAGGTGGGCAGCCACCTGATCCGAAATGTCAGACGCCGGCCGTGACCGGACCAAAGCGGAATCTCATGGGGAACCTGGACCTGCTGAAGGCAGGAAGCATGTCGATGTCGATACAGAGAACCGTCCCGGTATCTGCAGCAGTCAGATGCCGGGGCGTCTGCGCATATCCCTGCATGTTCCCCCCGGCAGTCTTCCCCTGGCTGCATCTTCTGGAAACTGTCCGGCAGGGCGTCTGCATCTGGCATCCCGGTCTGCAGGCGCCCGCTTGACTTCAGCCAACAGCGGTCCTATACTCGAAAGCAGGGGAGGCGGGGACATGGTGCGGAGACTGACTGTGACAGTGGAAGAGGAGGATGCCGGCCAGAGGGCGGACATCATCCTGCGCCGCCGCCTGCACCTGTCCGGTTCTGTCATCCGCAGAATCAAGTGGCTGGAGGACGGCATTCTGCTGGACGGAGGACGGATTCATACAGATGTGCGTCCCGCCGCGGGGCAGATTCTTTCTGTCCGACTGACAGACGGGGAACGGAGAAGCGGGATTGTGCCGGCTCCCGGTCCCCTCGATGCAGTCTATGAAGATCCGGACCTGATTGTGCTGAACAAGGCACCCGGCGTACCGGTCCATCCCGGTCCCGGGCACTATGACGATACCCTGGGGAACAGCCTGCTTTTTTACTACGACAGCGCAGGGGAGGAGAGCGACTTCCACCCGGTTCACCGGCTGGACAGGGGAACTTCCGGTCTTATCCTTGTGGCAAAGCATGCCTATGCCCAGGAGCTCCTGAAGAGACAGCTGCACACGGACCAGTTTGTACGCACCTATCTGGCGGTATGCGAGGGCGTCCCCGTGCCGGCGTCCGGCACTGTGGACGCGCCTCTCGGTCCGAAGCCCGGCTCTCTTGTGGAGCAGGAGGTGCGCCCGGACGGAAAACCGGCCCGCACCCGCTATGAGGTGCTGAAGACGGCCGGCGGCCGGTCCCTGCTGAAGCTGCAGCTGGAGACTGGCCGCACCCATCAGATCCGTGTGCACATGGCATATCTCGGCTGTCCTCTGACAGGGGATTTCCTCTACGGCCGGGAGGATCCGGATCTGATAGCAAGGCCGGCCCTCCACTCCTGGCGCATGTCCTTTGTCCACCCCGTCACCGGGGAGCGGATGCGCTTCGAGGTCCCTCCTCCGGAGGACATGACCAGGCTGGGGCAGGAGACTGCATCTCAGGGAACGCAGGCAGCCGCCCCTGAATTCCTTTTTCCTATGGCATTATCGGACAGAGAATGCTATAATGCAGTGGAAGGATCGGGGCGCGGTGCCCCGTAAAGTATGAACTGGAGGTAATCTGTCATGTCCTATCGTGATGCATACCAGGAGTGGCTTGCCAGTCCTGCCCTTTCCCCGGAGGAGAAAGCTGAGCTGGCATCCATTGAAGGGGATGAGAAGGAAATCGAGTCCCGCTTCTTCTCCCAGCTGGAGTTCGGCACCGCCGGTCTGCGGGGCACCATGGCCGTGGGCCTGTACCGGATGAACGTCCATGTTATCCGCCATACCACCCAGGCGTTTGCCCAGGTTATCCTCGGCGAGGGAGCGGAGGCCGCAAAGCGGGGTGTCGCCATCTGCTATGACTGCCGCAACAACTCCCAGACCTTTGCCCGGGAGGCTGCAAAGGTCATGGCCGCCAACGGCATCTTCGTCCGCATCTTCGAGTCCCTGCGCCCCACCCCTGAGCTGTCCTTCGCCATCCGGGAGTACGGCTGCATCGCCGGCATCAATATCACCGCCAGCCACAACCCCAAGGAGTACAACGGCTACAAGGTCTACTGGGAGGACGGCGCCCAGCTGCCCCCGGAGCACGCGGACATGGTCTCCAGAAAGATGCAGGAGCTGGACGTGTTCTCCTGCGTGAAGACCACGGACTACGACCAGGCGGTCGCCGACGGCCGGATTGTCCTCATGGGCGAGGAGACCGATGAGAAGTTCCTGGGTCATGCCCTGTCCCAGATCAACGACCAGGCGGTCATCGACAGGATGGCCGACACCTTCAAGATGGTATACACCCCCTTCCACGGCACCGGCTACCGGCTGATTCCCGAGGCCCTCAGGAGAGCCGGCATGAAGCACGTCATCTGCGAGCCGGAGCAGATGAAGGTGGACGGCAACTTCCCCACGGTGGTCTCCCCCAACCCGGAGAACCCCGAGGGCTTCTACCTGGCAGTGGATCTGGCCAAAAAGGTCGGAGCCGACTTTATCCTCGGCTCCGACCCCGATGCGGACCGGGTGGGTCTGATGGTGCACACCGGCGGCGGCGAGTACAAGGTGCTCACCGGCAACCAGACCGGCGTCCTGCTTCTGGACTACCTGATCGGAGCCAAGAACCGCACCGGCAAGATGCCTGAGAACCCGGTGGTGCTCAAGAGCCTTGTCTCCACCGAGATGGCCCGCAAGGTGGCGGAGGTCAACGGCCTCAAGTGCTATGACACCTTTACCGGCTTCAAGTTCCTGGCCCAGAAGAAGGACCAGCTGGAGGAGGCCGGCGAGGGGAACGTCATCCTCTCCTTTGAGGAGTCCTACGGCTACATGCTGGGCAGCTTTGTCCGCGACAAGGACGCCGTCACGGCGGCCGTGGCCATGACCGAGATGGCCGCCTGGTACGCCTCCCGGGGCATGACCCTGTACGACGCCCTCCAGGAGCTGTATGCGAAGTACGGCTTCTACGCGGAGAAGACCATGAACCTGGTCATGCCCGGTCTGGACGGCATCAAGAAGATGGCGCAGCTCATGGAAGACCTGCGGGAGAACCCCCCGGCGGAGATCAAGGGGGTCAGGGTCCTGCAGCAGAAGGACTACACGGACGGCACCGTGGTGGACACCGCCACCGGCGCGAAGAGCACCATGGACCTGAGCGGCTCCAACGTGCTCCGCTACGAGATGGAGGACGGCACCAGCCTCATCGTCCGCCCCTCCGGCACCGAGCCCAAGGTCAAGGTATACATCCTCACCAGCGGCGAGAGCAAAGAAGCGGCCGACGCCAAGGTGGCCATGTACTCCCAGTGGGCGGAGAGCCTCAAGGGCTGAGATCTGTCAGAAAAGCACAGCGGCGCACCCCCTGTCCTGCGGGGAGTGCGCCGTCTTTCGTCTGGCTGTATACGCATAGAACAGAAAGCCGCAGGTCCCGGATCCGGGATCTGCGGCAGAAGTGCATGTTTCGGTCAGGTCGGCTCCCCGTCCTCCTGCTCTCCGGGTCTGCCCTGCCTTTCCTTCAGGCGGTCCAGGACCAGGCGGTAGCCGCCGGAGCCGTACTGGAGCTCGGTGTTGATGCGGGTGATGGTGGAGCTGCTGACATTCACCCGGCTGCGGACGGCCTGGTAGGTCTCCCCGCTGTACAGCAGCTTGGCAACCTGCAGGCGGCTGGTGAAGTTGATCAGTTCCTGCATGGTAAACAGGTCGCCGAAGAAGGCCCGGCACTCATCCAGATTCTGAAGGGAGAGGACGGCTTCAAACAGGTCGTCCATGGCGGAGTCCCGCTGGGGATCAATACGAGGCATAAGTCACTCTCCTGTCTGCGTCGCTCTGCATGCCGCCCTCAGTCAAAGTCCGGGAGCATCCGGAAGGCGATGTCCAGGATCTCGCCGCTGCGCACCATCTTCTCCACGGCTTTGATGTCGGGGACGATCTCCCGGTCGACCTCGTAGAAGTCCACCTGCTCCCGCACGTGGCGGAAGACAGCCTCGTGGACGGGGGAGAGACCGGTGCCGTAGGTGCCCTTTCTGCGGCGGATGTCCACGGCCTGGCAGGCGGTGAGCAGCTCGTAGGCCAGTACGGAGAGGGTGTTCTCCAGGATGTCCCCGGCCTTGCGGGCGGCGGTGGTGCCCATGGAGACGAAGTCCTCCTGGTTTGCAGAGGAGGGGATGGAGTCCACGCTGGCGGGATGGGCCAGGACCTTGTTCTCCGAGACCATGGAGGCGGCGGTGTACTGCACGATCATGAAGCCGCTGTTGACGCCCCCCTGGGTGGTTAGGAAGGGAGTCAGGCCGTTGGACAGTGCAGCATTGACCATGCGCTCGATGCGGCGCTCGGAGATGCTGCCCAGCTCGGCGCAGGCGATGCCCAGGAAATCAAAGGGCAGGGCCATGGGCTCCCCGTGGAAGTTGCCGCCGGAGATGACCGCCTCGTCCTCCAGGAACATGAGGGGGTTGTCGGTGACGGCGTTGAGCTCAATGGATACTTTGGACAGGATGAACTCCAGGGCGTCCCGGACTGCCCCGTGGACCTGGGGCATGCAGCGCAGGGCATAGGCGTCCTGCACCCGGGCGCCCTGGCAGCGCTCCAGGATCTCGCTGCCCTCGGTGAGCATGCGCAGATTGCGGGCCACCTTGATCTGACCGGTCTGGCCCCGGGCGGTGTGCATCCGCTCCTGGAAGGCGTCCAGCTGGCCGGTGAGGGCCGTGAGGCTCATGGAGCCCACAACGTCCGCCAGTCTGGCGGCCTGTATGGTGTCATAGAGGTGGAGAGCTCCGACGCTGGTCATGGCGCAGGTGCCGTTGGTGATCCCCAGGCCCTCCTTGCTTACCAGAGTGTCCAGGGTGGCAATGCCGGCCCGCTTCATGGCCTCCGCACCCGGGAGAGTCTCCCCCTGGTAGTGCGCCTCCCCCCGGCCCAGCAGCACCAGACCCATGTGGGACAGGGGAGCCAGGTCGCCGGAGGCGCCCAGGGAACCCTTCTCGGGGACCACCGGGGTGACCCCCTTGTTCAGCATGTCGATGAGCATGGTCACCAGCAGGGGCCGCACGCCGCTGATGCCCACCGCCAGGGCGTTGGCCCGCAGCAGCATCATGCCGCGGACGATCTCGTCCGGGTAGGGGTCTCCGGTGCCGGTGCAGTGGCTGAGCACCAGGTTGGTGGAGAGCTGGGCGCTCATCTCCTCAGGAACTGCGACTGTGGCAAAATCACCGAAGCCGGTGGTGATGCCGTAGGCCACCCTGCGCTGCTGTCCAATCTTCTCCGCCAGTTCACGGGACTTCTTCATGGCCTCCAGGGCCTCGGGGGCGAGGCTGACTTCAGCGCCGAACCTTGCGACCGCTACAAAGGTCTCCAGAGTGAGACTCTTTCCGTCCAGTACCACCCGGGCAATCTCCCTGGGATTGATCATGGGTCACAGCTCCTTCCTGCAGCCGCCGGACAGGGGCGGCCTCTGTTTCCTGCTGTCAGTATACGGCAAAGTGCCAAAATTTGCAAACGGTCCGGGGGCTGTTTTCCGTCGAATTTCCTAAATCGATGGAAAATTATGCTGCTGCTGGGTTGCGCTGCCGTATTATCGCGCTGCCGCGGTAAAGCGGTGAAGCGGCGGCGGAGGACCGGTGAAAAGGAAAGCCGGGGGGCATTTCCGGCAAAAGAAAATAAGCCGCCGGGCCTGGGGACCGGAGAAAAGGACTGTACAAAAAAAGGAATATCAAATATAATCCTGTCGACCAAAGAGAAACCGGACCGCCCTTCGGCGGACTGACCACAGGAGGTTTGACTGCAGTGGAGTACAAGTCTGATATTGAAATCGCCCAGGCCCATGAGAAGAAGCCCATAACGGAGATAGCGGAGGCCGCCGGCATCGGCAGCGAGTACCTGGAACTGTACGGAAAGTACAAGGCCAAGGTGGACACCCGGCTGCTGAAGGAGTCAAAGGCGGAGGACGGGAAGCTGATCCTGGTGACCGCCATCACCCCCACCCCCGCCGGCGAGGGCAAGACCACCACCTCCGTGGGTCTGGCAGACGGCCTGCGGAAGATCGGCGTCAACTCCGTGGTCGCCCTGCGGGAGCCCTCCCTGGGACCGGTCTTCGGCATCAAGGGGGGCGCCGCCGGAGGCGGGTACGCCCAGGTGGTGCCCATGGAGGACATCAACCTCCACTTCACCGGGGACTTCCACGCCATCGGCGCGGCCAACAACCTGCTGGCCGCCATGCTGGACAACCACATCCAGCAGGGCAACG
>CAYYHY010000170.1:0-6149 GCA_964471855.1 uncultured Oscillospiraceae bacterium | reverse complement strand
CGGTCACCGTGCCCTGGAGGCTGACCTTCTTCTGCCAGCCGGAGTCGCTCCGGTCTGTCAGCTGGATGCTCACCGGGTTCCCCTCTTCCACCAGCACGGCGGTGTCTCCCTTGCGGCTGGCAGAGGGCGGCGGCATCATCTCCGTCTGCCGGGAACTGCCGGAGGTGTCGCTGTTTCCGGACCCGTATGAGACAGGCTCTATCCTGTCCTGTTCCCTTCTCCTTCTTCGAATCAGCATCGCGCCCACGGCGGCTGCGAGCAACAGGAGCAGCACGGCAACGCCGCCCAGCAGCCAGGGGCTGACACTCTCCAGCCCTCCAGGCTCCTCCTCAGGCTGGGACCCGGAACCGGAGGCGGATGCGTCCTCCGAGCCGGAACCCGAAGCAGAGACAGAGACCGAACCGGAACCGTCCCCCGGCACGGCACTGGAGGCCGAACCGGATGCGGAGGAAGAGGAAGAGCCGCCGGGAACGGCCGGCAGCTCCCCGAAGGGCATCTCGGCCTGGGTGGAGAAGGAGACGCCGTCTCCGAAGGTCACCTGGATTCCCCGGGTGCCCCCGTCCTTTACGCTCTCAGGTATGGTTATGGCCGCCTGGACCGGCACCTCCTGGCCGCTCATGAGCCGGGCGGGCTCCAGCATGTCCTGGATGTCCGTCAGAGTCCAGTTCAGGGCCCCTGTCTGCCGGGACAGGGCATAGAGCTCCTTCAGGAGCTGCTCGTTCCCGTCCCGTCTGCAGCCGAAGGTGTAGACAGGGATGTTCTCCTTCTCCAGCCGGTTGTTCAGCTCCTCCCGGGTGATGCCCTGGGGGTTGTTGTCCACCCCGTCGCAGACCACCACCACCCGCACGTAGGCGGGCTCCGTCCGCTGGTCCTCCCGGTTCAGCACCTCCTCCAGCACGTCTGTCAGGTAGCTCTCCTGGTCCACATGCTGGAGGCTGTCGATCCCCGCCTTCAGGTCCGCATAGTCCGAGGAGTTCTCCCGGACGATGCTGAGGCTGCCGCTGTAGGTGCACAGGTTGAAGGACTCTCTGTCTGTCCGGTTTGCCACCAGGTTGGTAAAGAGCTCCTTCGCCCTGACCCTGTCCTCCTCCGAGATGGAGATGGAGTTGTCCAGCAGCAGCCAGGTGACCATGGGGAGCTCCGCCGGTCCGGTCACCGCCGGCGCCCCGGCCCGCTCGGTGCCGATGCGGGCCTCGGCGCTCTGGTCCTCCCCGGGATGCTTCAGATACAGGTACACCGTGTCCTGGGTCACCCTCTGCTCCATCACCTGACCGGAGCCCGGAGCCGCATGAACATCAAAAGCAACTGCGAGCATGAGACATGCCGCAGCTGCCGCTGTAATGCACCTGTAAAGAAGGTTTTTCAGTTTTGTTCTGCTCATGTCAGTCAGCACAGCCCCCGGAGCGTCCGGGCTCCGGAGCGCCGCGCTCTCCTCCTCTCACTGTCTGCCTTCTCCTGACGGTCATGTCCCCTGCTCCGCAGCTCTCATGTCCTCCGCTGCGGAGCGGATCTCTTCCGCAGCCCGGGAGAGACTCCCCGCTGCGGCCAGCAGGTCCTCCTGCACCCTCGCCAGCCTGTGCTGGAAATCGTCGGCGCTGTCGCTGCGCCAGGCCCCGAAGAGGCTGCTGCGCACCTGCTCCAGGTCCGTCTCCGCCGCCTGTCTCAGGTCCCGGACCGCGCCCTCCAGGTCTTCCGCCAGGCTGAGGACCGTCCGGCGGTCAGTACCAGCCTGCTCTGCCGTTTTCACTGCGGCATGCGCCTCCTATACAATGAAGTCCTCCGGCAGGGTCTCTGCCGGCTCTGCCGCGTCCTCCATGATTCCGGCCGACTGCAGCAGGTCCGCTGCGTGCTGCCGCAGACGGGTCAGAACGGCCGCCGCAGCCTCATTATACTCGCTGAAGCCCGCACGGTCCATATCCCCGGCTCCGCCTCTCCAGCACCCGGTGGTGCGCTCCGAGGCGGACCGGATCCGGATGAGGCTGTTCTCCATGCGCCGGACCGTCTCCCGGTACTCCTGCACCCCCCGCTTCAGCTCCTCCGGGGATGCTGTCCCTTTTCCTGCCATATGCCGGTCTGCCTCCCTTACATGTCACACGCGGATGTCCGCGACGATCTGCGCAGCCCGGCGCTCGCAGTCCTCATAGGCGCAGCAGGCGTCCCGGCTTCTCTGGATGTACTCCTCCATGGAGCGGGCAGTCTGCTCCAGCTCCCGGATGTCCCCGGACGCCGCCGCGGCAAAGGCGTCTGCCGCCTCCCCCTCCGCCATGTCCCGGAGGGAGGTCACGGTCCGCTCCAGAGCGGCGGTCTCTGCAGCCAGGCTCTTCAGCTCCGACTCCATGGAGTCCAGCAGTTCCTTCAGGGGACCGGTACTCACATCAACCGTCTGTTCCATCGCTCTGCGTCCCTCCCTGTCCAAGAAGCTGGTGAATCTGCCGGAGAACCCCGGGGTCCGCCGGACCCAGAACCGCAGGTCCTCCCGTGCGCACCGGCTCGTCCAGGGCCTCCACGCACTGCTCCTCTGTCCTGCCGTACAGACGGGCGATCTCCTGCAGGGCGGCGGCCAGGTTGACCAGGCTGCCGCTGAGGACATGCAGGCTCTCCGCCTGGGTCTTCACGGTGTTCCTCTGTGCCTGAAGGGAACCGGACCGGCGCATCTTCCCTTCCGTCTCCTCCAGGCGGGTGCACACCCGCCGCACGCTGCGGGAGACGTCCATCAGTTCTCTGCTGCACCGCTCCATGGCCTCCGGATCTGCCTGAAGCTCCATGTGATCGCTCCCTTCCCTATGCCTGTCAGACCAGGATCAGTTCCGAGCCGTCGGCCACGCCGCACTGGGACAGCAGGGCGTCCCGGCTGCAGAGGGTTCCGTGCTCCAGGGAGCAGAGCACCATCTCCTCCTGACTGAGAACTGCAGGCACCTTCTCCTTCTGGCTGATCAGCTCTGTCATCTCTTCCATCAGGTCCCGCACCCTGGCGTTCTCATCCAGGGAGAAGTTGTACACCTTCTCCAGGGCGGGCACATGCACGTTCACGATAATCACGGCAGGTTCTCCTCCCCCAGCCAGGCCGCCAGCATGTCCTCCAGGGCCTCCCGGGTCCAGAAGCGGCAGCTGCTGTCCGTCCCGTCCGAGCACACCAGCACCGGGGCTCCCCGGGAGCGCATCAGCGTCCAGCGGCAGAGGAAGGTTCCGTCCCCGGCCGACAGGTCCGCTGTAAAGGCGGTCTCCCCCTCCGGCTCCTCCAGGGCATCGGGGAAGAGCCGGGTCAGTTCCGCCGCGTCCTCCCCCTCCAGGCCGGGCGCCGGAAAGGCGTCTGCATCCAGCAGCCATTCCTCTGTCTCCTCCCGGTCCAGCAGCTGCACCCGGTAGCTGTCCGCCAGGGGTCCCTGCAGCAGCACCACGGCGGTCACCAGGTCCCCCGCCGGATAGAGGGCGGCTGAAAAGCTGTCCCCGGACACCAGCACGGTGCGGCCGGCCTCCCGCAGAACCCGGAAGGGAAGGGCCTTCTCCGTCACCTCCAGGGTATCCTCCCCGGGTGTCAGGAAACCCCTCCGGGCGAGGCTGACAAAGGCCCGGCAAAGGTCTCCGGTCTCCAGCCCCCCGCCGCCGCCGGAGAGCACGGTGTACTTCCCCTCGCCCGCCAGTTCCGCCATCACGTGGAACTCCGCGGGGCTGAAGCAGTTTCCCTCTCTGACCATCATGTCTTCCCTCCCCGGAAGGCCGCCTTGTAGGTTCTGGATACGGGGACGGTCCTGCCGCCCCCCAGATCCAGGCAGCTGTCCGCCGTGATCATCCGCTTCACCCTGTCCCGGTTTACAATGTAGCTCCTGTGGCAGCGGGCGAAGTTCTCCGGCAGGGTGGTCTCCAGAGCGTCGATGGTGCCGTCGAAGGGGAACTCCTTTTCCCGGGTGCAGGCGAACAGCTTCTTCTCCCTGGCCTCGAAGCAGACGATGGAGGCGTAGGGGAGGAAGATCTTCTCCCCCCGGCAGTCCACCAGGAAGCTGTCCCTGGTGCTGCCTGAGCGGAGGCGCTCAAAGAAGGTGTCCATGAACTCCTGGTTCCCCTCCTCCAGCTTCTGCCGGTCCAGGGGCCGCAGCATCAGCCCGTCCGGGGCCACCCCCGGGCGCAGGTACTCCAGGGGGGACACCGCGGGGTCCGCTATGAGCATCACCATGGCGTCCAGGCTCCTGCTGCGGAACTCCCGCAGGGGCTCCACAGACTGCCCCCTGTGGAAGGTGCAGTAGAGCAGGTTGCCCAGCTTCTCCTGCTCCAGGGCCTGCGCCAGGTCCCCCTCCCCGAATTTCAGGCGCTCATCGGAGGCCTTCGCCACCCGCTCCCTGCAGTCCTTTTTCAGTGCGGCCCGCTCCCGGTCGTTCTCGTCGCAAAGCAGTATGGATATCAAGGGTTCGCCCTCCTCTCAGATCTGAGGTACGGCCACCCGCACCTGGGGCTCGCTCCGCTGCTCGCCGGGAAGGACCCCCACGCCCCGCTCCATGGATCTGACCCGGGCGTCAACGGGCATGTTCTCAAAGGGCAGAAGCCTCTGCTCGCTGAACCTTCCCCCGAAGCGGATGCCGGTCCGGGCGGCGGCCAGGTTCTGGAAGATCTTCCAGCCCTGGACATCCCGCAGTTCCCGGTCGCTGACCTCTGTAAAGAAGAACAGATTGTAGCCCTCCGCCTTCCCGCACAGGGCTGTGAAGCCGGCGGATGCCCGGAATGCGGGGGACTCCGGCCGGCTGAACTCCTCCAGCACGGTCCGCACCCCGGAGATGAAGACGTCCACCCGGGGATTCGCCAGCGCGGCCTCAAACATCTCCCCGGCGGAGGCATGGCGCTCCAGGCACTCCTTCTTAACGGCGCTTCGGCTTCTGGCCTGGGAGAGCAGCTCCCCGGCAGCCTGCGCCAGTCCCGCCCCGTCTGCGTACCGGGGGATTCCCTGCTGCTCCGCCAGGCTCGCAAGGCGGTCTGTCCCCATCTCCAGAATCATCACCCGGTCCCCCCGCTCTGCGCAGGTGAGGATCAGGTTCTCCATGGCGGTGCTCTTGCCGCTCTGCCGGGTTCCGGTAATGAGCCAGGAACTGCTGCGCAGCAGGTCGATGCTCCACACCCCGGCGGTTTCGCAGTCGTAGCCCAGGGGCAGAAGGCGGGGGTTCTTCAGGGCGGCGGCGTACTCCGGCATGCGGACAAACTCCTTCCGCCTGGGGTCCTTCGGAATCTCCGGGATCCTGCGGGCCAGGGGTCCCTGCCAGGCGGCGCCCATCTTCTGCACCGCCTCCGCCAGCAGGGCGCTGCGCTCCGGTCCGCTCCCGGAGCGGGCGGCCAGGGCGGTCTGGAACTCCAGAATCCGCTCCCCGGCGGCGATCAGGCCCCGTCCCTTTACCTTCGGCTCCGGCATCACGTTCATGCGGGGGGTCCGCATGACTTCCCCATAGGCGTAGGGGTCGTTCATCTCCAGTGCGATGCCAGTGGCGAAATTCTCCGCCAGCCGGGCGGGCAGCTCTGTCATGGAGATGCCCCCGGCGCTCACCAGCAGCCAGACCCCGCAGCCGATGCCCTCCCGGGCGATGCGCATGAGGATGTCCTCGTACTTCTCCTCCGTCTTGACCCGGAAGGAGCCGTAGCCGTCAATGACAATGAGAATGGCCGGCAGAGTCCAGCCCCCGTGGCTGCACCAGTCCCCGAACCCGGTCCCGGCCAGCAGGGTCTTCCGCTCGTCCAGAATGGAGCCGATCATGGCAAAGAATCTGTCAAACCGGTCCGTATCCAGCATGCTGTCGTCCAGGCAGCCCCCGGCGTGGGGGAGGTCCCCGAAGGCGGAGAGCATGCGGGAGCTGAAGTCCAGGCAGTAGATGTTCAGAAGGTCCGGGGAATACGAACAGGCCAGGGACCAGACGGCGCTCTGCAGGAAGGTGCTCTTCCCTGTGGACACCGCCCCGATGACCATGTGGTGGCCGCCGGAGGTGAAGTCCAGGGAGACGGGCATCTGGGCCTGGTTCTCCGGGTCGTCCGCCATGCCGATGACGCAGCTGAGCTGGAAGCCCCTGGGCTTCTCCCGCCAGCTGCTGCCGTCGAAGGCGGTGCGGCGGAAGGCCTCCAGCTCCTCCAGGCAGAGAATGCGGGGCAGTTCGGGAAGCCAGAGGCTGCGCACTCTG
>CAYYHY010000169.1:0-6215 GCA_964471855.1 uncultured Oscillospiraceae bacterium | reverse complement strand
GCAGGGGGCGGAATTTATAATGGCAGAGGAAGACTGTGCGTTCGGGCATGCTGCAGAAAGGGTTTCCCCAGGTTCTGCGGAGGACTGACAGCGAAACAGGCGGGTCTGGCGACCATGCCTGACAGATGACAGCCGGCGGAGCATGAGAGGCTGCAGATGCACGCGGTCCGGTACGGTGCCGAGAGGGGGAACTGTGGATGAGCGGGAGCAGCGGCGCGACGGGGGACCAGGCGGTGATCTGCGCCATTGAGGAAGGGACCCGGGACATCCTCTCATACTGGTACAGCAAAGAGAAGATGACCCGTCTGCTGCTCCCGGAGAGCTGCCGGACGGCGGGGATGGGTGCCTTCCTGGAGTGCACGTGCCTGGAGGAGATCCAGTTCCCGCCGGAGATGCTGGAGATCGGGCGGAGGGCCTTTGAGGGCTGCACCAGCCTCCGGTCTGTGAAGCTCCCCCATGGACTCCCGGCGGTGGAGACCGCGGCATTTTCAAAGTGCAGCAGCCTGGAGGAGGCCGTGATACCGGATACGGTGACGGAGATCCGGGCGGAGGCCTTTGCGGAGTGCAGAAGCCTGCGGAACGTTGCGCTCCCCCCGGGGCTGAAGAGGATCTGCACTGGAGCCTTCCGGAACTGCACCTCCCTGGCCTCTGTAACCCTCCCGGAGGGTCTGGAGGAGATTGAGGACAGAGCCTTTGACGGGTGCAGCAGCCTTGCAGGAATCTGCCTCCCCGCTTCCCTGCACACCCTGGAGGGCGGCGCCTTTGATAACTGCCCCAGCCTGGAGGAGATCACCGCGGCCCCGGGGAACTCCTGGTACCAGACCTGCGGCTCCCTGCTGCTGACGGACGGGGGACGGAGCGTCTTCCTCTGCCTCAGGAGCTTCAGGGGCGTCTGCAGAATCCCGGAGGGGGTGGAGAAGATCTGCGCCTCCGCCTTTTCCGGGTGCAGCGGCCTGACGGGAGTGGAACTGCCCTCCACCCTGCGCACTCTGGGCCGGGGCGCCTTCCGGGACTGCACCGGTCTGACTGCGCTGGCGCTGCCGGAGGGGATCCGGACGCTGCCGGAGGAGATGTGTGCCGGCTGCACCGGTCTGGCGGAAGTTGCCCTGCCGGACTCCCTGCGGTGCCTGGAGCCGGGCTGTTTCCGGAACACGGGGCTGAGGAGCATCCATCTGCCGGAGAAGCTGGACCAGCTGGGGATGGAGGTCTTCCAGGACTGCACCGCTCTGGAGAGCCTGGAACTGCCCCCGGAGATCACCTCGGTGCCCACCGGCCTCTGCCGCCGGTGCAGCGGGCTGCGGGAAGTGCACCTCCCCCCTGCCCTGCTGGATGTGGGCATCTGTTCCTTTGAAAAGACGGGGCTGGAGGAGATCCGGATTCCGGACAGGGTCCGGGCGGTCCGCTCCTACGCCTTTGCCGGCTCTCCCCTGCGGAGGGTGACTCTGCCGGGAACTGTCTCCCGGGGAGACGGGACAGCCTTCCAGTTCTGCCCCCTGGAGGAGGCGGTGCTCACCGGGGAGAGCATGCAGGTGCTGAAGGTTCTCTTCCCCTCCCCTGTCCCCATGCTGAGGGCGGACGGGATCCCGCCCGGGAAGCTGCCCTGGCAGTGGAGGAATGCGGGTCTGCGCTCCTTTGCAGCCAGACTCCTGGCCGGGGAGGAGATGCCGGAGGAGGTCAGGAAAGGCTGGCTGCGGATCATGAGGGCCGGCAGGAAGAAGCTGACGGGGGACCCCCTCCTGCTGCGGGCCATGATGAAGGGGAAGGTTCTGACCCTGGAGGACATCGAGGACTGCCTGGAGCAGGCCCAGGCCGGAGGGGATGCGGAGACCGCAGGGGCTCTCCTTGATTACAGAAACGAAAACTTCAGCACCCGGGACCGGGAGCGGATGCTGGAGAGACGAATGAACCGGGAATTCGGTCTGCTGGAGGAGCGGAGGGTGACCGCAAAGGAGCTGCGGCGCATGTTCGCCACCCGGATGCGGGAGGACGGGACCCTGGAGATCACCTCCTACCTGGGTACGGATACGGCTGTGGCTGTCCCGGAGCGGATCGGGGATGTGAAGGTGGGCGCCATCGGTCCCTCTGCCTTCAGCCCCGGGGCACCGGGGGTGACGGCCGCCAGGAAGAAGGTCCGGAAGGCGCTGAACAGCGTCATCCTCCCCGCCTCCCTGGAGAAGATCGGCCTGCGGGCCTTCGCGGGCTGCACGTCCCTGGCGGGGGTGGAGATGCCGGAGACCCTGAAGGTACTGGGGAGCAGCGCCTTTGAGGACTGCACCGGTCTTCTGACCCTCCGGGTTCCGGAGGGCGTGACGGTGCTGGAGGCGGACACCTTCCGCCGCTGTCCCTCCCTGCAGGAGGTGCAGCTGCCGGAGAGCCTGGAGGAGATCCAGAGCACGGTCTTCCTGGGCTGCACCGCCCTGAAGCAGGTGAATATGCCGGAGCATGTGAAGGTCCTGGGGAGCGGGGTCTTCCAGAACTGCCGCAGCCTGGAGCAGATGGAACTTCCCCCTTCCGTACAGGCCATGGGGACCGGCTGCTTTCTGGACTGCGTCTCCCTCCGCAGGGCGGCTGCAGGAGCTGTGCCCGTTCTGCCGGAGAACACCTTTGCAGGGTGCCGGGAACTGGCGGATGTGACCCTCCGGCAGGAGACCGCCGGCATCGGCCCGGGGGCGTTCCGGGACTGCGCCGGTCTGATCCGGGTGCGGATGCCGGGAGCTGCGGCTGATTTTGGGGACTGCTTTGCAGACTGCCCCGGGGTCCTCATTGAGGGTCCGGAGGACAGGGACATGGAAGAGACCTGCGCCCGGCTGGGGCTGCAGTACCGGCCGCTGAGAGGAGAGGGAGTGGAGCCGTGAACCTGAAGTTTGTACTGGAGAAGTACCCCGGCTGTCTGGAGAGCCGGAACCGGCTGAAGTCTGTGCTCACCGACCTCTATGCAGACAGCAGGCGCACGGTGAACATGCTGGTGGCCGCCTACGAGTACGGCATCCCCGAACAGCTGAAGAGGATGGAGGAGCTGGACAGGAACCGCCTCTCCGTCATGGCGTCCGGTCTGGCCCAGGAGTACGGACTCCAGGAGCCCCTGGCCGTGCAGGCGGTGCTCACCTGGGCGGAGGCCATGGACAGGCTCCGGGACCCGGAGCTGAAGAAGATGATCCGCAGCGACGGCGGGGACACCCCCCTCTACGGGGAGGTCCGGGGCAGCGGGGATGTGTTCCGCCTGGAGCAGAAGGAAGACGGCTGGATCATCACCTCCTATCAGGGACCGGACCAGCGGGAGCTGACCGTACCCAACTCCGTGGACGGCCACCCGGTCAGCGGCATCGGACCGGAGGCCTTCGCGGGGATGGAACATCTGGAGTCCCTGGTCCTCTCCGAGGGGATCGGGGAGATCGGCTCCAGCGCCTTCAGCGCCTGCGGAAAGCTGAAGAGCATCCAGTTCCCCCGCTCCCTGAAGACCCTGGGGACCGGGGATGCAAAGAGAAGCAGAGGGGTCTTCGACTGCACCGCCGTGGAGGAGCTGGATCTGCCCGGCGGCCTCCAGTACATCGGGGTCAGAGCCTTCCTGCGCTGCGGGAACCTGCGCAGAGTCACCATGGGGGCCCAGGTGCGGGAGATCGGCCGGGAGGCCTTCGCCTTCTGCACCAGCCTCACGGACCTCTCCCTCTCCACCGGTCTGGAGATCATCCGGGAGGAGGCCTTCAAGGGCTGCACCGCCCTGCGGGAGGTGCGCCTGCCGGACCGGGTCCGGCGCCTGGAGGGCGGCGCCTTCTACTTCGACCCGGGGCTGGAGAAGCTCTGGATCCCCCCGGGGGTGACGGAGATCGGTCCCAGAGAGAAGTTCACCACCGACTCCATCGTCACAGACACCTCCCGGCTGGCCGTCTGCTGCGCCCCGGGCTCCCCCGCCATGCGCTACGCCAATACCCACGGCCTGCGCTGGATCCGCACCAGCTTCTGAATGAGACACTGCATGCCGGACCGGCGGTCCGGCATGTGCTTTTTTCTGCCTGTAAAGCACGGTTTTCTGCCTCTTCCCCGCCCCGCCTGTTCTGAAAGGAAACTTTCGAGGTTCCTTCGGGGAGCTGTCGAGCCGGCCTCCGCCGGTGTATACTGCCCCTGCCGGGGGGCTGGAATCCGGCCCGGTCCCCCGCCGGGAGGCAGCACGAAATCCGTGTGCAGCCGGCAGATCCCCTCCGCAGGGATCTCTGCCGCCATGCCCCGCTGACAGACGCACTCTCATACCTGCCCCTGCGCAGTCCGGGAGGGAACGGGACCGCCCCGTCTCCTTCCCTCCGCTGCGCCTCCGGGGTACCGGCCGGACAGCCGGTGCCTGCGGGCTGTGAACCCGGGCACCAGGAAGCCGGCAGAGCCGGCGGCATGAGAGGAATGCAGGAGTATGGAAGTGACTGACAGGACCTTTGTCATTAAGGAAGGTGTGGTGACCGCCTACAGGGGGACAGCGGATCTTCTGCGGATTGTGCGGGTAAGCGGCCGGGTCCGGGAGATCGGAACCGGGGTGTTCTCCGGCTGCTTCAATCTCCACAGCGCAGTGATCAGCGAGGGGTGCCTGCGCATCGGGGAGAGCGCCTTTGAGAACTGCCGGGTGCTGTCTGAGGTGAAGTTTCCCCAGCAGCTGGAGTCCATCGGGGACCGGGCCTTCCGGGGCGACGGCTGGCTGCAGGATGCCAGGCTGAAGCGGGGGCTGGAGAGAATCGGCCGGGAGGCCTTCGCAGGGTGCACCAACCTCCAGGATGTGACCCTCCCGGAGGGCCTGAAGTCCATCGGGGACGGGGCGTTCCAGAACTGCCGCCGCCTGCGGACCGCGGTTCTGCCGGAGGGCCTGACGGAGCTGGGGGCCGGGGTGTTCCAGGGGTGCTGGGACCTCCGGTACCTGTACATACCCGCCTCCCTGCAGGAGATCCCCTCCGACCTCTTCCTCCACCGCAGCACCGCCCTCAGGGTGGAGGTGTCCCCGGACAACCCCGTCCTGGCTGTCAGCGGCGGCGCCATCTGCAGCCGGGAGACCGGCCGGGAACTGTTCCGGGGCAGCACCCCGGACGACATGCTGGACAGCCCGGATGTGTCCGCGGCCCTGTCCGGGCGCGGCCAGGGGACCATCACCATCCCCGCAGGGATGGACGATATCAGCCCCGCCCTGCTGGAGCAGTGGTCCGAGGAGCTGAAGGTCAGCATCGCACCCGGCAGCAGCCGGCTGCAGAAGGTGGGACCCCTCATTGTCCGCAGGCGGGACAGGTGCGTCATCTTCTGCGACCGCGGCACGGAGGGGAAGGTGGTCATTCCGGAGGAGGTGCAGGGGATCGGTCCCTGCGCATTCCGGGACTGCATCGGGATCTCCCAGGTCGTCCTGCCCTCCGCCCTGCAGTATATCGGGACCGCCGCCTTCGAGAACTGCTCGGGTCTGACGGAGGTGAAGCTCCCGGAGGGTCTGCAGGTGCTGGACACCAACACCTTCCGCTGCTGCATCAGGCTGCAGTCCGTCACCTTCGGGGGGAGCCTGCTGGAGATCCGCACCGGGGCCCTGGCCTATACAGCCGTTGAATCTCTGACCTTCCCCGCCGGTCTGCGGCACGTCTGGACCTGCGCCCTGACCGGGACGCCCCTGCACAGCCTGACCCTGCGGGGGGATTCGGGCATCCTGCTGGAGGACAGCCTGCGGAACAGGCCCCTGGAGACCGTGCGGGTGCTGGGCAGGGAGTTTCCTGTGCCGCTGCAGCGGATGATGCCCTCCGGGGACAACTTCGCCCTGCAGGCCGAGCTCATCTCCCCCCAGGAGACCGTGCCGGAACTGCGCGGCGCCTGGGTCCGGGGTTTCGCCGCCCTGTACGCGTCCGGTGCGCCGGTCAGCGAGGAGTACCGGGACCGGGGCGTCCGGGTTATTGCAGCCAGAAAGAGCGCCTTCTGGGATGACCGGAACTGCCTGAAGGTCATGGTAAAGGAGAGCCTTCTGCTCCCCGACGAGTGCCTGTCCCTGCTGGAGAAGGCAGATGAGCAGGAGGACGAGGAGCTCGTCACCATGCTGCTTCAGTACATGATGCGCTTCGGAGACATCCTCCTGCCTGACAGGGATGCGGTCCGGGGCGGTCCCTCCGGTGCGGAGGAGGAAGAGGCAGACCCCGCATGATGCAGGCCGGGTTCCTGGGGACCCGGGACCGTCAGATCCCGGCAAACCTGTGACCCGCTCTCCATGCCGG
>CAYYHY010000168.1:2728-6249 GCA_964471855.1 uncultured Oscillospiraceae bacterium | reverse complement strand
GCGGAGTTCTGGATGATCGAGCCGGAGATGGCCTTTGCGGACCTGAACGACTACATGGACACGGCGGAAGCCATGATCAAGTACATCATCCGCTACGTCATGGAGCACTGCCCGGATGAGATCAGCTTCTTCAACTCCTTCGTGGACAAGGGCCTGAAGGAGCGCCTGGAGGGCGTCGCCTCAGCGGACTTCGCCCGCGTAAGCTATACCGAGGCTGTGGAGATTCTGAAGAAGCACAACGACAGGTTTGACTACAAGGTGGAGTGGGGCGCAGATCTGCAGACGGAGCACGAGCGGTTCCTGACGGAGAAGGTGTACAGGCGTCCCGTGTTTGTGACGGACTACCCCAGAGAGATCAAGGCCTTCTACATGCGCCTCAACGACGACGGGAAGACCGTGGCCGCTGCGGACTGTCTGGTCCCCGGCGTGGGAGAGATCATCGGCGGCAGCCAGCGTGAGGAGCGGCTGGATGTCCTGGAGTCCCGGATCCGGGAACTGGGCATGAAGCCGGAGGACTACTGGTGGTACTGCGATCTGCGCCGGTACGGCTCCTGCCGCCATGCAGGCTTCGGACTGGGCTTCGAACGGATTGTCATGTACCTCACCGGCGTCTCCAACATCCGGGATGTGGAACTCCATCCCCGCACGGTGGGCAATGCAGATTTCTGATTTCTGTCCGGCATCAGGGCAGGGGCGGAGCCGCCCCTGCAGCAGCTGGACATGCATCAAACGGCATGCAGAGGAAAGGAGCAGATGATGGCAAAGCAGACAGTATACCAGTTCTACTGCTGGCTGGCAGATTATGAACCGGAGATGTGGCGCAGGTTCCAGGTCACTGAGAACACCACGCTTGCGAAGCTTGGCTATACCGTCATGTCCATGTACGAGATGATGGCGAGTCACCTCTTTGCAGTACAGATCCCCCATGTCAGCGGCTCCCCCATCGTGGAGGGCCAGCCCCGCAGGGACATCGAACCCGTTCCCAGGCTGGCAGCGGTCATGAAGAAGCAGGCGTCGGACGCAGAGAAGCAGTGGGGCGAGAAGGATCCCTACTGCCAGCTGTGGTTCCAGGTGCCGGACCCCACAGGCGAGGCTGAAGATTCTCTGGACGCTGTGAAATACAAGCTGAAGGACGTGCTCCACGGGATCCCCGGTGAAAACCTGCTCGTGCTGTACGACTTCGGTGACAGCTGGACTGTGCCTCTGCAGGTGGAGAAAGTCATCCGCGACATGGAGGGGACTGCAAACAGCTTCCCCCGGGTGCTGGACGGCAAGGGCCGAGGCATCATCGAGGACAGCGGCGGGACGGACGGTCTGATGGAACTGGTGGAGGCCCTCAAGGACCCGGACAGCGACGAGTACGAGGAGTACGTGGAGTGGCTGGGTGTGGACAAGCTGGACATGGATGCCTTCGACGTCAGGGATGCGGACATCCGTGTCCGCAAGGTGCCCAAGATATACAAGGGAATATACGAGCAGATGCGCACCCCCACCGCCGCCGAGGTGGACTTCCTGGAGCGGCGGTATCCGAGATACGGCAGACCGTAACAGACAGAGAAAGACCGCCGCAGCTACTGTGCTGCGGCGGTTTCAGACTGTGCTCTGAAGGGCTCCGGGACGGCCCAGGAGGCTCCGGCGGGATAGAAAAAGCGAATCTTCTTCTCAGAAAGGGTTACAGTGAACTCCTTCCCCCTGAGAATCTCCCCGTCCACTACCACGGTCATCTCCTCGGGGGAGGAGAATCTGAAGTTCCTGCCGTGGAAGGGGAGGACCAGATCCGGGTACTTCCGGTACTCGCCCTTCGCGTATCTGCCGATCCTGGAGGCGAAGGTGAGAAGGCCGACGCGGGGGATCAGCAGGGCGTCCAGAATTCCGTCATCCGGCATGGCCTCCGGCACCGGCATGAAGCCGCCACCGTAGTGCCGTCCGTTGCAGATGCAGAAGACAGCCGCCTCGCCGGACCATTCGCGGCCGTCCACGGAGAGGGAGAGGGGCCGGTTGAGACCGCGGAACACCTGCTCCGCCAGGGAGAGGATGTAGGCCGCGCTGCCGGGAACCAGGGGCAGCCGGCTGTAGCTGTGCACGCCGGCGGCCACGCGGGCGTCAGCGCCGCAGCAGATGACATCCAGTCCGTACATGCCGGCGCACTCCATCAGGTCGAAGGAGGTCTGGGGACCGGCCGCCAGGGCCTCCAGATCCGAAAAGAGGGAGCGGAAGCCGGGACCGAAGAGCTTGAGGAAGTCGTTCCCTGTCCCTTTCGGCACATTGGTGACAGCGGCCCACGGGATGCCGGCCGCAGCGTTCACCACCTCGTTCAGGGTTCCGTCTCCGCCGCAGGCGTAGATGCGGATCTCCTCCCCCTGCTCAACGGCCCTGCGGGCGATCTCCCTGGCATCGCCGGGTCCCTTCGTATACTGCTTTTCGCAGGGGAAGGTGAGGCGGGAGAGCTGCTCCTCCAGGCGGGCGGTGTCCGCCTTCCTGCCGGCGGCCGGATTGATGATAAAGAGGTGCCGCATGGCATCACAGCTCCTTCCCATGCTGGGCGGCGGGACCGGAGGCATGGAAAAAGCCGTCTGACGTGACAGACGGCTCAACTTCCCTCTCAAGCATCAGGCCATCTTCGAAAGCCTGATGGTCATGCCGCTCTTCTTGTTGGCGGCGTTGTTCTTATGAATAAGCCCCCTGGCGGCAGCTTTGTCGACCGCCTTGACGGCCACCTTGTAGGCGGCTTCGGCCTCGCTGCGGTTGCCCTCCGCCACGGCGGCGTTGAACTTCTTGAGCTGAGTCCTCAGCGCGGACTTTGCGGACTTGTTCCGCGCAGCCTTGGCCTGAGAGACCAGAACACGCTTTTTGGCAGACTTGATATTCGGCAAACCAGACACCTCCTCCGACTGCAAGTCCCAAAATAGGATGCTCTTCATCCGTGCGGATATGTATTGTAACATCTGGGTCTGTAAAAAGCAACTGCTTTTTTTCCGGGGATATGAAAAAAATGAGCCTGCCGGAGGCCGGAAAAGGGGCAGAAACCGGGCTCTGCGGACCGTCAGGGGCCGCTCCGGCGCCGGAAGCGGACAGCTGCACGCCGGGGAGGAGGAGGTCAGAGAGGGGATGTGCCCGAAGCATCAGGTACCGCAGACTGCCGCAGCCCGGTCCAGGGGCATTCCGGCAGGCACCTGCAGTTCAGAACGCAGGACAGACAGAGGGGGGCATCTGCGCCCTGCAGGCAGGAGCATGCTCCGTCTGCCTGCGGCAGCATGCATGGAAACGCAGTGCAGGAGGTGAGTAATGAATGGACTGTCTGCACGAGGATAAAGGCATTGCGTCGGAGACTGCTGACAGGATCCAGGAACTGGTCAGAAAATTTAACGAAGAGTTCAAAGCCGGCACCAGTGACACTGGAAGCTTCATGACTATGGATCAACTGGAAATGCTGATGATGAAGCTTGTCAAGGATACCGAAAGCGAATACAGGAAACTGTTCGATGCAGAACTGCAGTCTGCCGGTATAAATGACATGGCTG
>CAYYHY010000168.1:0-2628 GCA_964471855.1 uncultured Oscillospiraceae bacterium | reverse complement strand
CTGCGGAATGGAAGACAGAGAAACACAGCGGAGAGGCCTGCGGTCCCTCCGCTGTGTCAGTTTTTCCAGGGTTCAGCCGATGGGGGGTGCCTCCTCGGCAAACCAGGAGCGCAGATCAAAGGCGTGGTCGATGGGACCGGTTCCCCGGCCCAGATCCAGCATGACGGAGAGGGCTCCTGCCACATACTCCTTGGCTCTGGTTACAGCCTCCACCAGATCAAAGCCCTTGGCCAGGTTGGCTGCTATGGCGCTGGACAGGGTGCAGCCGGTGCCGTGGGTGTTGACTGTCATGATCCGCTTCCCTCTGAGCCATCTGAAGGTGCCGTCGGTACAGAGCAGATCGCAGGCGTCGCTGACATTGTGACCGCCTTTAATGAGGACAGAGCAGTTCCACCTGCCGGTGATGGCGGCTGCAGCCTTCTCCATGTCCTCCTGGCAGAGTATCTTCATGCCGGTGAGGACCTCCGCCTCCGGGATGTTGGGGGTGACGATCACGGCCAGAGAGAGCAGGTCCTCCATCAGCATGGGCACTGTATCGCTGCCGGTGAGCCACTCGCCGGCGGCGGTGACCATCACGGGGTCAACGACCACATTCCTGGCCCGGTACTGCCGGAGCTTGCGGCCGATGACCTGGACCAGCTCCGCATTGGGGATCATGCCCACCCGCACCGCGTCAGGGCGGATATCGGTAAACACGGCGTCAATCTGCTTCTCCAGGATCTCCGGGGTGGCGCTGTGGACAGCAAACACGCCGGTGGTGTTCTGGGCGTTGAGGGCTGTGATGCAGCTCATGGCGTAGACGCCGTTCATGGTCATGGTCTTCAGGTCCGCCTCGATGCCGGCCCCGCCGGAGCAGTCGCTGCTGGCGATGGACAGGGCGGTCTTCATGGAGTGCCCTTCCCGGTTGGCCTCCGTGCGGGCGGCTCTGCTCCAGTCGGTAATGGACTCGTCCGCCAGGGACTGGAGCTGTTCCCAGCTGTCCGCCTCGATGGCGTCCCAGACGGCTGTCACCCGGCACCCCGCCCTGCGGGCGCTCTCGGCGGCATGGACGGAGTCCTCGAATACGGTCAGTTCAGAGGGGTCGGCGTCAAAGCGGCGGGCCGCCTCCAGAAAGATGTCAGGTTCCGACTTGCCGGCGCCCACATCCTCGCAGGAGACAATGAACTCAAAGTAGTGCCGCACGCCCAGGCGGGTGAGGCATCTGTCCATCAGGGAGGCCTCGGTGGCGGAGGCCGCGCACATGCGCACCCCCATCCGGTCCAGCGTCCGCAGGTAGGTCTCCACGCCCGGCTTCAGGGGGATGTCGGTCTCATAGTGGCGGGCCATCCAGGCGGTCATTTCTTCCCGCGCCTGTTCCGGCGTTCCCGGGACGCCCAGCACATTGACGAAGTAGGCGGAGGCTTCCGTCATGGTCATGGGTATGACCCGCTCCTGCAGGTCCGGGGGAAGTTCCGTAATGCCCTTCGAGGCCAGATAGCTGAAGTCCAGGTCCTGCCAGAAAGGCATGGAGTCCACCAGCGTGCCGTCCATGTCGAAAACAGCGTATTTCTTACCCATTACCAGCCAACCTTTCTGCCAGGGACCGGAGTTCCCGGGCCGCTGCGCCGGGATCCGGGGCGGCGAAGAGAGCGGACACCACAGCGGCGCCGGCGGCCCCGCTGCCGTTCAGCAGGGGAAGATTCTCCCGGCTGATGCCGCCGATGGCCACCACAGGGATGGAGACACTGCGGCAGATCTCCTGCAGCGTTTCCAGAGGAAGAGGCTCCGCATCCTGCTTGGTGCCGGTTCCGAAGACGGCTCCCGTGCCCAGGTAGTCTGCCCCTGCAGCCTCCGCTGCCCGGGCCTGTTCCACGGTGCGGGCGGAGATGCCCAGGATCCGGCCGGGCCCCAGCAGGGCCCGCAGATCCCTGCCCCTGATGTCGGACTGCCCCGCATGGAGTCCGTCTGCACCGCTGCGCAGGCAGACCTCCAGGCTGTCATTAATAATGAGGGGGACGCCGTACCGGGCGCACAGGGGTTTGAGCAGCTGCGCCTCCCGGACCATCTCCTCCTCCGGCATGTGCTTCTCCCGGAGCTGGATCATGGTGACGCCGTTTTCCAGCAGCTTCCGGCACACCTCCGGCAGAGTCTCCCCCTCCCGGAGCCAGGACCGGTCTGTCACTGCATAGAGCAGGAGCGCCCGGCGCACATCTTCCCTTCTCACAGTCCCCACCGGATCTTCCCCCATGGATGCAGGATGCCGGGAACGGGGTTCCCGGAACGCCCCTGAGTATATACTGTTTTCCCCCGAAAAACAAGGGCCGCGGAGAAATCCGCGCCGGAGCAGGGGGCACGGGAAAAGGGTCCGCGCCCTGCGGACGCGGACCCTGCGGCTGAGATATCAGAATATGCCCTGGGCCATCATGGCGTCGGCCACGCGCTGGAAGCCGGCGATGTTGGCGCCTGCCACCAGGTCGTAGCCCAGGCCGTAGCGGGCGGCGGCCTCCTTGGAGGTCTGATAGATGCCGGCCATGATGGCGTGCATCTTCTCGTCCACCTCGGCGGCGGTCCAGTACAGGCGCTCGGCGTTCTGCGCCATCTCCAGGGCGGAGACAGCCACGCCGCAGGCGTTGACGGCCTTGGAGGGGG
>CAYYHY010000167.1:0-6310 GCA_964471855.1 uncultured Oscillospiraceae bacterium | reverse complement strand
CGTAATCTCCTCCCCCTTGTGGGCGGGGAGGCAGTGCTGCACCATGCAGCCGGGGTTTGTGAGGGCCATGAGCTCCGCGTCCACGCAGTAGCCCTGGAAGGCCTTCTTCCGGGCCTCCCGCTCGCCCTCCTGGCCCATGGAGGCCCAGACGTCGGTAAACACGGCGTCGGCGCCGGCGGCAGCCTCCTTCGGCTCCCGGTGCAGGGAGAACTTGAAATTCGGATCGCTCTCTGCAAAGGCCAGGACCTTCGGGTCCGGGTCGTAGCCCTCGGGGCAGGCGACGGACACTTCCATGCCGCACTTGAGCCCGCCCACGATCAGGGAGTTGGCCATGTTGTTGCCGTCCCCGATGTAGCAGAGCTTCAGCCCCTCCAGGACCGCCTTGTGCTCCCGGATGGTCATCAGGTCCGCCAGCACCTGGCAGGGGTGGCAGAAGTCGGTGAGACCGTTGATAACGGGGATGCCGGCGTAGCGGGCCAGGGTCTCCACTTCCTCCTGTCCGAAGGTGCGGATCATGATGCCGTCGCAGTAGCGCTCCAGGACCCGGGCCGTATCCTCAATGGACTCCCCCCGGCCCAGCTGGCTCTCCTTTCCGCTGAGGAAGAGGGGATGGCCCCCCAGCTGATAGAAGCCGACCTCGAAGGACACCCGGGTCCGGGTGGAATTCTTTTCAAAGATCATGGCAAGGGTCTTCCCCTTCAGGTACTGGTGGGGAATGCCGTGCTTCTGGCTGTATTTCAGCTGGTCTGCCGTGTTCAGAATCTTGGTTATGTCCTCCGGGGCCAGATCCAGCAGCTTCAGCAGGTCCTTCTTCACCTTCCATCGCTCCTTTCGCTTGTGTCAGGCAAGGGCTTTCTCCATAATGGCAAGGCCCCTGTCCATCTCCTCCTTTGTAATGACCAGAGGGGGCAGGAGGCGCAGACCCGGTCCCGCGGTGAGGCAGAGAAGGCCCGCATCCGCCAGGCGCTCCTGCAGCTGGCTGTTGGTCCAGCCCTCATTGACTGCGATCCCGATCATCAGACCCAGCCCCCGGGTGGGACCCAGGCAGGGGAGATGCATGGCCTCGATCTGCGTCCGCAGGTACTCCCCCTTTTCCCTGACAGAGGCCAGGAAGGCGTCGTCCATGGTATCCAGCACATAGCAGGCGGCTGCTGCAGCCACCGGGTTGCCCCCGAAGGTGGAGGCGTGGGTGCCCGGGGTAAACACGTCCTTTGTCTTCTCCCCCGCCATGACCCCGCCGAAGGGAAGGCCGCCGGCGATGCCCTTGGCAAAGGAGGCGGCGTCCGGGGTGATCCCGTACTGCTGGTAGGAGAAGAGGGTCCCTGTCCGGCCCACGCCGGTCTGCACCTCGTCGACAAGCAGGAGCCAGTCCCGCTCCCGGCAGAGCTGCGCCACATCCTGCACAAACTGGTGGTCCAGGGGGAGCACGCCCCCCTCGCCCTGGATGAGCTCCATCATGACCCCGCAGACGTCGTCGCCCCCCTGGGCCTCCACGCTGGCGATGTCGTTGGCGTCGGCGTAGCGGAACCCCTCTGTAAAGGGGAAGTAGTAGTTGTGGAAACGCTCCTGTCCGGTGGCCTTCAGGGTGGTGATGGTGCGGCCGTGGAAGGAGTTCTTCAGGGTGATGATGGTGCCCCTGCCCCTGCCGTAGCGGTCGAAGGAGTACTTCCGGGCCAGCTTGATCATGCCCTCGTTCCCCTCGGCTCCGGAGTTGGCAAAGAAGACGCTGGACATGCCGGCCCGGGGCACCAGCTTCGCAGCCAGCCGGGCGTAGGGCTCGGAGTAGAACAGGTTGGAGATGTGGCCCAGCTTCCGGGCCTGCTCGGTGATGGCGTTCACCCAGCCCTCGTCTCCGTAGCCCAGGGAGCAGACGCCGATGCCGGCGGTGAAGTCGATGTACTCCTTCCCCTCCGTGCTCCAGACGGTGGCCCCCTTCCCGTGGTCCACGGCAATGTCGCTGCGGCCGTAGGACTGCATCACATACTGATGGTCCAGGGCCTTTATCTCTTCAAAGGTCATGAAGACCTTCCCCCTTTATACAGAAACAGGACGGCTCCCCCGGAAGGATCCGCCCTCGGGGGAGCGTTCTGCACAGAAACTGTGTGTCAGTTGGTGAGCATGGTGCCGATGCCGCTGTCGCTGAGCAGCTCGATGAGGATGGAGTGGGGGACCCGGCCGTCCAGGATGGTGGCCGAGCGGACCCCGGAGCGCACCGCCTCCACGCAGCACTCCAGCTTGGGGATCATGCCCCCGGAGATGACCCCCTCCCGCACCAGGGCCGGCACGGAGGAGAGCTGCAGCTCGGGGATCAGGGTGCTCTCGTCCTTCGGATCCCGCAGGATGCCCCGCACGTCCGTGAGGAGGAGCAGACGCTCCGCCTTCAGGGCCACGGCCAGCTTGGAGGCCGCCGTGTCCGCGTTGATGTTGTAGGCCGTCTCCGCATCCGCCCCCTGGGCCACGGTGGCGATCACGGGGATGTAGCCGTCGGTGAGGATGTGGGCCACCGGCCGGGGGTCCGTATGGATGATCTCCCCCACCAGGCCGTACTTCCCTCCGTCCAGCACCTTCGCCTGGAAGAGCCCCCCGTCCATGCCGCACAGGCCCATGGCCCGGCCGCCGGTGCGGTTCAGGGTGGCCACCAGGTTCTTGTTCACCCGGCCGCAGAGCACCTGCTGGACGATCTCCATGGTCTCTGCATCGGTGTAGCGCAGGCCGTCCACAAACCGGGACTCCTTGCCCACCCGCCTGAGCATCTCGCTGATCTCGGGGCCGCCCCCGTGGACCACCACTACCCGGATGCCCACCAGGTTGAGCAGGATGATGTCCGAGATCACCGCCTGCTGCAGCTCCTCAGACACCATGGCGCTGCCGCCGTACTTGACTACAACGGTCCTGCCGCTGTACCTCTGTATGTAGGGCAGAGCCTCCGCCAGCACGGTGGCTCTGTCCACCTGGGAAAAGTCCATTCCAGCTGTCCTCCCCGGCGGAAGGGAACTCTGCGCCTTTCTGTCAGGTGCGGTAGTCCCCGTTGATTTTTACATAGTCGTAGGTGAGGTCGCAGCCCCAGCACTCGGCGCTGTCCTCCCCCTCGTTGAGGCTGACGTCAATGATGACCTCGTCTGCGCTCAGGACCTTCTTGGCCAGATCCTCGTCAAACGCCAGCCCGTCCCCCTGTCTGCATACGGGTATGGTCCCTGCCTCTGACACAAAGGAGATGTCCACGTGCTCGGGGCGGAAGGGGGCCTTGGAGTAGCCCATGGCGCAGATGACCCGGCCCCAGTTGGCGTCGGCGCCGAACATGGCCGCCTTTACCAGGGCGGAGCCCACCACGGCCTTGGCCAGGCGCTCCGCGCTCTCCTCGCTGCGGGCCCCGTGCATCCTGCAGGTGACCAGCCGGGAGGCCCCTTCCCCGTCTCCGGCGATGGACCTGGCCAGGTACCGGCACACCTCCTCCAGGGCGTCCCGGAAGAGAATGTAGTCGTCGTTCTTCCACTCGATGAGGCTGTTCCCCGCCATGCCGTTTGCCAGCACGATGCAGGTGTCGTTGGTGGAGGTGTCCCCGTCCACGGTGACCCGGTTGAAGGTGCGGGCGGTGACCTCCCGGAGGGCGTCCTCCAGCATCTCGTGGGTGATGGCGCAGTCGGTGGTGATGAAGGCCAGCATGGTGCCCATGTTGGGGTGGATCATGCCGGAGCCCTTGGCGATGGCGCCGATGCGCACTTCCTTCCCCCCGATGTCCAGGGAGACGGCGGTCTCCTTTTTCCGGGTGTCCGTGGTCATGACCGCCCAGGCCGCCGCCTCGGAGGCCTCCGGGGAGGACTCCAGGGCTGCATAAACGGCGGGGACCCCCGCCTCCACGGCGGCAATATTGAGGGTCTGGCCGATGACCCCGGTGGAGGCCACGGCGAAGTCCCCGGCGCTTAAGCCTGCTGCCTTCGCCGCCGCTTCGCACATCTGCTCCGCGTACTCGTGGCTCATGGGGCAGCACGCGTTGGCGTTGCCGCTGTTGGCGATGACCCCCCAGCAGGTGCCGTCCTCCAGGTGGCTCATGGTGACATAGACCGGGGCCGCCTTGACCCGGTTCAGAGTATATACGGCGGCTGCGCTGCACTCCTGCTCCGACAGGATCATGGCCAGGTCCTTCTTCTCAGGACTGCTGCCCTCCTTGATCCCGCAGTGCACGCCGGCCGCCCTGAAGCCCTTTGCGGCGCATACGCCGCCTGCAATCACATTGCTCATGACGTTGTTCTTCCTCTCTCCTGCCCGGCCCTGTCAGCTTTCCCCGCCCGCAGTCACTGCAGGCTGAGCCCCGCTGTCTCCTCAAAGCCCAGCATCAGATTCATGTTCTGGACCGCGGCCCCCGAGGCCCCCTTGCCCAGGTTGTCAAACTGGGCGGTGAGCAGCACCTGCTCCTCATGTCCGGTGACGGTGAGCAGCAGGGAATCCAGCCCCGCCAGCTCCCCGGTGTAGAACCGGGGACCGCCGGCCCCGAAGGGGGCCACCTTTACCACGGGGGAGCCTGCATACCAGGCGGCCAGCATCTCCCGGATGTCCGCCGCCCCCGGGTGCCCCTTCAGCAGGTCCGTGTGGAGCATCACCGTGGTGGTCATGCCCCGGTACACGTCCCCCAGCACCGGGAGAAAGGCCGGGTCCCGGGTGAGCCCCGCGGTCTTCCGCATCTCCGGCACGTGCTTGTGCTTCAGCCCCGCGGCGTAGGGCGCCGGGGAGGCAAGGCGGGGATCCCGGTCCGCCCCCTCGTACTCCGCAATCAGCTTCTTGCCGCCCCCGGAGTAGCCGGTCAGGGACCAGCAGGTGAGGGGGTAGTCCGGAGGCAGGACCCCCAGCCGCACCAGGGGGGCCACCCCGCAGAGGAAGCCGGTGGCGTGGCAGCCGGGGTTGGCCACCCGCTTCGAGGCGGCGATCTTCTCCTTCTGCCCCGGCTCCAGCTCCGGAAAGCCGTACACCCAGCCCTCCGCCGTGCGGTGGGCCGTGGAGGCGTCGATCACCCGGGTGTCCGGGTTCTCTATGAGGGAGACCGCCTCCTCCGCCGCCGCGTCGGGAAGGCACAGGAACACCAGGTCCGCGGCGTTGAGAAACTTCCGCCGCTCCTCCCGGTCCTTGCGCCGGTCCCCGCCGATCCGCAGCAGCTCAATGTCCTCCCGGCCGGAGAGCCGGTCGTGGATCTGGAGGCCGGTGGTGCCCTCCTGACCGTCAATGTACACCCTGGGTATCATGGTTCCTCACCTGCCGGAAATTTCAGTTTCTGCCTTATTATGGTACCGGACAGGGAGAAAAGCAACGGGTATTTCTCCCGCCCGGACAGTTTTCATTCCTCTTCCTCTTCCCCGCCTGCGTCCCCGGCATCCGGGCTCTCCGGCTCCGGAATCCGGTGCTCCGCCACGAAGTCCTCGATGAGGCTGATCTGCTTCTCCACGCTCTCCCGGGCGGGACCGCCGTAGACCTTCCGCTCGTTGACGCAGGTCTTCAGGGACAGGGCCTCGTACACGTCCTGCTCAAAGAGGGCGGAGACGGCCCGGAAGTCCTTCAGGGTCAGGGTGTCCAGGGTGTCCCCGGTACGGATGCACATGTTTACCAGCCGGCCCACGATCATGTAGGCCTCCCGGAAGGGCAGCCCCTTCTTGGTCAGGTAGTCGGCGCAGTCCGTGGCGTTGATGAATCCGCCGGCGGCGGCCCGGGCCATGTTCCGGGGCCGCACGGTCAGGGTGTCCAGCATGGCGGCGAAGACGGGCAGGCACAGCTCCACGGTGTCCAGAGCGTCGAACACCGCCTCCTTGTCCTCCTGCATGTCCTTGTTGTAGGCCAGGGGCAGCGCCTTCATGACCGTCAGCAGGGTGACCAGGGAGCCGTAGACCCGGCCGGTCTTGCCCCGGACCAGCTCCGCCACGTCGGGGTTCTTCTTCTGGGGCATGATGGAGGAGCCGGTGGAGTAGGCGTCGTCCAGGTCCACATACTTGAACTCCCAGGAGCACCAGAGGATGATCTCCTCGGAGAACCGGGACAGGTGCATCATGAGGATGGACAGGTCGCTGAGCAGCTCGATGCAGTAGTCCCTGTCCGACACCGCGTCCATGGAGTTGTCGATGGGCTTTTTGAAGCCCAGGGCCTCCGCCGTCTGGAACCGGTCCACCGGGTAGGTGGAGGTGGCCAGGGCCCCCGCCCCCAGGGGGCACTCGTCCAGCCGCTCCAGGCAGTCCTCCAGCCGGGTCACGTCCCGGCGGAACATGTTCGCATAGGCCATCATGCAGTGGGCAAAGGTGGTGGGCTGGGCCCGCTGCATGTGGGTGTAGCC
>CAYYHY010000166.1:0-6313 GCA_964471855.1 uncultured Oscillospiraceae bacterium | reverse complement strand
AGCAGGCGGAGAAGCCCAGGGGGCTGGTGCTCATCACCGGACCCACCGGCTCCGGCAAGAGCTCCACTCTGGCTGCCCTGCTGGGTCACATCAACCACACGGAGAGGCGGCACATCATCACTCTGGAGGACCCCATCGAGTACGTCCACGAGCGGGACCGGTGCATCATCAACCAGCGGGAAGTTGGAAGAGACACCATGAGCTTCGCCAGCGGTCTGCGGGCTGCATTAAGACAGGATCCCGACGTGATTCTTGTAGGAGAGATGCGTGACCTGGAGACCATCTCCACCGCCATCACGGCTGCAGAGACCGGACACCTGGTGTTCGGCACCCTGCACACCAAGGGAGCGGCCAGCACCGTGGAGCGCATCATAGACGTCTTCCCCAGCGAGCAGCAGGCCCAGATCCGGGTCCAGCTGGCGGACGTGCTGGAGTGCGCCATAGGGCAGACCCTTCTGCCCAGAATCCAGGGAGGCAGACGGGCGGTCTTCGAGATCATGGTGGGCACCTCCGCAGTGAAGGCGCTCATACGCCAGAACAAGACCCCGCAGCTCATCAGCGCCATTCAGACGGGAAGGAAGCAGGGGATGATCCTCCTGGACGACTCCCTGTCCATGCTGGTTGCCAGACGGGAGATCACCCTGGAGACAGCGATGTCCGCCGCAAACGACCCCGCCGCCGTGGCGGCAGGAAGAGTCAGGGAGTGAGGAGAGCATGCCGTCCTTTACCTATACAGCCATAGGAGCAGACGGGAAGAAGAGCAGAGCTTCCCTGGAGGCCCCCTCTCTGGAGATGGCCAAGCACTCCCTGCGGGGTGCGGGATTCACCGTATGCGACATCCGTCCCACTGCAGCCATGGAGAAGAGCTTCGACATCCCCTTCCTGGGGAAGCCGAACGCCAAGGAGATGTCCATCTTCTGCCGGCAGTTTGTTTCCATCCTCCGTGCAGGTGTACCTGTCAACGTGGTGCTCAGCATGCTGGGACAGCAGACGGAGAACAGAAAGCTTGCCGCCGCCATCCGGGACATGCGGACCGACGTGGAGAAGGGGGAGACCCTGGCGGGCTCCATGGCAAAGCACAGGAAGATCTTCCCCCGCATGCTGGTGAGCATGGTGGCCGCCGGCGAGGAGTCCGGCAACCTGGAGGAGTCCTTCCTGCAGATGGAGCAGTACTTCGAGAAGGCCCAGAGAACAAAGAAGTCCGTCTCCTCCGCCATGCTCTACCCCTGCATCCTCATGGCGGTGATGATCGGGGTGGTGGTCATCATGATGACCGTGATCATCCCCTCCTTCACCAGGTCCCTGGAGCAGACCGGCACCCAGCTTCCCGCACTGACCCTGGCCGTCATGGCGGTGAGCACCTGGTTCGAGCACTGGTGGTGGACCCTGCTCCTGGGGGCCGCCGGGGGCTTCCTGCTGGTGCGGCTGATATACAGGACGAACAGGGGAAGGCATTTCTTTGACGCCGTCAAGCTGAAGATCCCGGTGTTCGGGAAGCTCCAGGTGCAGAGCTGCTGCGCCACCTTCTGCCGCACCATGTCCCTGCTCATGGGCTCCGGACTCTCCCTCCTGGAGGGTCTGGACCTGACGGCGGCCAACATGACGAACATCCTCTACGAGGATGCGGTGAACAGCATAAGGACTGTGGTGCTCCAGGGCTGGTCCCTGGCCTCCGGTCTGCAGAACAGCCGCAGGTTCCCGCCCCTTGTGTGCAACCTGGTGAGCATAGGGGAGGAGTCCGGCGACCTGCAGGGGACCATGGCGAGAATTGCGGACTTCTACGACGAGGAAGTAAACGAGAGCACGAAGAAGATCCTCTCCATGCTGGAGCCCGCCATCATCATTATCATGGGCGTGATGGTGCTCTTCCTGGTGCTGTCCATCTTCCTGCCCATGCTCACCATGACCCAGCAGTTTGACCAGTACCTGTAAACAGATGTCTCTCCGGCGGCCTCCTGCGGGAGGAAGCCGGTTTGATACAGTCAATACTTCATGAAAGAAGGAGCAGTCTGATGAAAGATTCCAGGAAGGAAACGGAAAGACAGGCAGCCCGGTCCGGCTTCACACTGGTGGAGCTGATCGTGGTCATTGCCATCCTCGGCATCCTGGCCGGCATTGCCTATCCGGCGTACACAGGATACATCAAGCGGGCGAACGACGCGGCGGTGGTGTCCCAGCTGTCCGAGGTGCTGGCGGCGGTGGACTCCGCCAGGGTCATAGCCCGCTCAACCGCAAAGACAGAAAGCATTAAAATTAACATGAACGACGGAACAGTCATAATAACTCCGCAAATAGAAGACTCCCAGAAAGCAGCGTTCAACGGCGCACTCAACAGGCTTGCCGGGGACCTGTTTAAAGACTCCAGTACAGGAAACATTGACCCCACGGCCTTTGACAAGCTGGATGAGACATCCTACGGCGGCCACTATGCCGAGTGGTCGAAGGACGCCCAGAAGTGGTCGGTTGGGGGAGAAGCACCAGCGAAAGAAGCAATCTCCTGACTTTGACAGCCCCCTCTGCGGAGCGGGAGTGCAGACATCCCCCTCCGCTCTGGGAAAGGCAGGCCGCCGGGGCGCCCCGGTCAGGCAGAGGAGCATGACTGACCGGACCTCCGTACCGGCGGCCTGCTGAATCCCTTTTCCGGAAGCGGCACAGGAGATGAAGGACAGCTGCACCGCCGGTTTAGCTCCGGCAGGACTGGTCATCCAGCCGCACCGGTATTCAGACAGTGCGCGCCCGCGGGTTAGAAAGCCCGCAGTCTGCACCCTGCATGTCAGCGGAGGCCCCAAGGCCCGGCGCACGAACGTATCGGAAGACAGGGAGTCCAGAGATGTTTCCTGCCAGAGCCGGCGACCCTGCCAGGATTGCTGTCCGGTTGTCTGCAGAGACGCAGACTGAGACAGGAGTTGTCATCTGCCCAGCAGAAAGAGCCACAGACTGTGCCCTGCATAACCGTTTTTTACGGAACCAGAGCGGGAACGCACAGTGTCTGCAGCAGACAGCATCCAGGCAGGCACGTTCAGAACATGCAGCGGCGGCACCTCCGGGACAAAGCTTCGCTGAAAGACAGGAAATCCATGGATGTCCATGTCAGAACGGATAAACCTGCCCAAAGGCACAGACTGCCGCCTGGATATGCATGTCCGCAGCAGCGGAGTCCAGGCAGGCATGTCCGGAACATGCATTGCCGGAAGGCACCGGAAGACAAACCTGAAGGTGAAAGACAGGAGATCCATGCTAAGACGGCGACCTGACAGCAGTCACCGCCAGCCCGGCTGAAAGTGCCGCAGACTGTGCTCTGCATAACCGTTATGGAACCACAGCTGACAGGTGCGGTGTCCTAAGGAGTGAAATCCCGACGGAAGCAGAGCCTTGGTTGAAGCACGGCAAGTCCAGAGTGGAGAGAACAGACCGCTGCATCAGGCGGTCTGGATACAGACCGGGTGGACACACCCTGCGTCGAAGCAGATGTACGGTCAGCCGAAACAAACAGGATGCATGGTGAAACCAGGTATCCGGCAGTTGAACATATGACAGCTGACCGGTGCTCTGAAACCGGTCACACGACAAAGAAAGAAGGCAGCATTCAGTGAAAGATACTGAAAAGAAAAAGATGACCCGCTCCGGCTTCACACTGGTGGAGCTTGTGGTGGTCATCGTGATCCTCGGTGTCCTGGCCGGCGTGGCCTACCCCGCGTATACCGGGTACATCAAGAAAGCTAACGACGCCAAAGTGCAGGTGGAACTCAATGAAATTCTGCTGGCGGCAGAAGCCTCATGCGCAGATTATGGGATTGATATAAACGGAAATGTTAAGGATGGAGAAGGTGCAGATAAAGGTCCGAACGGCATCATGTTCTCTTTCGCCAATCAAACAGTAGCGCTGAAATGTTTTCAATATGGTGCTTTTGAAGCTGTAGATGCTAGTGACAAATCTAAGGGAAGAAAGCTGGATGTTGGCGGAACAGATGTAACAAATATACAGCTCCAGCAGAGCATGGTGACTTATGGAGACGGCCAGTTTATGACCTTTGCTGATAAACTGAAAGAGAAACCAAATACTGCCGATTACAGCGGTTATGGAATAGCAGGAATAAAAGCATCAGAATTTCCAGCCCTGTTTGGAAACCTGGAAAACACTTCCTACAAGGGTGCTAAGTGGTTTGCATGGTCACCGTGGACTGGGTGGTATACTGATACGACCATGCCGGAGGGGTACACATATATTACGGGACAAGAATACTGGGTAAATAACAGAACAACGCCTGCTGCCTGACTCTTTCGCAGCAAGATCCTGATATCAGGTGGTCTCTGCTGGTCTCAGAGAATACAAGACTCTCTGAGACCGGCAGACAGGCCGGACTTTGATCCACAGTTTCATTAACCAATCAGGAGCAGCGGCTGCGGGTGCTGACCATTGTGTACCCGTTTATCATGGCGCATGCGCAGGCATCTTCACAGTCACACGACCGGCGAAGCAGCTAGTCAGCACGGCATCGCTAAAGGATCTTCCTGACAGCAGGAACCTCCTGAGACGGGGGAATGAGGCGAGGCTGAAGAGCTCCCTTTTCTCGCACAGCACATTTAACGGGGGCAGAACTGAGGGGCTGCTGGCTCTCTTCTGCATTTGTGCCACCCCCCGATTGATCCGCTTTTAAAATTTGAAAAATCCCTTAATACCGCCGCAAACACGCAGAAAGCGATGAAATATCGCGAATTCTATAACGTTAATGACCAAGTTATCTGCTCTGTGCAGGCAAGGGTTATAAGCAGAAAAACAGGGGAAATTACGATTTTGGAAAGAATTTCACGCTTAAAAACATTTTTTATTTTCTATAGTACGGGAAATTACAAATCACTGTTCAGTAAGGTCCTGCACCCGCTGCACTGTCTGTGGTCATGAGATGCGCTGGCATGTGCTGATCCCGCTTGTGGAGCTGGGAAACAACTTGAGCTGGACTGCGGTCTCCGCCTGTATCAGGCAGTCCTCAACTGGTGTCCGGACCTGTATTCAGGCAACATCTGCCAGTCTCCGTGAAAAGGAATCTTTACGGACCGGCATGCATCAGCCCGGCTTGCTGCAGCACATATGTCCGTATCTGCATTCAGAGGCAACCGGGTTTGTACAGGCACCAGCTGGCACAGCAGGGTCCGAGGCGAGAGGAATAACCCATTGACCGGACGACTTCCATGTCCGTACCTCCATTCAGGTGAACTTTTCCTGCCTTGGAAGAAGATCCTTATGAGACCGGCAGGTATCCTCGGCAGCTCTGTTACTTAACCTCGTGTGGCTCTGTCTGCATGCATCACATCAACCTCGGCAATCTGCAGCGTTAGGGACGGGATGAGAAATGTACTGAGCCAGTACGCATGCGTAGCCCCCTGTGTTCATATTCATTCTGAGGCTGTGCGCAGGCAGTCTCTACAGTGCAGTCATCTTCCGGTTCCCATCCGGGCAGGGCTTCATGAGAATGATCTCTCACAGTGTGATCTAAACCGCTGGGAACCATTCCCCCTGTTTACCCTGCGTGGCGGCCACGGGAGCAAACCCATGTGGAACAGAAACGCCACTGGCAGGACCGCAGTCTTCCTGCTGTTGTGCAGGGTCCAAAGCCGGAGGAATAAGGCAAAATCTCCCTTTTGTGCCCGGACCTGCTTTCTGGTGTCCAGAACGTATTGGGGAAGAGGACTCTCCGAATCAGCAGGTTACGGAAAGGACTGAACACCATGCAGGCGCTGCTCCTTGTGTTCATATTCATCATGGGACTCTGCGCAGGCAGCTTCTGCAACGTCCTCATTTACAGGCTTCCTGCCGGGGAGGAGTTTGTAAAGACCCGCTCCCACTGCATGACCTGCGGCCATGTGCTGCAGTGGTACGAGCTGGTCCCCCTTGTGAGCTACATCCTGCAGGGCGGCCGCTGCCGCGCATGCGGCGCCAGGCTGTCCCTGCAGTACCCCCTGGTGGAGCTGGGGAACGCCCTCAGCTGGACCGCAGCCTTCCTTGTTTATCAGGACAGCCCCCTCAGGGCAGTTCTCTGCTGCGCACTCTCCTCCGAGCTCCTGGTTCTCGCCGTCATAGACGAGCGGACCCTGGAGATCCCGGACGGCCTGAATCTGGCAGTCTTCCTCACCGGTGCCGCGGCGCTGCTGGCGGACCTCTCCGGATGGAAAGATCACCTTCTCGGAGCTGTCATCGTTGCAGGTCCCATGCTGGCTCTGTGGCTTGTGTCAAAGGGCGCATGGATCGGGATGGGGGATGTGAAGCTGATGGCGGGCGCCGGTCTCTTCCTGGGCTGGCAGGAAACCCTGCTGG
>CAYYHY010000165.1:0-6318 GCA_964471855.1 uncultured Oscillospiraceae bacterium | reverse complement strand
GAAGCTGATCTTGTTCACATCCGCCTGCTGGAACCCCTGCAGGACTGGGCGAATGCAAAGGATGAAGTGATCCGGTCTGTGAGGAATCTGACAGACCTGTTCTGCAGCGAGTTTGAGAAGAGAAGAGCGGAGTTCTGATCATGTGACCGGAACCGCAGGTACTGCAGGCTGACCGCCGATGGTGACGGTCAGCCTGTTTTTGCCGTCATTCCCGCCTCCGGGCGGAGCGCCCGTCCCCGAAAGCAGAAGAGCGTCTCCGGGGATTCAGAGACCGGAAAAAGGAAGAAAAGCCTTTACAGTTTCTGCTCTGCTGGTATAATAGGGGTGCTTACAAATACTGTTAATACTTTGGCTTGGGGGGATCCACAATGGCAGAACTGGTCTACCAGACCCTGCGGGAAAACGTCGCATCTGAGATTCGACGGAGGATCCTCGAGGGCGAACTGCGGCCTGGAGCGCATATCGTGGAGCAGAGTCTGTCCAGGGAACTGGGGGTCAGCCGCGGACCCATCCGGGAGGCGCTGCGGCAGCTGGAGCAGGAGGGGCTTGTGGAATACGTCCGCAATGCGGGCTGTACGGTGCGGGAGATCAATGCAGCCGATGTCTACGAGATCTGCATGCTGCGCACCGGCTATGAGACGGTTGCTGTATGGCACTGCGGCGGCCGGTATACCGAAGAGGATTTTGCTTCCTGCGAAGAGGTCCTTGCAAAGATGAGTACCCTCACAGACGGCGATATGCCCTCCCTCATTGCCTGTGACCACGAATTTCACCGCATCTTCATCCGCAGGGCCGGTCTGTCCCGGCTGACCAAGCTGTGGGAGGACCTCAACTACGGCACGGGAATTGTGGGAGCCAACTCCGGTCCCTACAGGGACCATCTTGCCGGCCGTCAGGCCGTAATCCACAGGGAGCTGCTTCAGACGTTCCGCCAGGAGAACGGGAACCCTCCTGCCATCTGCCGGAAACTGTTCGAACACTATGTGCTCCCGGTACAGAACGTGATCATGGAGGGCGGTCTGAAGCTGGAGGACTTCCCCATCTTCTCCAGCTGTCCGCCCTGTCCGTGAACCGAATCAGTTCCAGAATCCAGCATCACCAGGGTGCAGTCTCTGCTCCCTGGTGATTTCCATATCAGCCCTGCGTGCCGTCGGCGGCAGAGCCGGTATCAGCTGCAGTGTGCAGACGGGGAACTTCCGGTTTCCGCAACTTTTCCGCTTTGCTGATTGTCAACAATCGACAGGGGTGCTATACTGATGAGCAGACGACGTCCAACGCCCGCCTGCTGCAGAGCAGAAAGGAGGAGTGCACCGCAGGGACCCGGCAGGAGTACGGGGGACGCCGATTACAGTGATTCTGTCTGTATTGGAGGGAAAGAAATGGAAGATTCCAATGCGAAGAAGATCAAGTGGTACGCACTGGCCATGATGGGCTTCTCCACAGTCTGGGGCTTCGGCAACGTCCTCAACGGCTTCACCTACTTCAACGGAATCCAGGTCATCTTCTCCTGGGTGTTCATGTTCGGTCTGTACTTTGTTCCCTATGCCCTGATGGTCGGCGAACTGGGTTCTGCCTTCAAGTCGGAGAGCGGCGGAGTCAGCTCCTGGATCTACCAGACCACCGGCAAGCGGCTGGCCTACTACGCCGGCTGGACCTACTGGGCGGTCCACGTGACCTATATCGCCAGCAAGGGCAGCGGTTCCCTGAAGGCGGTCAGCTGGGCCGTGTTCCGCAACGCGGAAACCTATGACACCTTCCCCACCCTGTATGTGCAGCTTGCCACCTTTGCTGTCCTGCTCATCGGCTGCTTCATTGCCAGCCTCGGCATCAACCCCCTGAAGAAGCTGCTGTCTCTGGCGGGTTCCACCATGTTCATCATGTCCCTGCTGTACATCGTAATGATGTTTGCAGCGCCGCTGGTGAACCCGGGGGCAGAATTTGTACATATGCAGGTCAGCCCGAAGACGCTGATCCCGACCTTCAACGCCAGCTACTTCACCTCGCTGTCCATCCTGGTGTTTGCCGTAGGCGGCTGCGAGAAGATCTCGCCCTACGTCAACAAGGTGGAGAACCCCAGCAAGAACTTCCCCAAAGGCATGATTGCGCTGGCCGGCATGGTCGTTGTCTGCGCCATCCTGGGCACCGTCGCCATGGGCATGATGTTTGACCCCGCCGTGATCAACGAGAGCCCCGAGTCCTTTGACTCCTATGTGGCAAACGGCGCCTACTGGGCCTTCCAGCGCCTGGGGCAGTACTACCACATCGGCGACTCCCTGATGATCATCTACGCCATCTGCAACGCCATCAACCAGTTTGCCGTCCTGATCCTCAGCATTGACGCTCCCCTGCGCATGCTTCTCGACAACGAGCACACCCACGAGTTTATCCCCAGGGTGCTCAAGAAGCAGAACAAGCACGGCGTGTACATCAACGGCATACTCATGGTCCTGGTCCTCTCCGGCTCCATCATCCTCGTCCAGACCTTCGGCGGCGCCGGAGCTGCTTCCGTCCTGCAGCAGCTGACCAAGCTCAACTCCGTCTGCATGCCCATGCGGTATCTGTGGGTGTTTGTGGCCTACATCGCTCTGCGCAATGCCTATGACCGCATCCCGGCGGACTACCGCTTCGTGAAGAACCAGGTCGTAGCCAAGGGCTTCGGCGTCTGGTGCTTCCTGGTTACGGCGGCCTGCTGCGTAATGGGCATGTTCGACAAGAATCCATTCACCATGGCGCTGAACGTCATCACCCCCATTTTCCTGACTGCTCTGGGCATCATTCTGCCCCAGATCGCAAAGCGGGAAAAGGCAAAGACCTGAACCAGACCGCTGTTCCGGGCGGAACGGACCGGCTCCGGCTGCATGAACCCGGAGCAGAGATGTGACATAAGAAGGAATGACTATGGATAAGACAGCAGCAAAACAGACAGCTCTGGACATGATGGATTTCATTGCCAGGTCTCCCAGCAGCTTTCACGCTGCGGCAAATCTGGAGGCAATGCTGTCAGAAGCGGGCTTCGAGGTCCTCTCCGAGCACGACTGCTGGGACCTCAAACGGGGCGGGAGCTACTGCGTGACCAGAAACGGCTCTGCCATCCTGGCCTTCCGCATTCCCGAACAGCCTCAGGGCGGCTTTCTCATCGCCTCCGCCCACAGCGACTCTCCCACTTTCAGGCTGAAGCGGTCCCCTGAGCTGAAGGACAGGAACTATCTCCGCCTCAATGTGGAGAAGTACGGGGGCTCCATCTTCAGCCCCTGGCTGGACCGGCCCCTCAGCGTAGCCGGACGGCTGATGGTGCAGGAGGGGGACCAGGTGACCACCCGTCTGGTGGATATCGGCCGGGATCTGGTGCTCATTCCAAACATGGCCATCCATATGCAGCGGGAGATGAACGACGGCATCGCCCTCAATCCACAGGTGGACATGCTCCCCCTGCTGGGGCAGAGCGAGGAGACCGGGACCATGGACCGCCTGGCAGCCGAGGCCGCCGGCGTGGCCCCTGAGGCTGTCCTGGACAGCGACCTGTACCTCTACCTGAGAGAGCACGGCCATGTCTGGGGTGCTGAGGAGGAGTTCATCTCCAGCCCCCGCCTGGACGATCTCCAGTGCGCCTGGTCTGCGGTTCAGGCCCTGATAAAGGCCAGGAACCCCAGATGCATCGCGGTGGCCGCCATCTTCGACAACGAGGAGGTGGGCAGCGGAACGAAGCAGGGGGCGGACTCCAGCTTCCTCCAGGATGTGCTCACCCGCATCGCCGGCAGTCTGGGATGGGATGCCCAGCGGTATCAGGCGGCTGTGGCCTCCAGCCTCATGCTCTCTGCCGACAACGGACACGCCAGACACCCCAACCATCCGGAGAAGGCGGATGACGTGAACTATCCGACGCTCAACGGCGGCGTGGTGGTGAAATACAGCGCCAACCAGAAGTACTGCACCGATGCGGTTTCCGGCGGTCTCTTCCGGCTGATCTGCCAGCGCGCCGGCGTCCCCGTGCAGACCTACCACAACCGCAGCGATGTCCTGGGCGGCTCCACCCTGGGCAACATCTCCACCACCCATGTCTCCCTGAATACAGTGGACATCGGACTGGCGGAACTGGCCATGCACTCCCCCATGGAGACCGGCGGCGTCCTGGATACCGCCTGGATGCAGCAGGCCATGCAGGCCACCTTCGAATCCCGTCTCCTCTGCGAGGGACCCGGGAAATACCGGGTGGACTGAACCAGACAGAACATTCACCAGCAGGGCTGGCCGGATTCCGGCCAGCCTTTTCTGCCGGCTGTCCCGCAGCTGCGCCCTGCGTTGCTCTTGCAATTCGGCACTGCAAATGATAATATAGAGAAGAAGAAACCTGCGCGGGAGGCGCAGGACTGATTTGGGAGGAAACTGTATGTTCAAGAAGCTGATCGAAACCCTGAAGAAACACCCCCGCAAGATCGTGTTTACGGAGGGCACCGACCCCCGTATTCTGGAGGCCTCTGCCCGTCTGCTGGCAGGCACCTTCCTGACCCCCATCCTCATCGGCAACCGGGAAGAGATCTTTGCGGCTGCTGAGGAGTGCGGCTTCAACATCCGCGGCGCTATCATCATTGACCCCGCGAACTACGAGAAGATGGACGAGATGATCCAGCGCATGGTAGAGCTCCGCAAGGGCAAGATGGATGCCGCGCAGTGCGCTTCCCTGCTGAAGAAGAGCAACTACTTCGGCACCATGCTGGTGGCCATGGGCGAGGCTGACGCTCTTCTGGGCGGCGCCACCTACTCCACCGCCGACACCGTCCGTCCCGCCCTGCAGCTGGTCAAGACCAAGCCCGGCAACAAGCTGGTGTCCTCCTGCTTCATCCTGGTCCGTCCCGCAGCCACCGGCGGCAACATGGTTCTGGCCATGGGCGACTGCGCCATCAACATCGATCCTACCGAGGACGAGCTGGTAGAGATCGCCACCGAGACCGTGGCCTGCGCCCGGATCTTCGGTGTTGACCCCAAGGTGGCCTTCCTGAGCTACTCCACCTACGGCTCCGGCTCCGGTCCGACTGTGGACAAGATGCGCAACGCCTGCGAGAAGGCGAAGAAGGCCATGCCCAACGTCCCCGTGGACGGCGAGTTCCAGTTCGACGCTGCCGTGTCCCCCGCCGTGGCCCGCACCAAGTGCCCCGACTCCGCTGTCGCCGGCCAGGCCAACACCTTCATCTTCCCCGACATCAACGCCGGCAACATCGGCTACAAGATCGCCCAGCGTCTGGGCGGCTTCGACGCCTACGGCCCCATCCTGCTGGGCCTGAACGCCCCCATCAACGACCTGTCCCGCGGCTGCAACGCCCAGGAGGTCTACTCCATGGCCATCATCACCGCCGCTCTGGCCTGATTCCCATATGCCTTTCAGCGGGCGCAGCACAGACTGCGTCCGCTGTTTTACATTCCGGGCAAAAAAACAGCGCCCCCTGCGGGCGCAGACAGAAAAAAGGAATGACCCCTGACTGCCCGTTTCGTAATCCGCTGCAGCCAGGGGTCATTGCCGGTCTGTTTTGATATCTAGCATCATTTGTGTACCTCTCTTTCTGCAGTCTGGCGCTCTCCGTCGCTGCTCGGTCTGACATGGAACTCAAGCATCCAACCTGTTACTGTGGCCGCCCAGCGGCTTTCTCCTCAACGTGAGGCATCCGGATGTTGGTGCGATTCACATGCCCTCCTGACTGGCTGGCGTCCGGGCGTCGAAAGGGATTCACCTGCACATGGGACTCACCCCTTCTGAATCTGCTGTCAGTTTAGCACAGGCCGGGGAACCGGTCAACCCCCTGTTTGGCGGAAAACACAAAAACGGCAAAATGAACAAATTCAGATTGTTGAAAATGTACAAAACGCCGAATTTTCGGCCGGGACCTCAACCTGGCACGGCAGGCAGATGTCCCTGAGCAGGAAAATGACCCCTGACCGTTCGTTCCGCTTCGAACAGCCAGGGGTCATTTGTGTTCTGTCTTAATATCTAGCATCACTTGTGTACCTCTCTTTCTGCTGATTGACCTGCAGTCTCTGACCGCTCAGCGTCTGCTACCACCGACGGTCAGCCTTGCGGCGGCCGCATCCGTGTCATCCCTGCTGGGAATCGCAGGCGTTGCCTGTCCTTCAGGTGTCCACAGGTCTGGTGCTGCTGTCCGGGTGTCTGCCGTGGCAGAGAAAAATGCATGGAATCCACTGCCACGGCACAACAAACCATCTCCAGGGCGGCTGCCCTGGCAGCAACGTAACTGCTGCATCCCTTCGGCTCCTGGATCCGTCGTGAACAGCAGTGCCGGGGTACCTGCCAGAGTTCTGCGTGACTCC
>CAYYHY010000164.1:1347-6330 GCA_964471855.1 uncultured Oscillospiraceae bacterium | reverse complement strand
AGCAGGATGCTGCGTCTTTCTGCCCTGTTTCTCCTGAGCCCGGACCGGAGATGCCACCATCAGGAAAAATCTGCAGACTGTACGCCGTTTCCGCTGGATACCCTGCATGCCGGAATGGCCGCGGATCTGACGCCGCTCCTGTTCTTCTGCCCTGTTCAGGCACAGGTCTTTCCTCAGCAGAGGAAAAATATGGAATCTCTCTCGACGGCAGGTGCTCTGCACGGATACGGTCCCTGTGCCAAGTCCCGGCGCAGGCAGAAATCTGTTCGAATCCACGCCGCTTCACAGGCCGGATCCTCATTTCCTTCTTCCGTCTGGCATGCCGGTCTTGAATTCATGTATCCAGATATGATAAACTGCTGTTGTATCAGTCTAACTTTCTCAGCCTGCCGGAACAGCGTGGAGCCGTCCCCCTCCCGGGGCCGGGGCATCCAGAGGAGACCGCCGACACCGGACGGGCTCACACTATCAGAATCAGAACAGGAGATACGTGGATGAAGCCTGAGAATTACAATGGAGCGCTGACCAGGGAGCAGTTCCTCTTTCATGAGATCAGGATCACTGCCGGCTTCTATCTGGAGGGCAGGTCAGCCGACGAGGCGGTCTCACTCATCAGTGAGAAGAACCTCTTTCAGTATCCCTCCGAGCGGATGACTGCAAACATCGCCCGTGCCTGCTACCGCCGCCTGGATGCCATGAGAGACCGGAATCTGGTCGAGCAGCTGCTTTCCGCCCCGGTAGAGGAGGCCAAGCAGATCAACCTGTATGCCATGATACGTTACAGCCGCCTGGTCTGGGAGTTCATGGTCTCCGTCATCGGTGAAAAGTACAGGAACCAGGACTTCATCCTCACCCGCAAGGATATCAACCTCTTCTTTGCGCAGATCCAGGTTCAGAGCGAGACCGTGGCCAGCTGGAGCGAGGCCACAGTGGGGAAGATTAAAAGTGTCCTGATCCACTCCCTTGTGGAGACCGGCTACCTGGACACCTTCAAGTCCAAGGTTCTCAACCCGGTGCTCATTGGCGAGGCCCTGGAACAGAGCATCCGTGCCAGCGGCGACCTGGAACTGCTCCCCGCCTTCAACTGCTTCCGCTGAGGAGGGTGGCAGATGGACAGCCTGATGCAGAACCTGGACAGAATCAGAGGCAGGATCTCCGACCCTGCCTTTCTGAACAACCGGGGTCTGAGCAACGAGGTCGGCATCCATGTCTTCTGCTATGACCCTTCCGGCGAGATGGCCGTGCAGGAGTTCATCCGTCTCCTGAAAGCAGAAACCGGCACCCCGTACCGCATCATCGAGTGCGACCTCTATGAGATCTTCCTCCGTCTGCTGGAAGAGAAGCGGGTGCTCCAGAGGGCGGCTGCCCTGGAGGAAAAGCGGGGGAAGGACTTCCTTCTCCAGCAGCTCCAGAAGATCACCTCTCCGGAGGCCATGCTGGCACGCATGGACTACCCGGAGCACCAGGCAGGGCGGGATGTGCTGTTTCTGACCGGGGTGGGCAAAGTCCACCCCTTCATGCGATCCCACCAGCTGCTGGACAGCATGCAGCACGTCTTCTCAGATATACCCGTTGTCATGTTCTACCCCGGGGTCTACGACGGCCAGACCCTGAGCCTGTTCGGGGAATTTCTGGACGGCAACTACTACCGCGCCTTCAATCTGCTGTAAGGGAGGGGATACAGATGCTGCTGAAGGACATGTTCAAAAAGCCCGTCGACCGGCCAATCAACGGCGTTGTCAAGGTCGCAGACGGGAGCGCGAAGAGCCTCCACCAGGAACTGAGCGAGTACATCGTAACCAGGGAACTCCGCGGGCACTTCCTGACCTTCCTGGACCACTACACGCGGGCGCTGGACAGCCCGACTGACCATATCGGCGTCTGGATTTCCGGATTCTTTGGAAGCGGCAAATCCCATTTCCTCAAGATCCTCTCCTGTCTTCTGTCCAACAGGACGGTCCAAGGCCGGAAGGCCGCAGACTACTTCGAGGACAAGTTCGACGACCCGATCATGATGGCAGATCTGCGCAGATGCATCTCCGTCCCCACCGAGTCGATCCTGTTCAACATCGACATCGAAGGACCTGTGAACAAGGACAGGACAGCCGTGCTGCGCGTCTTCGCCAAGATGTTCTACAACCACATCGGTTTCTACGGCGACGACCTGAAAGTGGCCCGCCTTGAGCGCTTCATTGAGCGCAGGGGCAAAACAGCCCAGTTCCGCGAGACCTTCGAGCAGGTCAACGGCGCTTCCTGGGTGTCCTCCCGGGACTCCTTCGCCTTCTTTGAGGACGATGTGGTCGCAGTCCTGCAGTCCGTCCTGGGCATGAGCGAGCAGGCAGCACGGAACTGGTTCAACGGCACCGAAACCAACGAGCTCAGCATCGCCCAGCTTGTCAGCGACATCAAAGAGTATGTGGACAGCAAGGGAGACAAGTTCCGTCTCCTGTTCATGGTGGACGAGGTGGGCCAGTACATCGGCGACGACGGCGACCTGATGATCAACCTCCAGTCCCTCGTGGAGGAGATCGGGACCCGCTGCCGGGGGAAGGTCTGGGTCATGGTCACCAGCCAGGAGGCCATCGACTCCGTCGTCCATATTACGGGGGACGACTTCTCCAAGATTCAGGGCCGCTTCGACACCCGGCTCAGCCTCTCCTCCTCCTCTGTTGACGAGGTGATCAAGCGGCGCCTGCTTGAGAAAACCCCCGAAGCCGCCATGGTCCTCGAAACGGTCTACAATGCGAACTGCAGCGCGCTCAGGAACCTGTTCACCTTCAACAACGAAGTGCTGGACATCAAGGGGTACGCCAGCAGCAGTGACTTCATCGCCTCATATCCCTTTGTCTCCTACCAGTTCATCATCATCCCCAAGGTGCTGGCCGAGATCCGCAGGCACGGAAACTCAGGAAAGCACCTCTCCGGCGGAGAGCGGTCCCTGCTCTCCGGCTTCCAGGAGACCGCAATACAGGTCAGCGGCGGAGACGAGAACACCCTGGTCCCCTTCTACCTGTTCTATGACTCCGTCCACACCTTCCTGGAAGGGGCCATCAGGCGGGTGATCGACCGCTGCCAGGCTGCAGCAGACAGCGGGACCGGAGGCCTTGAACCCCAGGATGTCAATGTTCTGAAGCTTCTGTACCTGATCCGGTACATCGACAGCGACATTAAGGCCAACATCGAGAACATCACCGTCCTGATGATCGACAGCATCCAGACGGACAAGATCGCACTCAGGGAGTCCGTAGAGGCATCCCTGGACCGCCTGGTTACCCAGAACTACGTGTCCTGCAGCGACGGCATCTACACATTCCTCACGGATGAGGAACAGGATGTCGCATCTGAGATCCGGAACACTGCCGTGGACAGCAGCCAGATTGTCCACAGCATTGCGAACATCATATACGGGGACATCTACCCCGCCAGGAAGTTCCGGTACGGGAAGTACGACTTTCCGTATGACCAGTATGTGGACGACACAGTCTACGGCTCACCCGGCGGCGGCATGCGGCTCCGCATCATCACCGTGGCCGGCGACTGGAGCGGGGCAGACTCCAGGCGGCTTGTGATGGAGTCCCAGGTCAACAACGAGGCGATCCTGGTCCTGGACAGCAGCGAAAACTACTACGAAGGTCTGGAACTGGCCCTGAAGATCAACAAGTACGTGAAACAGCGGAATGTTGTCCACCTGCCCGAGAGCATCCAGGAAATCATCCGCAGACGGCAGAGGGAAGCCAGGGCTCTGGAAAACGAAGCCAGGAAGCGGATAGAGTCGGCGATTGTCAAGGCGGCTGTCTACGTTCACGGCGAGCAGACGGATATCAGGGCTGCCAGCGCCAGGGACAAGCTGGATGCCGCCCTGACAGATCTCGTGGACAGCGTCTACTCCAGCCTCCACCAGGTCACCCGCTTTGCGGAAGGCGACGAGGACATTGTGAAGGCTCTGAACAGCAGCGAACCTGCTGTTATCCCCGGCACAGGTGCAGACAACGAGGAGGCCCTCAACGAGGTCAGCCAGTGGCTGGAACTCCAGACCTCCAGGATGATCCGCGTCACCGTAGGTGACATCCAGCGCAGGTACTCCGCCATCCCCTACGGCTGGCGGGAGATCGACATTGCGGTCCTCATCGCCAGGCTCATTGCCCGGCAGAAGATCGTCATCCGCTACGGCGGCTCCGACATCCCCAGAGATGACCGCCGGCTCCCGGACTTCCTCCGGCGCAGGTCCGAGATTGACAAGGCCACTGTCGTACGGCACATCGCCCCCTCTGAGGACCTGGTCCGTAAGAGCGTGAGCTTTCTCCGGGACTACACCGGCACCATGAGCATCCCCAGCGACGAGACCGGACTGACCCAGTTTGTGGTGGATACCTTTGAGTCGAGGCTCTCCCACCTTGATGCTCTTCTGTCTGACTTCTACAGCAGAGGCCGCTATCCCCAGCGGAAGACCGTCACAGAAGCGCGGGACCTGATGCGGGATATCCTCAGCAGAAAAAGCGACAGCGTGGCTCTGCTCAACGGTCTCATCGCAAAGCAGGACGAACTTCTGGATGCCTCCGAGGACATGGAGGATATCGACATGTTCTTCAAGTCCCAGAAGACCGCCTTTGACGCTGCAGCAGAAGAGCTGGAACGCCTCTCCCGGGAACACGACTATTTCTCCTCTGACCCGGACGCCCTCTCCGCCCTCAATGCACTCTCGGATATCCTGACCATGGAAAGGCCATACGCCAGGATCAAAGAAATACCCGGCCTGCTGACCGTCATCCGCGGGAAGTACGACGGGCTCCTCTCGGCAAAGAAAGACGAAGTGCTGGAAAATGTGCGCCAGGGGATGGAGGACGTCCACCAGCTGGCCGGAGATGTATCCGGTGCCGGGGCAGACGATATCCTCAGCTCTGCCGACAGCTGGTTTGCAGCAAAGCGGGATTCAGCCAGGGCAGCTGTTTCCCTGACAGATCTGGATGCGATGATCACTCAGGT
>CAYYHY010000164.1:0-1247 GCA_964471855.1 uncultured Oscillospiraceae bacterium | reverse complement strand
GTGAAACTGCTAAAGACTGATGCGGATATTGATGCCTATGTCGATGGCATCAGAGCCAGGCTGAAGAAGGTCCTTTCGGGCTGTGACGGAATTCAGATCAGCTGAAGGAGGTGACATATGGACAAGAGTGCAATCCAGCGCTTTGCAGTCTGGGCAAGAACCGAACTCCGGGAGCAGGTGGAACAGCGGGCCTTCCAGTACGACATCACGTCTGCCGGCGGAGACCCCGGAGCTGCTGCGGTCGGCGGAAGGCTGCTTTCCCCTGAGGAAATGAAGCAGCGGCAGGATTTCCTTGAAGTGGTCCGAAGCGATGGCTTCGACCAGGCTGTGGAAGAGGTGGCGTACACCTGGTTCAACCGCCTCATCGCCCTGCGTTTCATGGAGGTCAACAACTATCTGCCCTCCCATGTCCGGGTGTTCACGGATTCGTCCGGCGCATTCAAGCCGGAGATCCTGAGCGATGTCCTGCACCTGGATCTGCCCGGCCTGGACAGGGAGAAGGTGGCGGTCCTCCTGAACAGCAGCCGGACAGATGATCTGTACAGGTATCTGCTCCTGACCCAGTGCAACGCCCTCAACGCAGCTCTCCCCCGGATGTTTGAGCCCATGGGCAGCTATACGGAACTGCTCCTGCCCTCCAACATCCTCCGTTCTGACGGCATTATCGGCCGCATGGTTGCCGACATTCCCGAGGAGGACTGGAAGGATCAGGTTCAGATCATCGGCTGGCTTTACCAGTACTACAACACGGAGCTCAAGAACGAAACCTTCGCCCTTCTCAAGAAGAACGTGAAGATCACCAGGGAGCGCATCCCTTCTGCAACGCAGCTGTTCACACCGGACTGGATTGTCCGCTACATGGTGGAAAACAGCCTCGGCCGGCTGTGGCTGGACGGCCACCCTGACGATCAGCTGAAGGCGGGCTGGAAGTACTACCTGGACGAAGCTGAACAGGAACCCGCCGTTCTGGAACAGCTGGAGGCCGTCAAGGCTGAACACCGCAGCCTCCGGCCCCAGGACATCAAGTTCCTCGACCCCTGCATGGGCAGCGGGCACATCCTGGTATACGCCTTCGATGTGCTGGTTGAAATCTATGAGAGCTGCGGCATCAACCGCCGGGATGCCGCCCGCAGCATACTGGAGAACAACCTCTACGGACTGGACATCGACGACCGTGCGGCACAGCTTGCCTACTTCGCCGTCATGATGAAGGCACGGCAGTATGACCGCCGGATCCTGACCCGCGG
>CAYYHY010000163.1:0-6335 GCA_964471855.1 uncultured Oscillospiraceae bacterium | reverse complement strand
GGCAGAGCAGGGTCCCGGAACGGAAACCCCGCCCCCGGAAGAGGCTGGAAAGAAGAAAGGCGGGATTCTCCCCTTAAGGAAGCAGCAGCAGCATCCATCCCCTGCACAGCAGCAGGAGGAAGAAGAACTGCTGGAGCCGGGGAAGGGACAGAGCGTTTCTTCAGCAGAGCAGGAGACAGAGGAAGTCCCGGCTCTGGAGCCGCAGGAAGAGGCAGAGCTGCCTTCCGGAGAGCGGAAGACAGAGACCGTTCCGGGGCCGGAGCCCCGGACAGCGGGGAAGGTTCCCTCCGGGGAGCCGGCGACAGAGAAGCTCCAGGAGCCGCTGACGGCAGAGCTGAATCCGCCTGCAGGAGACCCGGAGACGGAGAAACTGCCCCAGGAGTCCGGGGAGGGGGTATCCTCTGCAGTCCTGACAGAGAAGAAACCGGAACTTCCGGAGAAGACAGAACAGCTGCCGCCGGAGGGCAGGGAAGCTGCAGCTCCCGGAGGAGAGCCGGAGACGGAGAAGCTGCCCCCGGAGTCCGGGGAGGAGGCATCTCCTGCAGAACTGCCAGCAGTGTCCCCGTCAGAGGACGGTGCGGCAGGAAGGCAGACAGAACTGGTGCCGCCGGCAGGCGCCCGGGAGACGGAGACAGGTTCGGATACGGCCCGGAGCGGCGGCCGGCTCAGACGGAGAAAGACAGGCTCCAGAAAGACGCAGACGGAGTCTGCCCCTGAGGCGCCCCGGTTCTGCGGGGAGTGCGGGGCACCCCTGAAGCCGGGTCAGAAGTTCTGCACCCGCTGCGGCACAAAGGTGGAAGGAGGGGGTCAGACATGATGCCGGCCGTGATTATCCTGATCTGCGGCGTGATTCTGGCTGTCCTCTCCATCCTGGCGCGGAAGAAGCTGGGGAAGACCTGGACGGCCTCCCTCCTCATCGGGGGCATCCTGGTGGCCGCCCTGGGCGGCTGCTTCTGGTGGAGCCAGTACCAGGAGAGCCTGAGCCGGAAGGAGACCCTCTACACGGGTCTCCGGTACATGGAGGACGGGGCCCTGGACTCCGCAAACTACTACCTGAAGAAAGTGGACGCCTCTGACAGCTTTGAGTCCGCCGCCGCCCGGGCTCTGCTGGAGCTGCGCCGGGGCAATGACCTGAGCGGGCGGCTGAACCTGGAGATCGCGGAGACCGGGGCGAAGAAGGAATCCCAGAAGGAGATCCTGACCGCCCTGGAGGATCTGGACATTGACGACAGCGGCCGCGTCTCCGCCCTGACGGACCAGATCATCTCCCTGCTGCGGCTCCCGGAGAAGCGGCAGGAGGCTGTGGACAGCTACATGGAACTGGAGGCGGGGCGCTCCCCCGCCGATGACCAGGAGCTGAAGCGGCTGGGGCTCAGCGAGAGCGACGCGGTGCGGCTGAACATCTCCGCCATGCTGGGGGACGGAAACTGGGAGGGGGCCGTGAACACGGCGGTCTCCCTGGCGGACCGGCACCCCACGAAGTCCAACCGGCTGCTGCTGGCGGAGACGGTGGCGGAGAGCGCCTACGCAGGGGTGGTGCTGGAGGGCAGCGACTTTGCCCGGCGGTCAGACAGCGGCGCCGTGAAAGAGGACAGTTCCGTGACCAGAGAACGGGCGAAGCTGGAGAACCGGCGGGTCAGCCTGGAGGCGGACCTGGCAGAGCTGCAGCAGTCTCTGGAGGGGGCCTCCTCGGAGGAGAAGAAGCAGAAGATCCGGGAGGACATGCTGGAAGTGACGCAGAAGCTGGAGGACGTGCAGCGGCGCAGCGACAGGCTGTACGTATACCGGGCCTTCAACGCCATCGCCGACATCCCCGGTCTCAAGGCCAGGCTGGTGCGGGCCAGGCTGTACTTCGCCCTCCAGGACAGCGGCCGGGCGGTGGAGACCCTGCTGGATACGGCGGGTTCCCTGCGGGCCCGGCTGACCTCCGACGGGGACGTGAAGCGGAACCTGCAGATCGTGGCGGAGGCCTATGAGAGCACCGGCACCTTCTACGAGAGCACGGAGTTCCGGGACGCCATGACGGGGCTGCTCACCGCCCCCTTCCCCGGTCTCATGCGCATCAGCCAGACCCCTCTGACCCTGGACTTTGTGGAGCGGATCATCAGCGACCAGAAGAGCTACGGCAGTTCCCTGACCGCCACCGGCATTGATACCAGCCAGTTCCCCCGCATCCGCGTCACCCTCAGCGGCCGGGAGGACGTGCTGGACCAGATCGTGGAGAAGACGGGGGTCTCCGTACGGGACACGAAGGAGGACGTCACCTGGACCGCCCGGCGGGAGGAGACCGGCAGTGCGGACATCTGCATGGTGCTGGACCGCAGCGGCAGCATGGCCGGGGAGCCCATGCTCAACCTGGTGGCCGCGGTAAAGAACTTCATAGAGAACATGGAGGAGGGGACCCGCCTCTCCCTGACGGCCTTTGACGATGAGGCGGAGCGGCTCTCGGAGCTGACCGGGGACACCGCAGCTCTGATGATGGCGGCGGACGGCCTGGCCGACAGCTACGGCGGCACCAACATCACCGCCGGCATCGAGGAGGGGACCGCCGTGCTCCAGGAGGCGGAAGGGAGCAGGTTCATGCTCCTCATGACCGACGGGCAGAGCAGCATCGACTTCGGCGCAGTGGACGCCGCAGCGGCGGCGGGGATCACCATCTACACCGTGGGCTTCGGCGACGTCAACGACGGGCTGCTGCAGGAGATCGCCGACCGCACCGGCGGCCAGTACATCAGGGCGGACTCCTCCGCCGAACTGGAGAACGTGTACGCCAGCCTGCAGCAGATTATCGGCAACGTGGTTACACTGGAGTATACAGCCATCAATACGGACACGGAGACTGCCCGCTACTTCTTCCTGGACGAGGGGGAGTGCACCGTCTACCTGGACTACGTCCTGGCGGAGGAACAGGAGGCCCCGGAGGTCTGGACGGCCGACCCGGCTCTGGTGACGCCGGAGGAGCTGGCGGACCTGGAGGGGGACGATGAGCCCCTGGAACTGAAGCTGGAGGGCCGGCACCTGGACTGGATCAGCTCCGCCCGGGTGAACGGCGAGGATGCGGAGACGGAGCTCTCCGACAGCGGCACCATGCTGCTGCGCACGGATCCGGACCTGGACCCCGGCTGGGTGGAAGTGGAACTGACCGCCGCGGACGGCACGGTGCTCACCTTTGACCGGCTGGTCTGCGTCGGCGGGACGGACACCTACCGGAACATCCGCCTGGGCAGCCTGCGCATCAGCAGCGCCGAGGGGATCCTGCCCGGGGACGGAACCCTGGTGCTGGGGGGAGACATGGACATGGAGGAGTACCTGCCGAACGGGGGCACCTCCACCCTGAGCCTCAGCTTCCGGGGAACCCTTGTTCTGCCCTGGACAGAGCCGGCGGACGGCGGAGCCGGGGACCTGGTGGACCTGGGGGACAGAGGCGAGATCACCGGCTGGGGTCTGGTGACCCTGAACCCGGCGGACGGGGCCTGGGTCAGCCACGGGCCGGAGACAGCAGCCCGGGGCAGCCTGGTCTTTGAGTGCACGCCGGACCAGAGCCGCCTCATCGCGGGGGCGGAACAGGAGGTGCAGCCGTGAAATCCCTGAAATTCAAGAAGGGACCTGTGATTGTGCCCCTGGTGCTTCTGGCGCTGGTGCTGGCCATATGGACTGCCCTCAGCTTCCGCACCGTCACTGCGGCCTCCAGCATCTCCCTGGGGCAGCAGCAGCTGAACGAACTGAACTACGGCGGCGCCATCGCGGCCTTCACCAAGGCCATCGAGCTGGACCCGGGGAGCAGGGAGGCCAGACTGGGTCTGGCAGACGCCTTCACCGGCATCGGGGACCTGGATGCGGCCCAGGAGGCCATCCGCAACCTGGTGTATACGGAACACCCCGACGAGGATGCCACCAGGAAAATGGTGGACATCATGGAGCAGAGCGGCCAGCACGCCCGGGCCATCCCCCTGGTGCGGCGGCTCATCGAGACCACGGACCGGCAGGAGTACTACGACCTCCTCCAGGAGCTGCTGGGGAACCTCTACAGCACCCGCCGCTCCCTGGCCCAGGGGCCGGACTACACCCTGAGGATCCTGGACGGGGAGGTGGCCGGACAGGGCAGCAACACCATGGGGCAGCTGGGTCTGGACCCCGCCGCGGTGCCGGAGGCGGAGGACGTGTTCTACTCCTCCCAGTTTGAGGGGAACCCTGTCAAGGTGGCGGCGGCGGGACGCACCGCCTGCATCATTGACGACGGGGGGACCCTGTGGACGGCGGGGGAGAACCGCTGGGGCCAGATGGCCCGGGGCTATGCCGCCACCTCCCCGGAGAGCGGCTGGACTCAGGTGCAGACCCGGGTCCCCGCCGCCGACATGACCGGCACAGCCGGCCGCATTCTGGTGCTCCTCACCGACGGAACGGTCTGGACCGCCGGGGCGGGGGGCAGGCAGACCCTGCGGCAGATCCCCCGCTTTACAACCGTGCTGAAGATTGATTCCAGCCAGAGGCGGGCCGCCCTGCTCACATCGGACGGCAGTCTCTATGTCAGCGAAAGCGATACCCCGGAGGAGTGGCGGCGGCAGGCCGCAGACGTCTGCGACTTCAGCCTGTCGGAGACCACCCTGACCTGTGTAAAGACGGACGGCACCCTCTATTTCGACGGAACCGCCCCGCGGCTTCCGGACGAGTGGGGGGAGGGCACCCCGGACCTGCCGGTGGCATTCTGCGCCGCCAGCGAAGGCCGGGCCCTGTTTACGGATACGGACGGGAATCTCTACGAGCTGCCCGGCGACGGCTCCGTCAGGGAGCTGGACTGGTACGACAGCCCGGTGACTTCCCTCTCCTGCCAGGGCAGCCAGATCGCGGTGGAGTTTGAGGACGGCAGATACATCCTCTACTCCAGCGGGGACGGCAGCATTGAGGAGGGGGACAGCGCAGAAGCGGCAGATCCCCCGGAGAACCTGCCGGAGGAAGAGACCCCCGCTGAAGCCGAACCGGGCGTGTATGTGAAGAGTGCAGAGACCGAACTGCCCCTGCGGGAGAGCGCATCCGACAGCAGCGCCGCCGTGGGGACCGTGGAGGACGGCATGTGGCTGTACTTCAGCGGCGAGACCGGCCGGGAAGACGGACCCGGGGGAAGCCACATCTGGTACAGGGTCAGAACCCAGACAGGTCTGGAGGGCTGGGTCCGGAGCGACCTGATCCGGAAGGCGGAGCCGGAGGACGGCCTGGAGCTGACCGCGGATACGGGAGGCGCCGGCCTGGAGCTCCGGAAGGCCCCGGGGGCTGACAGTGAACTGGCGGAGACCGTCCCGGACGGCACGCTCCTGTATTTCTACGGGGAGACGGGCCAGGGGGCGGACGCTGACGGCACACCCCGGCTCTGGTGCAGAGTCTTTACCCGGCAGGATACGGAGGGCTGGGTCAGAAGAGACCTGGTCTGGGCGGCAAAGCGGACAGACGCCACCGTGCTGGCGGCGGATACAAACGGCGCCGGGCTGAACGTCCGGGAGAGCCCCGGACATGAGAGCGCCCTGGTGGAGGCGGTTCCGGACGGCACCCTGCTGTGCTTCTACGGGGAGACCGGCCAGGGCACAGGCTCCGACGGAGCCATGCACGACTGGTACAGGGTCACCGCGGGGCAGAGCTTTGAGGGCTGGGTCCGGAGCGATCTGGTCCGGCGGGCAGTGCCTGCGGATGCCGTAAAGCTGACAGCTGCCACGGAGGGCATCGGACTGAACATCCGGTCAAAGCCCCGGCACGAGAGCAGCCTTCTGAAGACCGTCCAGGACGGCACCCTGCTGTACTTCTACGGAGAGGCAGGACGGGGTCTGGGTTCCGACGGGGCCATGCACACCTGGTACAGAGTGGCCGCGGAGCAGGGACCCGAGGGCTGGGTCCGGAGCGACCTGGTCCGGGAGGCATATGCCGCTGTGCTGGTGGTGGACGCAGACGGGGACGGGGCAAACATCCGGGCGGAGTCCCGGCATGCCAGCGACCTTGTGGGAACCGTCCAGGACGGGACCCTGCTGTACTTCTACGGGGAGACCGGCCGGGGCACAGGCTCCGACGGGGTCATGCACGAGTGGTACAGAATCACCACGGAACAGGGCCTGGAGGGCTGGGTCCGGAGCGACCTGACCCGGGAGGCAGACCAGCCGCCGGAGCAGGCGGACGCATCCGTGCTGGTGGCGGACACCAGCGGCATCGGACTGAATATCCGGACAGAGTCCCGGCACGCCAGCGCCCTTGCGGGTTCCGTTCCGGACGGCACTCTGCTGTACTGGCAGGGGGAGACCGGACAGGGCCTGGGCTCCGACGGAGCCATGCACGACTGGTACAGGATTACCACG
>CAYYHY010000162.1:0-6376 GCA_964471855.1 uncultured Oscillospiraceae bacterium | reverse complement strand
ATCGACATGCACGAGTACTGGGGCGCCATGGCCCATGAGCACGTCCTGGGCAACGAGCCCGAGATGGAGCGCATGCGCACCATGGGCCGGAACATCTCCGAAGCCCTCAGCGCAGAGACCGAGGAGGAGCGGGTCCGCTGGCGCGCCGACGACGTGGACGGCATGTGCCCCGTCTGCCACTGCAACCTGCTCACCGTCCTGGACGGCGGCAGCCGGGTTGAGTGCTCTGTCTGCGGCTCCATCGGCGAGGCCTCCATGGAGGAGGGCCGCCTCAAGGTGCACTTCAGCGAGGCCCAGCAGAAGCGCTCCCGTCTCCACTGGGACGGCAAGCTGGAGCACTCCACGGAGATCAAGACCCGGGCCGTGGGCCCCGGCCAGATCCCCGACCTCAAGGAGCGCATGAAGCCCTACATCGGCTACGCCGAGTAAGAGAGGAAACCCTGCATGGAGCTTACCGCACAGCAGAAGGCGCAGGTTAAGGATCTCCTGGGCCGCATGACCCTGGACGAGAAGATCGGCCAGATGAACCAGGAGTCCGTCTCCATCGTGGGCGGCTTCGACGTCCCCTTCTCTGAGCTCATCGAGATGATGACCGACGGGCGCATCACCCAGGAAGAGTTCGAGAAGATCATGAGCACCGCCGAGCAGGACTACCACGAGGACGACATCCGCGCCGGACTGGTGGGTTCCCTGATGGTTCAGGACCCCCGCAAGTGCAACGAACTGCAGAAGATCGCCGTGGAGGAGAGCCGCCTGGGCATCCCCCTGATGTTCGGACTGGACGTGATCCACGGCTACCGCACCGTGTACCCCATCGCCATCGCCGAGGCCGGCTCCTTCGACCCGGACCTGTTTGAGCGCACCGCCCGCATGGCGGCAAAGGAGTCCCGCACCCAGGGTGTCAACTGGCACTTCGCCCCCATGCTGGACGTGGCCAGAGATGCCCGCTGGGGCCGGGTCTCCGAGGGTCCCGGGGAGGATCCATATCTGGTGTCCACCTTTGCCCGGGCCAAGATCCGCGGTCTCCAGGGGGACATGTCCTCCACCGAGAACTACGTCGCCGCCTGCCTGAAGCACTATGTTGCCTACGGCGCCTGCGAGGCGGGCCGCGACTACAATACGGTCAGCATGGCCGAGTCCATGCTGCGCAACGCCTACCTGCCCCCCTTCAAGGCTGCAGTGGAAGAGGGCGCCGCCACCGTAATGGCCTCCTTCAACGACCTCAACGGAGTGCCCTGCACCGTCAACCCCCACACCCTGCGGCAGATCCTCAAGGGCGAGTTCCATTTCCCCGGCTTCGTGGTCTCCGACGCCAACGCCATCAAGGAGTGCGTCGCCCACGGCATCGCGGACAGCGAGCCGGAGGCCGGCATCCAGGCCGCCTGCGCGGGCATGGATGTGGACATGGGCACCCAGATCTACAAGAAGTATCTGAAAGAGGCCGTGGAGACCGGGCGCGTCCCCATGTCCGTCATCGACGACGCAGTGGAGCGCATCCTCTCCGTCAAGGTCTGGCTGGGTCTGTTCGAACACCCCTACGTGCCGGAAGAGGCCATGGACCGCTACGAGGTCCTGCCTGAGGAGCACCGGGCTCTGGCCCGGGAGGCCGCGGAGAAGTCCATCGTCCTCCTGAAGAACGAGGGCGGCATCCTGCCCCTGAAGAAGGAGCAGAAGATCAGCCTGGTGGGCGAGCTGGCCGGCTCCCGGGAGGAGATCATCGGCGCCTGGGCCATGAGCTGGCGGGAGTCCGACTGTGTCTCCATTAAAGAGGGCCTGGAGGCCGCCGGGGCGCAGATGGAGTACTTCCCCTGCTGCGGACCGGAGACGGAAATAAACGAATCTGAGGTGGAGGCAGCCTGCGCCTACGGCGATGTCATCGTCGCCGTCCTGGGCGAGCTGGACAGCATGTCCGGCGAGGCCACCTCCCGGGCGGACATCTCCATGCCCGGAAAGCAGCGGGAACTTCTGGAGAAGCTCCTGGCCTCCGGCAAGCCGGTAGTCGTCTGCCTTATGAACGGCCGTCCCCTGGCTCTCCAGTGGGAGGCAGAGCACGTCCCCGCCCTGCTGGAGTGCTGGCACCTGGGAGTGGAGATGGGCAATGCAGTGGCCAATGTGCTGCTGGGCAGAAAGAACCCGGAGGGCAGACTGGCCTCCTCCTTCCCGGCCGTCACCGGCATGTGCCCCATCTACTACAACCACCCCAGCACCGGCCGCCCCGGGGGGCACAGCAAGTTCACCTCCCGCTACATGGACGCCGGATACGAGTCCCTCTACCCCTTCGGATACGGACTCAGCTACACCACCTTCACCATCTCCGATCTGGCTGTTGAGGAGACCCCCGACGCCCTTCAGTGCACGGTCCAGGTGACCAACACCGGCAGCCGGGAGGGCACCGAGACCGTCCAGCTCTACATGCAGGACGTGGCCGCCACCCTGGTGCGCCCGGTGAAGGAACTGAAGAACTTCGCCAAGATCACCCTCGCCCCCGGCGAATCGGGAACCGTCTCCATGACTCTGAAGAAGCGCGACATGGGATTCTACAACGACGCCGGCGAGTACCTGCTGGAGTCCGGGCGCTTCCGCATCTATGCGGGCAGCAGCTCCCGGGACTGCCTGAGCACGGAGCTCAGCATCACATTCTGAGCGGAACAGCACATAACCAGAAATTCGATGGAGCGGCGCGCCTGAAAGGGTGGCGCCGCTCCTCCTGCTTTCCCTGCGCAAAAAGCGGCGGGCAGATTTTGCAGCGGAGGCAGGGTTCTCCTTCACTCTGCACAAACTGCATCGTATCATGCAATCTCTGCACAGCAGACTGTACAGGGGGAAGGTATGATAGTTCCATGGACCGGAGCACGCTCCGGAGGAACGACTGGAAGGAGAATCAGAGATGGACCGGAACATATTTCCATTTCTCTGGATGCGCGGAGAGCCGGAGGAGATTCTGCGCCGGGAGATCAGCAAAATAGCGGAGTGCGGCATCCACGCCGTCTGCGTAGAGGCCAGACCCCACGACGACTTCTGCGGTCCGGGCTGGTGGCATGACATGGACATCGTCCTTGATGAGGCCCGGGCCCGGGACATGAAGGTCTGGATCCTGGACGACAGGCACTTCCCCACCGGCTATGCCAACGGGCTCATTGAGACCCGCTACCCGGAGCGGAAGAAGCAGTATATCAGCTGCACCACAGCAGATGTCTTCGGCCCCAGCCGCCCCCTGACCCTGAATGTGGGCCGCATGCTCAAGCCCACCATCGGCTTCTGGGAGATCGGGCTGCCGGTGGACTACGAGGAGCAGGCGAAGAACTCCCTCCTGGCTGCGGTAGCCCTGCGCTTTGAGGAGGGGGACCGGTTCCATGAGGAGGCCATCGACCTCACGGACCTCTGCCATGACGGCACCCTGCAGTTCACCCTGCCGGAGGGGCAGTGGAGGATCCATGTGATCTACCGCACCCGCTGCGGCGGCGGCAACCCCGCCTATATCAACATGCTGGACCGGGAGTCCGCCCACACCCAGATCGAGGGCGTCTACGAGGCCCACTGGGAGCGCTACGCCTCCGAGTTCGGAAAGACCATCGCCGGCTTCTTCTCCGACGAGCCCCAGTTCGGCAACATCCCCGACCAGTGCTTCGACACCCGCCTGGGCCGCCGGAAGATGCCCCTCCCCTGGAGCGCAGAGATGGAGTCCCTGCTGGAGGACCGCTGGGGCAGCCAGTTCCGGGCACGCCTGCCCCTCCTCTTTGCAGATACGTCAGAAGGCACGCTCCAGCCCCTGAGCCGCTATGACTACATGGACTGCGCCTCCAGGCTCTACGAGCAGAACTTCAGCCGTCCCATCGGCGCCTGGTGCGCGGAACACGGGGTGGAGTACATCGGTCACGTGGTGGAGGACAACAGCGTCCACTCCCGCCTCGGTCTTGGTGCGGCCCACTACTTCCGCGCCATGGCCGGTCAGGACATGGCCGGGGTGGACGTCATCGGAGGGCAGTACTACTACGGCGCCCCCTGCCAGCTGCGCCGCCAGATGGTGGACTCCGATGGGGAGTTCACCCACTTTGCCCTGGTAAAGATGGGGGCCTCTGCCGGCCACCTGGATCCCCCCAAGAAGGGCCGCACCATGTGCGAGCTGTTCGGGGCCTACGGCTGGGGCTTTGGCGTGCGGGAGATGAAGCACCTCCTGGACTTTGTTCTGGCCCAGGGCGTCAACCACCTGGTGCCCCACGCCTTCTCCATGGCCCAGTATCCGGATATCGACTGCCCGCCCCACTTCTACGCAGGGGGCAACAACCCCGAATTCCCCTGGTTTGCCCGTCTTATGAAATACGCCCAGCGGATGTGCTCCCGCCTGACAGGCGGCACCCACGTGGCCAGCTGCGCCGTTCTCTACGACGGCGAGGCGGACTGGGCGGGAGAGCGCATGCCCATGCAGAAAGTCTGCCGGGCCCTGCTGGAGAATCAGATCGACTTTGAGATCGTCCCCCTGGACATGCTCTGTGACCTCGGCGCCTTCAGCGGCTCCCTGGAGAACGGAGTTCTGACCATTAACGGGATCCCCATGGGTGCGCTGATTGTGCCCCAGGCGCAGTACATCCCCGCCCGCCTGGCCTCCTTCATCGCCGGAGCGGGGGATCTCCCCGTCATCTTCGCAGACAGCCTGCCGGAGGCGGTACTGGGAGAGGCCCCGGATAACTGGGCCGGCCGGGCTGTCACCGCATCCCTGGCGGAACTTGCAGGAAAGGTCCGGAGTCTGGGACTCGGAAAACTGGAACTCGCACCCGCAGATCCCGCAGTCCTGGCCTACCAGTACGAAAAGGATGGACGCACCCTCGTCATGCTGGTAAACGGCGATCCCGAGCACGCCTTCAGGGGCACCCTCACCCTGACCGGCGTACAGTCAGACTTCCTTGTCTGGGATGCCATGGAGGACAGCTTCTTCCAGGCTGACACGGAAACCGCCGGCAGCAGCGTTCGCATTCGTGTGGAACTGGAACCCGGCGGCAGCCTGATCCTGCTGGAAGCCGGAGAGAAGACCGATGTCCCCGCCTGGCACAGCCTGCGGGAGCGCCTGGAGGGCTGCCAGTCCCTGGACATCTCCCGGGACTGGTCCGTAAGCAGAGCAAAGGCCCCGGACTTCAGCGCCATGTCCGAGCCGGAGACCGTCGCAGTGCTTCAGCCTGTCAGTGACAGCGACCCGGCATTCTCCGGCGTCATCCGCTATGAGAAGACCGTCACCCTCCCTGCAGCCGCTGCGGAAGCATATCTGCAGGCGGAGAACGTCTACGAGGTCATGACTGTAAAGGTGAACGGCAGGGAGACCGGCTCCCGTCTGGCACCGCCCTATGCAGTCCCCCTGGGCCCGCTTCCCGCAGGGGAGAGCACCATTACGGTGGAGGTGGCCACCACCCCGGTCCGGGATCAGATGAACTACCCCCAGCCCCCCTTCGATTTCTCCCACGAGGCTCTGGAGCCCACCGGCATGTTCGGCCGCATCCAGCTCCTCTGCCGCTGAGAATCAGCACGGACGAAAAAAGAGCGGTCTGCCGTTTCGCTGGCAGGCCGCTCTCCGTATTCAGGCCGTGATTTCAGGCAGGACTGGTCCGGCTGCCCTGCAGCTGTGACATCTTCGGACTCCCCCCGATGCTGCCATGCTCTCCAGGTATGGCAGGTCCAGCTGCAGGCAGCTGGCTATACTCAAATCGTATAGCCCTGTACTTGCTACTTACTATTTTTATATGGCAGATAGTACTTGTACCGCCCCGCCACTGGCAGCCGCCGGTATGCAGGGCAGGGTGCGTTGTCTCTCCCTGTTCTGGTCCAGATGCAGCATTTGCTGCGGCCCCCGGTCATGCTCTCCAGGTATACCGGTTTGGAACCAGCAACCGAATGAGGCAGACCGGGACGTCCGTACCTCTGAAGGAAACGGACCAGGTCCTGATGCTGTCCCATCTCCCCTCCATCTCTCCTGACATCAAAGACAGCAGAGGCTAATGCCCGGAACCCTGGAATCCGGGCAGGCCAGAAGCGTGCCGGATCTGCAGTCTGGGCTCCGGCACTGCCTCCTCCCTAGTAATGCCATGCTCTCCAGGTATGGCAGGTCCAGCTGCAGGCAGCTGGCTATACTTAAATCGTATATCCACGTACTTGCTACTTACTATTTCTATATGGCAGACAGCACCTGCTCAGGCCCCGTCACTGGCGGCCGCCGTTATACAGACCAGGGTACGCCGTCTCCCCCTGTCCCGGCTGGAACTGATCCCGAAAGGGTGAGGGTCCTGACGGAATCATGCAGTTTCTGCTGTCGGTCTTTGCGGATCCATGGCAGTCAGAAGGCGCATCAGATTACAATTCCAAAGAATTTTATGGTTATAAAGCTGCCCGG
>CAYYHY010000161.1:0-6391 GCA_964471855.1 uncultured Oscillospiraceae bacterium | reverse complement strand
TCATGGAGAACAGAAAGAGCCCCTTGCCCGGTTCGGAGGACTTCGCTTCCATCGTCCGCAGCGGCTGCTTTGTGGACAAGACCCCTCTCATCCGGGAGGTCACACAGCACGGCATGGTAACCCTGATCCCCCGGCCCAGGCGCTTCGGCAAGACCCTGAACCTGGACATGATCCGCTGCTTCCTGCAGGTCGGGGCGGACCCTTCCCTCTTCCAGGGGCTGGAGATCTCCGGGGATGCTGCCTTCTGCAGGGAGAACATGGGGAAATACCCCATCCTCTACTTCAACTTTAAGGGGATCACGGGGAAGACCTTCGGGAAATGCTGCAGCCTGCTGACGGGGCAGCTGTACCTGCTGATGACACAGAAATACAGCTTCCTCAAAACCAGCGGAGCCCTGGAGGAGGAGGACCGGGCGCACTGCCGTCTCTTCATGCAGGGGATCGCCGGCTGCGGGACATGGACGGACGGGGAGGGAAACTCCGTGAGATCCCTCCCGCCGGAAACTCTGGAAATCTCCCTGCAGGCCCTGTCCGTGTATCTCCGGAAGCACTTCGGACGGAAGGCTGCTGTTCTGATCGATGAGTATGATACGCCGCTGGTCTGGGCCCGCATCCACGGCTTCTATCCGGAGATGGCCGGTCTCATGGGCGCCATGCTGGGGAACCTGCTCAGGGGAAACGGGGAGAACGTGGATTTTGCTGTCCTGACCGGCTGCCTCCCCATTGCGGAGGACAGCATGTTCAGGGGGGTGGAGGGTGTCCTGGTCCGCGGTCCCGGCAGGGATTTCTCCCGTGACTTCTTCGGCTTCACCCGCAGCGAAACTGAGGCCCTGCTGGACTGCTGCGGCCTGCCGGACGCCGCCGAACCTGTTCTGCGGCAGTACTGCGGTTTCCGGTTCGGCCATGAGCAGGTATGCTCCCCCTGGGACGTCATTCTGTACATCCGCAGCAGAATCTCCGGGCACCCCGCCGATGAACCTGCGCCTTACTGGGCTGACAGCAGCGGCAACGGGATCCTGTCCTGGCTCCTGTCCCGTTCCGAGGCCTCCCTCCAGCGGGACTACGACATCCTCATGGCGGGCGGGACCGCAGTCAGACCTGTGCTGGAAGCGGTGCCCCTCCAGCAGCTGGACTCCCCGGACATGCTCTGGAGCCTTCTTGCGGCATCCGGATATCTGACCGTCTGCGGCAGGAGCGGCTGCGAAGCAGAGCTGGCGGTCCCGAACCTGGAAATCAGGGACCTGTTCGGGCAGATGCTCATCCGGCATGTCAGCGGCAGGTACCATGTGGACGAAAGGATGCAGGGCGCCTTCTGCAGCGCCGTGGCGGAGGGCAGTGCTGCTGCGGTCCAGGAGACGCTGACGGTTCTCCTGGACACCCTGTTCCGCAGCCGGGACGGAGACCGGGAGGCGCTGTATCACGGGATCATTCTGGGGCTTCTGTGCTGCAGGTGGAAGAGGAACGCCGGCATGGAGTCAGGAGAAGGCTTCTGGGAGGCCGGTTTCTTGACTTCTGACTGTACCGGGGCCGTCCTGGCGGTCAGATACGGGGAGAACAGTCTGGAGGAAAGCAGCCGGGAGGCGCTGACACAGAGCAGGTGCGGTGCGCATGCCGCCGCTCTGTTCCGGATGGGAGCCCGGAAGATACGCCGGTACGGCATTGCCTGCCGTCGCGGCAGCGTTTCCGTGATGATGGACACGGTCTGCACAGGGCAGGCTCTTCCCTCTGTCTGATCCCCGGAGCCGGCATCCCGGACCCAAAAGTGCCCCGCAGTCTGCCGGCTGCGGGGCTGTGTTCTCTGTCAGTAAACTCTGTCTCCGTTCTTCACCGGCCGGTCGGGGCGGAGGAGGACGCAGCCCTCCTGGGAGTCCGTCCCCAGCACCCGCACCTGGCTTGTTACGGAGCCGATGTGGACAGGGGAGAGGTTCACGCAGCAGATCACCTGCGTCCCTGTCAGCTGCTCCGGCTGGTACAGCCGGGTAATCTGGGCGCTGGACTTTTTGATTCCCAGTTCCTCCCCCAGGTCGATGGTGAGCACATAGGCGGGATTTCTGGACTTTTTGTTCACCTTTACATCCAGAACGGTGCCCGCCCTCATTTCAACCGCCTCAAACTCTTCCACGCCGATCATGGCGAAACCTCTTCTCCGGCAGGGCTCATCTCTCCTGCCTGCATTCATTTCCCGGAACCCCCGGGGCCGGTTGTGACCCGGCTCCCCCGCATGATACCGCAGAAAGCCTCCGGCGGCAACCCCGCAGAACCGGAAATCCCGGCCGGTCTGCACTCCTCAAGGGTGCCGCAGAGGAACTGCCTCCCCGGCGCCGCGCTGTTTTCTGCCTCCGCCTGCCCTCCGCCCTCCGGTCTTTGTCTTGAACTGGCTGATAGCCCGTGGTAAAATGTGCAGAGATTCCAAACGACTGTTCATACAAAAAGGAGGCCCCGTCCCCATGAGACTGCGCAATCTGTCTGCTGCGGCTGTACTTGCCCTTCTGCTGATTCTGACTCCGGCGGTCTCTGCCGCCCCGTCCGGCGCTGCAGAAGCGGCTGTTCTCACCGGCTCCTTCACACAGGATACGGTCAGGTCCGAGCCCGTCTCTGCCGGCAGCTTTTCAGGACCGGTTCTCTCCGGGTCCGTCATGCAGGACACCGCTGCATCTGAACCCGCTGCAGCCGGCAGTTCCTCCGCAGGGGCTGCCCAGCTCAGCGCCTCCGACCGCAGGGTCTATGACCTGCTCCGGGCCAGGATCGAGCAGACAGCAAAGAACGGCGGCTCAACCGTCTTCTCCTTCACTGCGGAAGAACTGGGGCTCAGGACCAGATGGACTGCCTCTGAACTGGGCATCTCCCAGGTGGTGAGCGGCGGCGCCATAACAAAGGAGGCCGAGGAGCGGATGAGGTCGAAGCTCCCGGTCTTTACCAGGGCGGTCCATGCGGCTCTTCTGAACGACCTGCCCCTGGATCTGTACTGGTATGACAAGTCATCCGGCAGCACCCCCTACTGCGACTTTACTCTGCAGGCACTGGACAGCCAGACTCTGACCATCTCGGAGCTGAACTGGAGGGTCACCATGCGCGTCTGCGCCGACTGCCAGTACAGCGGCGACAGCACCCGGGTCCGCAGCATGGCCCAGGAGGTCCAGCAGGCGGAGGCAAATGCCGCAGCCATCGTAAACCGGTGGAAGGGAAAGTCAGACTACGAGATTCTCCACGGCTACCTGACGGAGGTATGCGACCTCACCAGCTATGACTATGCAGCCACCACGGGCGAACCCTACGGCGCAGCCTGGCAGGTGCTGAATGTCTTTGACGGGGATCCGTCCACCAGTACAGTCTGCGAGGGGTTCGCCAAGGCCTTCCAGTACCTGTGCAACCTCACCTGGGGCGACAGCGGCCGCGTTGCGAGCCGCCTGTGCACCGGCATGATGCGGGGCGGCACCGGCGCCGGCAACCACATGTGGAATGTGGTCACACTGGAGGGGCAGAACTACCTGGTGGATGCAACCAACTGCGACGGAACCGCCCTGGGTGCCCCGGACCAGCTCTTCCTCGCCGGCACCGGCAGCGGCGTCTATGAGGACACCCTGACCGTCGCCCTCAGCCGGGGGAACATCACCTACACCTGGGACGAGGACACAAAGAGTCTGTGGGGTCAGGACCTGCTCACCATCTCACCCCGGAAGTACTCCGGCGGCAGCGCCTCTTCCCAGTCCCTCACGGTGGCCCAGGCCAATTCCGTCTACGGCAGCACCCTTCCGGACCCGGTCTTCACCAGACCCGCAGGAAGCGGCACAGCGCAGATCGCCTACAGCGGCCGCAATGGAACACAGTATTCCGGCAGCAGCAAGCCCTCGAACGCCGGGGACTACCGGGTCACCGTCACCTGCAGCGCAGGGGGCAGGACATACGAGGGGTCCGCTGACTTTACCATCAGCAGGCTGGATCTCAGCGGGGCCGTTGTCCTCCTGGACGACACCCGTCTTGTATACAGCGGCGCCCCGCAGACCAGGGGCGTGTCCTCCGTGGTGGCCGGCGGCTTCACCCTGGCCCCCGGCGACTACCGGGTAACAGGCAGCAGCGCAACGGATGCCGGAAACTACACCCTCAAGGTGGAGGGCACCGGCAACTGCACGGGCAGCGTGTCGAAGGCCTTCCAGATTGAGAAGAAACCTGTCACGCCGGTCTCCGCATCTGCAGTCAGCCGGTCATGGAAGGAAAACAGCCTCCAGGTGGACATCTCCTCTGTCACATTCAAGGAGAGCGCACCGGTCCCGGGGGCAGGGGAATACAGCGCCGCCGGTCTTCTCCCGGACGACAGCGAGGGTGCGAACCGGACCGTATCCGTCACCGTAACCCTTACGGGCACAGGGGACCGCAACTATACGCTGACAAGTGACAAGGTCACGGCCACTGTCAGCATTCTGCCTCCCGGCACTCTTCTGACCCCCGCCGGCGCCCCGGCCTTCACCCCTGTCAGCAGCGCCGGCGCCCGGCTCAGTGATGCAGCCCTGACAGTCAGAGCGGACAGCTTTAAGGCGGAGGGGGAGAACGTGCCCGGAACGGTCTCCTGGGAGATGTCTCCTGACACGCCGGTGGAGCAGGGGAAGGCGTACCGCTGGCTGTTTGCACCCGCGGACACCGCCAGGTTTGAGTCCGCCAGCGGGTTCCTGGTTCCCTGGCCCGATACGGCCGGAACCCCCCGCATCCATCCCGGGGTCTCCGCTTCCGGCGGGCAGTACTCTGCTGAGGTCACTGCAGCCCAGGGGGCGGAACTCACCGCAGCTGCGCAGGAGCACAGCACCCTGCAGAGCGTCATAGAGCCCTACCTGACACAGGATGCCGCTTCGGTCTCCTTTACCATCCCCTCTGAAGTGCTTCAGACCCTGGCCTCCGTATCCACCGGCGGTCTCCGCCTGGAGGCGCCTCAGATGTACCTGATCCTCCCTGCAGCCGCTCTGGAGCACCTGGGCAGTCTGGCAGGAAACACGGTTGTCACCCTTCAGAAGTCAGACAGCACCTGGTCCGCCGTCATTACGGCGGGGGGCATCCGGCAGGTCACCATACCCGGCGGCGCAACGGTCAGAATCCGCTGGCCCGGCTGCGGATACGGTCTCACCGCCCTGGAGACATCCGGCAGCGGGACTTCCACCGTGGTGCGGAGCTCTGTCCCGGATGTGCAGTACGGCTTCCTGTCCGTGCCTGTCTCCGGCAGCACGGAACTGACTGCGGAATCAAGGGCGTCCTCTTTCGCCGATGTGCCGGAAGGCGCCTGGTATGCAGACACCGTTGCCTTTGTATCCAGCCATGAGCTGATGAAGGGCATCGGGGACGGGCTCTTCAATCCATCCGGCACCACCACCCGGGCTGAGACAGCCGCTCTCCTCTACAACCTGGAGGGAAGTCCGGCTGCCGGCGCTCCGGTGTTCCAGGACACCCCCGAGGGCGCCTGGTACACCTCCGGCATCACATGGGCTGCCGGCCACGGCCTGGTCAACGGATATGGCGGCGGGCTGTTCGGTCCCGGTGACCTGGTCACCAGAGAGCAGATGGCAGTCATTCTGTACAACTATGCAACATACAGGAACCACCCGGGAAGCACGCCCGCCGATGCGCTCAGCGCCTTCCCGGATGCCGGACAGGTGCACAGCTGGGCCCGGGAGGCCATGTCCTGGGCTGTCTCCAGCGGTCTCATCAGCGGCTCCGACGGTCAGCTGAAGCCTCAGGATCTGGCGGACCGGAGCCAGAGCGCCGCGCTCATCATGCGCATGTGCCAGTATCTGGCAAGCTGAATACCGGCAATACACCTCCTGCCCTGACACCCGGGGCAGGAGGTTTTCGAAAGGAGGCCGTCTGCCGTGCGGCGGATCATCAGTGCAGTTCTTGCCTTTTCCCTGGTCCTGGCGCTGGCCGGGTGCGAACCGTCTGCCAGAACACCGGAGGAGTACTGCGAACTGGGCATAAGGTATCTGACAGAGGGGGACTATGAGGAGGCGGTCATAGCCTTCACCTCGGCTCTGGAAGTGGAGCCGATGAACATCGACGCCCTCAGAAACCGCGGCACAGCCCTGCAGAAGCTGGGCGGCGAGGAGAACCTTCAGGGGGCCCGGGAGGACTTCCAGGCGGCACTGGACCTGGACGATACCATCCCCGATATCTGGTTCTCCCTCTTTGATGTGCTCATGGACCTTGGGGAAACGGGCGAGTCCAAAGACCTCCTGGCAGATGCATACACCCGCTTCGGCGAAACCGCGGAACTTGGCCGGCGGGTGGACAGGCTGACTGCAAACGGACTGCTGTCAGACGAGGATCTGGCCCTCTTCGGCAGGGAACCGCCAGTGGCCAGGCATACAGCAGATTTCGAGCCGGTGCAGCTGTCCCAGGCAGAGACGGATGA
>CAYYHY010000160.1:0-6396 GCA_964471855.1 uncultured Oscillospiraceae bacterium | reverse complement strand
AAGGAGCCCTGCGCCATCGCCTACTACGGCAACGTGGTGGACCTGCTGGAGTATCTGGTGGAGCAGGACGTCCACGTGGACCTGCTCTCCGACCAGACCTCCTGCCATGTGCCCTATGAGGGCGGCTACTGCCCCCAGGGCCTGACCTACGAGCAGCGCACGGAGATGCTGGACAGGGATCCCGAGACCTTCCGGACCCTGGTGGACAAGTCCCTGCGCCACCACTACGAGCTCATCTGCCAGCTCCACGACCGGGGCACCTACTTCTTCGACTACGGCAACAGCTTCCTGAAGGCGGTCTACGACGCCGGCGTCACCTCCATCTGCCGCAACGGCGAGAACGACCTGGACGGCTTCGTGTTCCCCTCCTACGTGGAGGACATCCTGGGTCCCTGCCTCTTCGACTTCGGCTACGGTCCCTTCCGCTGGTGCTGCCTGTCCCGGAACCCCGAGGACCTGGACAAGACCGACGCGGCTGCCGCCGAGTACATCCTGGCCCACAACCGCCGCTACCAGGACTACGACAACTATGTCTGGGTCCGGGACGCCAAGAAGAACAAACTGGTGGTGGGCACCCAGTGCCGCATCCTCTACCAGGACGCCATGGGCCGCATGAACATCGCCCTGAAGTTCAACGAGATGGTGCGCAACGGGGAGATCGGACCCGTCATGCTGGGCCGCGACCACCACGACACCGGCGGAACGGACTCCCCCTTCCGCGAGACCTCCAACATCAAGGACGGCTCCAACATCATGGCCGACATGGCCGTGCAGTGCTTCGCGGGCAATGCGGCCCGGGGCATGAGCCTCATCGCCCTCCACAACGGGGGCGGCACCGGCATCGGCAAGGCCATTAACGGCGGCTTCGGCATGGTGCTGGACGGCTCCGAGCGGGTGGACAGCATCCTCCGCATGTCCATGCCCTGGGACACCATGGTGGGCGTCTCCCGCCGCGCCTGGGCCCGGAACAGAAACGCCCTCACCACCGCCGCCGAGTACAACTCCCTGTACGCGGGGCAGGACCACATCACCCTGCCCTATCTGGCGGACGACAGCGTTGTCTCCCAGGCTCTGGACGAGGCAGACCAGAAGTAAGCCGCAGACCGCGAGGGGGCGCCCCGGCGCCCCCTTTCAAAGAATCTGAGGAGTTATTTATGAATTCACTGCTTGTGACCAACATCGGCACCCTGGCCACCCCGGAGGGCACCTCCGCCCGCAGAGGAGCGGAGCAGGGGGAGATCACGGTGCTCCATGACGCCTGGGTCTATATCCGGGACGGGCACATCGCGAAGCGGGGGACAGGGAAGCCCCCTGCGGCCCCGGGCACGGAGACGGTGGACGCCGGCGGCTGTCTGGTAACCCCCGGTCTGGTGGACGCCCACACCCATCTGATCTTCGGGGGCTGGCGCCAGAACGAGCTGGGGCTGAAGCTCCACGGGGTCCCCTACCTGGACATACTGGCCGGCGGCGGCGGCATCCTCTCCACGGTGACAGCCACCCGGGCGTCCAGCCAGGAGGAGCTGGAAGCGAAGGCGGAGAAGGCTCTGGACGAGATGCTCTCCTTCGGCACCACCACCTGCGAGGCCAAGAGCGGCTACGGGCTGAACCTGGAGCAGGAGCTCAAGCAGCTGCGGGTCATCCGGGAGCTGGACCGGCGCCACCCCATAGACCTGGTGCCCACCTTCATGGGGGCCCATGCGGTCCCCGCCGAACTGAAGGAGAACCGGGAGGAGTACATCCGCCAGCTGTGCGAGGAGATGATCCCCGCCGTGGCGGAGCAGCACCTGGCTGAATACTGCGACGTTTTCTGCGAGACCGGCGTCTTTACAGCCGGGGAGTCGGAGACCATCCTGCGCTGCGCAGCGGAACACGGCCTCATCCCCAAGATCCACGCCGACGAGATCGACCCCATCGGCGGGTCCGTGCTGGCAGGGAAGATCGGGGCGGTCTCCGCCGAGCACCTGATCGTCTGCCCCCCGGAGGGCATCGCCAGCATGGCGGAAGGGGGCACCGTGGCCTGCCTGCTCCCCGCCACCAGCTTCTATCTGGGCTCCGTGTATGCCCCCGCCAGGGACATGATCGCCGCCGGCGTGCCTGTGGCCATGGCCACCGACTTCAACCCCGGTTCCTGTCCCTCCCTGAATCTCCAGTTTGTCATCAACCTGGGCTGCCTGAAGTACCGGCTCACCCCCGAGGAGGTGCTCACCGCCGTCACCCTCAACGGGGCGGCTGCCATCGGCCGGGCCCGGACCACCGGCAGCATCGAGGAGGGGAAGCTGGGAGACCTGGTGGTCTGGGACGCCCCGGACCTGGACTACATCTGCTACCGCATGGGCAGCAACCTGGCGAAGAAGGTCATCAAAGCCGGCAGAGTGTGCTGAGGGGGCTCCGGACATGGACAGAACGGACATTCTCATACTGAACATCCTCCAGGAGGACTGCAGGACTACCCTCAAGGCTGTGGGGGACCAGGTGGGTCTCACCCCGCCGGCGGTGTCCGAGCGGATCCGCCGCCTGGAGGAGAAGGGGGTCATCCGGGCCTTTACGGTGGACATCGACCGGGAGAAGCTGGGCTGCGGCATGTCGGGGTTCATTCTGGCCTCCGTGCCCCCCGAGAAGTACAGCGCCTTCTGCAGCTTCTGCCGGGAGCAGCCTGCAGTGACGGCCCACCACCGGGTCATCGGCGTGTTCAACGCCCTGCTGCGCTTCTCCGTGGCCGGCACCTCCCAGCTGGAGGAGCTGCTGACTGCCATCAAGCAGTACGGCGACTCCCAGACCTCTGTGGAACTGAAGACCTTCTTTGAGCGCAGGGACATCCCTCTGCCCGACGTCCCCTGAATCCAGTGAAAGAACAGGAAATCCTCCCCGCCGGAAAGCCGGCAGGGAGGATTTTTTCCTGCTTAAGGGCATGACTTCGGTCGGGGACCGGAGGAGCCGGCCGCAGGCCCTGCTCAGGAGTCCTCGAACCCGTATTTCTCGTTCACGTTGAGGCAGATGCCGTCCTGGTCCATGCAGAAATTGGACAGGTCCACCGTATACAGGTTCATCTCCTTGAGAATCTGCTCCGCAGCATGCTGGACGGTGTCGTAGTCCCATGCCACCACGTCCAGGTAGGCGGCGTTCTTTCCCGCGCCCCAGCCCAGCACTTTGATGCAGTCGGGCCCTGTGGCCTCCAGCAGCTTTGCACTGAAGGCATCCAGCGTCTCCCGCATGGCGGGGAAGAGCCTGTCCTGCGGGAAGTTTGCAGCCGGAATGGCAAAGAAGCCGGTGAATACGCCGTGCTCTGCAAAGTCCAGGGACGTCTCGCTGTAGCCGGTCAGGCACTCCTGGTACAGGAGAGGGCAGCGGGTGAGACCCTCCGCGATGTCCGCCCGGAGCAGGCCGGGCTGGTACGTGGCGCTCTCCGGTCTGTGGTGCACCTCTATGCGGGCCAGAGCGTCCCCCGTGTCCTCCGGCAGAGCCAGACCCTGCTCTCTGAGCGCGGCGGGGAGTTCCTGTACCGGCCGGTCCGTGGCCTTCTCGGGGGCTGCGGAGAGAGGCTGCACATCATACAGGGAGATCATCTCCGCATAGGCGGCATCCCCGAGGACAGCGCGGGCCGTTTCAAGGGCCGGGGAAGAGGCCCCTCCCTCATCCTCGTCCTCCCCGCCCTTTGCCTTCCTGGAGGCGGAGGACTGGCTGATCAGGATGCGCTGGCGGGCGTCGAAGGAGGCCGGGGGCAGAATCCGGAAGCCGCAGGGCTTCCCCTCCGCCCTGTCCGGGGCGGCCGGCATCCCCGCATGAAGGATCCAGTGCTCCCTGACGGCCTCAGGGGCCATGTCCCGGAAGAAGGTCATGCAGAAGGCCTGGCGGAGGCTGGTGCCGGTGCCGATCCACAGGTGGTACTTCCCGTCCGTCAGCTCCGCATGCAGGTTTGTGTCAATGCCGGGAAGAGAGCTGCGCAGCAGCTTCCGGGCCTCTCTGCGGCCGGAGCCGCTGCCCTCATCCAGGTGGCTGCGGATCTTTGACTCATGCTTCAGGAAGCTGTCCCATGCGCCGTTTACCGTCGACTTCCAGGAGACAGGGTTGAGGCTGTTGTTTTCTACGTAGTATGCCCCGTCGCCCAGACTGACCGCGGGAGCCGGGCCGGCGGCATAAAGAGCTTCCTTGAGGCCGGGAAGATCCGGGTCCAGTTTCTGGGCCCTGAGAAGCAGCTCCCGGCCTTCGCTGCTGCCCGTGAAGCTCAGAGCCTGCCCTTTGCTGAGCAGCCACTGGGGGGACTCCTGCTCCTCCGGAGTGAAGGAATCCAGCAGTTCCACGGCCCGGTCTGCGGCGCTGGCGTTCTTCTTCGCCAGGGCCAGGCAGGAGGAGATGGTGGCCCACTTGATCTCCGGGGTCAGGTCACTGAGAGGGTACCCGTCCACGGTGTTGAGAACTTTCTGGTGCTTGCCGTCCCCCTGCAGACGGAGAATCTGCTTGAGGATCTTCCTGGTATTCATGAAAATCAACCTCCAGAGGCGGCTTCTGTCTGCCGCCGGATACTGTCTTCCCCTGCTCCCGGGGGCAGGGATCTGTTCTTACTGCAGGTAGAATGAGTATATCCCTGACTCGCCCAGATCTTCCTCCTGAATGAACTCATCCGCAGCCTCGAGGACGGGTCCCGGATCCCAGCAGAGCATGTCCAGGTAGCAGTGGTACCGCCCCACGGCCTGGCCGATGACCCGGAAATGTTCCGGACCGGCGTTCTTTTCCAGATATGCACAGCATCTGCTGAGAGTCTGCTCCATGACGGCCGCCCGGTTCTCCAGGGGAAACCTGGACGCGGAGATGGAGAGAAAGCAGGGCATGATGCCGGTGTCGTGCAGTTCCCAGGCGTACCGGGTGAACTGCGCAATGTATTCCGCGTGGAGTTCGGGGAAGCTGGTCCAGCCGCTGAGGATGTCCTGCCGGAACTGGCGCCCCGCGGGTGTGTCCGTATCGGGATAGCGGATGCGCAGGCTGTCCAGGAAGGTGTCGGGGTCGGGGCTCAGATCCATGCCGAGACTGGTGGCCTGTTCCCTGAGCCTGTCCGGAGGGCAGAAGCCGTCCTCCGGGTCCATGCCGGTTCCATCGAACAGAGGGGCGAACCGCAGCATCCGCATGGCGGGAATGTCCCCCAGGAAGCCGGCCAGGGTGTCGGCAACCGCACTGGTGAAGCGTTCGTCCCAGGGGGGCGGAGGCGTCCGGGTGTCCAGCACCGCCAGCCGGGCGGAATCCTGGGAACCGTCAGGCAGGTCAAGCCGCATCAGCAGGGACCCCGCCTCGACGGGACAGCAGCGCAGTTCCTCCGGGCGCTCCTCATCCGGCGGGAAGCCGACTGTGACATCCCAGCAGGGGGGAAGCTCCGGGGGTGCACTGTCCCGGAAAAAGATGGAGCCGTATGTGCCGGTGAGGCTGCACTCCGTAGAGAGCAGGAGCCGGCAGCGGCCGCCGGTTTTCTCCACATAGCAGGGGATGCCGAGGACAGTGCCCGCTGCCTCGGCAGCTGCCGCACAGGCCTGGTCCCGGGACTGGGGGGTATCCTCATCCAGCAGGGAGCGGATCTCCTCCTCCCTGGAGAGGAAGGCACTCCAGGCTCTGCGGACCCTTTCCAGCCACCAGGGGGTCTCCTCCTGTCCGGAGGCCTGCTCAGTCAGATTTCTGACGATGTCGAGGAGTTCGCTGTCCCCCGGGGGCTCCTTCGCCAGCCGCTCCGCCTCCTGGAGATACTGCATGGCGTCGTGCCCCTGCCCGGCGCAGGTCAGGGCGGCCCCCATGGCTGCGCTCCACTGTGCGCTGTGCTGCTCCTCCTCCGGCATGGCGTCCAGGGCTTCCATCGCCATGAATCCCAGGTTCAGGGCGTCCCTGCCTGCCGGACCGTACGCTTCGGCAAGACAGGAAGAGGCCAGGGCCCAGTTCAGACGGGGGGTCAGGGAAGGGTATCCGTCCAGGAGGCTGATGACCTTCTGGTGCTTCCCCTCCTGCTGCAGAGCCTGGACTCTGCGGTACAGTTTCTTGTCGTTCATGGCGCCTCCTGCTGCTGCGGCTGTCTGGTTTCTGCCGGCCGCAAGCTGGCAGAGACAGTATAGCAGGTACAGGAGGCAAAGTACAGGAAATATTGCTCTTTCCAGGCTGACAGGAAACAAAGGGGCAGAAGATGTCAGCTCCCCAGCATGGCGTCCCGGTAGCGTTCTGCTTCCACGGCCTCCATGTCCTTCCGGGAGAAATGCCCGTGCCGGTACTGGAGCAGGAGGGCCTTGAGCTCCGGGGATTCCATGCTTTCTGCCGTATCAAGAGCCCAGTCCATGTCCTCAGCTTCCAGAAGTCCCTCCCGGATCATGAGCTCCAGCATGTGCGGGACATCTCTCAGCTCTCGTTTGTGCTCCCGGATATGGGTCA
>CAYYHY010000159.1:3863-6450 GCA_964471855.1 uncultured Oscillospiraceae bacterium | reverse complement strand
TGAAATTGTAGCAGTCGTTTTTCGGGCCGTCAACCCGTCCACGAAGATGTAACAAAAGTGTAACAATCGGAAACCTTAGTTACAAACTCCCGAAAAACGGGTCTGGACCGTCAAACTCCCGCCCACCGCCTTTCGACGGCGATAATGTTGTAACACAGCCCCATAACTAAGTCAATAGGACAAAAGCACTCGTAACGAAACGGTAACATTCGGCCTCAAATGTTACAGCCGTGTTACAAGTCTACCAAATTTTCGGGCTCGGAGCGGTCATTTTAACCTACAGTGTCCACCGCTGGCGTACAGTCTACCAAATCCTCCAAATCGTAGGTAGCATTCTGGCTACCACCGGAAGGGCTGGTAGACACTTGGTAGACTCCGTTTTTAACTTTTTCGGCAAAAACCGCCTTCCGCCCCCACCAGGGTCCGGCCAGCCGGGCTGGAAACCCGGGATGAGGTCCGGACCGTCCCCCGGCTCCGCAGCTGTGTCCTGGGTACGAAAACAGCCGCCCGGTCAGAACCCGGACGGCTGTCAATGGCCCGCTCAAACCTCCATAATCACAGGAAGGATCATGGGGGAGCGCCGTGTTTTCTTGTAGAGGAAATCTGACATCTCGCTGCGGACGGCGGCCTTGATGGCAGCCCAGTCGGTATCGTAGCGGGTATCCACATCCAGGAGCGCGCCCTCCGCCACGTGGCGCAGGTCATCCAGGAGCCCCTCGGACTCCTTAACATAGACAAAGCCCCGGGTGATGATGTCCGGTCCTGACAGAAGCGCTCCGTCCTCTCCGGACATGGTCATGACCACTACGATGACCCCGTCCTCAGCCAGCTTTCTCCGGTCCCTGAGGACGACGCTGCCCACGTCGCCTACTCCGTAGCCATCCACAAAGATCTGGCCTGCTGGGACGGTGCCGGCGAACCGGCCGGTGGTGGGAGTGAACTCCATGACCTGGCCGACGTCGGAAATCAGGATGTGGTCTGGGCGCATGCCCATCTCCTCCGCCAGGCGGGCGTGGATCTGGAGCATCCGCTGCTCCCCGTGGACGGGGATGAAGAATTTCGGTTTCAGGAGGGCATGGACAATCTTCAGTTCCTCCTGGCAGGCGTGGCCGGAGACGTGGAGGGCCCGCTCCCGCTCGTTGAGCACCTCCACACCCTTCCTGTAGAGCTCGTTCACCACGGCGTTGATGGCGTTCTCATTGCCGGGGATAGCCGATGCGGAGATGATGACCCGGTCCCCGGGCATCAGCTCCACCTGCTTGTGGGTGCTGAAGGCCATGCGCGTCAGGGCCGACATGGTCTCGCCCTGGCTGCCGGTGGTGATAATGCAGATCTTGTCCTTGGGCAGAGTCTGGATCTGGGTGATGTCCATCATGACACCCTGGGGAATCTTCATGTAGCCCAGGTCGGTGGACACCTTCATGATGTTCTCCATGGAGCGTCCGCTGACCGCCACCTTGCGGCCATACCGCTCCGCCACGTCGATGATCTGCTGGATCCGGTCCACGTTGGATGCGAAGGTGGTTATGATGATGCGCTCCGTACAGCCCCGGAACAGGGCGTCGAAGGAAGCGCCCACGCTGCGCTCACTGCGGGTATATCCGGGACGCTCCACATTGGTGGAATCCGCCAGGAGGGCCAGGACTCCCTGCTTGCCCAGTTCCCCGAACCGCACAAGGTCCATCATGCCGCCCTGGATGGGGGTGGTATCGATCTTGAAGTCCCCGGTATGGACACAGGTGCCCGCCGGGCACTTGATGGCAAAGGCCACTGCATCTGCGATGGAGTGGTTGACATGGATAAACTCCACGCTGAACTTCCCTGCCCGCACCGTGGTCCCTGCCTCGCAGGTGCGGATGTCTGCCCACTCGTTGAGGTGGAACTCCTCCAGCTTCAGCCGGATGAGACCGGCGGTCATGCGGGTGGCGTAGATGGGTGCATTGATGGAGCGGAGCACATAGGGAAGGGCTCCGATGTGGTCCTCATGACCGTGGGTGATGAAGATCCCCCGCAGCCTGTTCTGGTTCTTGATCAGGTAGCTGACATCGGGGACAACCAGGTCGATGCCGTACATGTCATCGTCGGGAAAGCCGATGCCGCAGTCCACCACGATAATGTCGTTTCCGTACTCGTATACCGTCAGGTTCTTGCCGATTTCGTTCAGTCCGCCAAGAGAGATAATCTTCAGTTTTTCTGTCATAGGGTCTCCTTTTCTAGATTTTGAGGGGGTGCGCTGACGCAGGTGCGGATCTGCATGCATGACAGAAAAGCCGTGCCGCTGGCACAGCACCGGGGCAGAGAGAACCCGTGTCCAGCCGGCCCTGCCTCGCCGGCGGACGGAGGTGCCCCTGCCTCTTCCGCATCTGCTGTCTGGTCCGGTGCCGTCCCCGCCTGCTCCTGCGGTTCTGTCCTCCGGACCGGTTTCGCGCCGCCGGGAGCAGAGAGCACTCCCGGAACAGACGCTTTTTACCAAATTAAGATTTCGGTGCTGTCATTATATCACGGCTGGAAAAAGGTGTATACCCATATTTCCCAAAAACAGAAGCCCCCGCTGGGGCTGTTTCTTCAGCATTTTAACGGGACGCCG
>CAYYHY010000159.1:2149-3763 GCA_964471855.1 uncultured Oscillospiraceae bacterium | reverse complement strand
CCCGGGGTGCATACCTGACAGACGGCTCTCCCTGAAGAAGGTTCCGCCGATTCCCCCTGCCTCTTCCTCCCGGGACCTGCCGGACCCCCGAAGGGTTCCTGGCGGGCATCTTGCCCCCTGTCTGAAAACATGCTAGAATGGGCTCAGCCAGTGCGGTGAAGGGAGCTGACCCAGGTGAACATACAGATCTTCGGCAAGTCCAAATGCTTTGATACCAAGAAAGCTGAACGGTGGTTCAAGGAACGGCGCATCAAGTTCCAGGAAGTAGATATCAGAAAGTACGGCATGAGCCGCGGAGAACTGAACAGCGTCCGGAACGCCGTCGGCCTGGATGCCATGATCGACCCCTCCCACCCCGATGCCGTGCTCCTCTCCTACCTGGCTTCTGACCAGGACAAGCTGGACCACATCTTCGAGGACCAGAGCCTGCTCCGCACCCCCATCGTACGCAACGGGAAGCAGGCCACCGTGGGCTACTGCCCGGAAGTCTGGGAGGGCTGGAAATGAGCATATCGAAAGAGGATCTCCCTGTCAGTTCCCCTGCCGTTGATCCGGACTCCGATCCGGAGGAGTCCCGCATAGCCAAAAAGAGCATCGAGCCTCTGCCCCCCGGCTCCGCCTCCTCCACCAAGCTGCTGCACACCATGGTCTGCCTCATGAAGTACTCAGACGAGGACCACTGCGTCAGCGCCGACCGGATCATCTCCTATCTGAGAGAGAACGGCCTGCCCGCTGAGCGGAAGGCCGTCTACAACTATGTGCAGATCCTGGCCAACTTCGGCATGGACCTGGAGTATGTAAGGAAGCAGGGGTGGCATGTGGTCTCCCGGGACTTCGAGCTGCCGGAGCTGAAGCTGCTGGTGGATGCCGTGCAGTGCTCCAAGTTCATCACCCGGAAGAAGTCCGACGCCCTCATCCGCAAGCTGGAAGGGCTGTGCAGCGTCTGGCAGGCAGACCGCCTCCACCGGGAAGTCTATGTGGACAGCCGCGCCAAGGTGGACAACGAGCACATCTACTATACAGTGGACAGCATCCACAGCGCCATGGCCGCCAACAGCGCCATCTGCTTCCGCTACTTCGACCTGGGCTTCAGCGGCGAGCGCATCTACCGCCACGACGGCGCCATCTATACGGTGACCCCCTTCGGGCTCATCTGGAACAGCGAGAACTACTACCTGGTGGGATTCGACCACAGCGCCCAGGGTCTGCGCAACTACCGCGTGGACAAGATGGCCATGGTGCAGACCTCGAAGATCCCTCCCATGGGCCGGGACCGGTACCCCGACTTCAAGATCGCCCAGTACGCCGCCCGCATGTTCGGCATGTTCTCCGGCGACGAGGTCCAGGTCACCCTCAAGGGCACCCGGGACAAGATGAACATCGTCCGGGACCGCTTCGGCGACGGCGTCATCCTCATCCCCGCCGAGCCCTACCACTTCACCGCCAGGGTGCCGGTGTTCCTCAGCCCCCAGTTCTTCGGCTGGCTCTTCGGTCTGGAGGGCAAGGTCCGCATCATCTCCCCGCCCTCCGCCGTGGAGAAGTACCGGGAATACCTGACCGCCGCCCTGGCCTCCCTGGATGACCCCAGCTTCTGACCTTCCCGCCGTCTGCCCT
>CAYYHY010000159.1:0-2049 GCA_964471855.1 uncultured Oscillospiraceae bacterium | reverse complement strand
CCGCTCCGGAAGGCCGCCAGCAGCTGCCGCAGGTCGTCGATGTGGGCCTGGATCTGACGGCCGGAGTCCGTCTCCGCCACCTTCATCCGGTGTTCCAGGGTCTCAAACACCGTGGTCGTGGATGCGATGTCGTAGTTCTCCTTCACCGCCTTCTCCTTCCCTGCAAAGGGCTGGTGGGCGATGATCCGCAGGCACCGGGAGTTGAAGATCAGGGTGTACCCGGCTATGCCGCTGGTGGGCTGGTAGGCCTTGCAGAAGCCGCCGTCGATGACGATGAGCTTTCCGTTCCCCTTGATGGGGCTCTCACCCTTTTTAGCCTTGACCGGGACGTGGCCGTTTATAATGTGGGTGTGGGGTCCCTCCAGACCGAACTCCTTCAGCAGCATCTCGCAGACAGCCGGGTCGTTGTACAGTCTGTAGTAGGGATTCTTGGGCTCCGCCCAGGCGCTCTCGTCCCTGATGAGCCGGCGCTCGAAGGTGGTCATCCGGTCCCGTCCGAAGATGGGGCTGTTCCGCCCCGCCCACAGGAACCACAGGAAGTCCATCCCCAGCTTCCGCTCCTCGCTGCCCTTCGGCAGGTAGCAGGCCTGCCGGGCCGCCGTGTCCGCGTAGTCCAGGAACTCCCGGCCGCAGCGCTCCTTCCCGCCCAGGCTGAAAGACAGCAGGGTGCCGTCCTCCCTCATGGGGATGCAGCCGTGGAACAGGAGATTCCCGTTGTGGATCTTGTACAGGCTGCCCCTGGAGTACAGGAACTTCACATGCCGCTGCAGCTTCTCGCTGCGCATGAAAGACGCCGTCAGCTGGTTGATGACGCTCTCCTCCTCGGGTGAGAGCGCATAGGGATCCGCCGGGTCCACCGTGGGAAAGTCGCAGTCCTCCAGGTGGTATTTCCTGTCCCCTATGGTGACGGACGAGTCCTCGTAGTTGATCTTGTCCAGCAGCAGCCGGTCCTCCATCCCGTACTCCGGGTGCCGCAGGATCTTCTGCCCCTCCAGCTTGAACAGGATCACCGTGATGGCCTTGTGCATCCGGGCCGACAGCAGCCTGTCCTTCTCCGTAAAGCTGGATGCATCGTCCCCGGTGAGCTTGACCGCAAAGCAGGAGACATCGCAGTCTTTGTACACCTCGTTGGCAAAGACGGACAGGGGCCGCAGGGAGATGCCGTAGCCGGTCTCCACCACCTCCAGGTTGTTGTAGTGGATGGAGTTGGACAGCACGGTGGCCACCAGGGTCCGGGACCCGCAGGCCGCGCCCATCCAGAGAACGTCGTGGTTCCCCCACTGGATGTCCACGCTGTGGAAGTTCATCAGGGCGTCCATGATGATGTCCGCCCTGGGTCCCCGGTCGAAGATGTCCCCCACCAGGTGCATGTGGTCCACCGACAGGTCCTTGATGACCCCGCAGATGGCCTCGATGAAGTCCTCCGCCTCCCCTGTATCCAGGATGGATGCGATCAGCGTCTCAAAGTAGTCCTTCTTGTCCGGGTCCTCCCGGTGGGTGTTGAGCAGCTCCTCGATCATGTAGGCGTAGTCGGCCGGGAGCATCTTCCGCACTCTGCTCCTTGTGTACCTGGCTGAGACCGCACGGCACAGATCCACCAGGCGGTGGAGCGTGATGCGGCAGAACTCCTCCATGTCCTCCGTCCGGCTCCGGATGTCCTCCAGCTTCTCCTTCGGGTAGTAGATCAGGGTGGCCAGTTCCTCCCGCTCCGCTTTCGTCATGGAGACCTCGAACAGGTCGTCCAGCTTCTCCTTCACCACGCCGGAGCAGGAGTTCAGGACGTGGAGAAAGGCCTCATACTCCCCGTGGACGTCCGAGATAAAGTGTTCACAGCCCTTGGGCAGATTCAGGATGGCCTGAAGCCGGATGATCTCCCGGCTGGCGTCCTGCACCGTCGGATACTGCTCCGCCAGCAGCTTCAGATACCGCAGCTGCTCCGGGGTGGTTTCTGTGCTGTTCTGCATGCAAGATCCTCCTCCTGCATCTCTTTCTCCCCCTGATGATACCACCGATTCCATCTCGTGAAAAGAGACCTGACGGATTTCACCG
>CAYYHY010000158.1:5109-6576 GCA_964471855.1 uncultured Oscillospiraceae bacterium | reverse complement strand
CCCTGCAGCTGTACAGAGAAAAAGAAGAGCGCCGGAACAGGTGTCCCGGCGCTGAATGGAGAATCACTCGGGCTGCTTGCCGATGTAGGCAAGGATGCCGCCGTCCACATACAGGATGTGTCCGTTGACGAAGTCGGATGCAGGGGAGGCCAGGAACACAGCGGGACCGCCCAGGTCCGAAGCCTCGCCCCAGCGGTTGGCAGGAGTCTTGGCGCGGATGAACTGGTCGAAGGGGTGCATGGAGCCGTCGGGCTGGCGCTCGCGGAGAGGAGCAGTCTGGGGCGTGGCAATGTAGCCGGGCCCGATGCCGTTGCACTGGATGTTGTACTGGCCGTACTCGCTGGCGATGTTGCGGGTGAGCATCTTCAGGCCGCCCTTGGCAGCGGCGTAGGCGGAGACAGTCTCGCGGCCCAGTTCGCTCATCATGGAGCAGATGTTGATGATCTTGCCGCCGCCCTGCTTGATCATGTCGGGGATGACAGCCTTGGACACGATGAAGGGACCGGTGAGGTCGATGTCGATCACCTTGCGGAAGTCCTCCGCCGGCATGTCCAGCATGGGGACGCGCTTGATGATGCCGGCATTGTTGACCAGGATGTTGATGTGGCCAACCTCTTCGGTGACCTTGGCCACAAGTTCAGCAACCTGCTCCTCGCTGGTGACGTCACAGACATAGCCGTGAGCCTCGATGCCGGCCTCCTTGTAGGCGCTGAGGCCCCTGTCCACCAGTTCCTGCTTGATGTCGTTGAACACGATGGTGGCGCCCGCCCCGGACAGCGCGCTGGCAATGGCGAAGCCGATGCCGTAGGAAGCGCCTGTGACGAGGGCAACCTTGCCGGTGAGATCGAATGATGCTGGCATGATGAAAAACCTCCTCTTAAAATTCTTGTGCATTTGAACCTCCTCCCCCTGCCCGCTCCTGCCGGGGGGACAGATCAGGAGAGGAAGGAACTGCCGGTGAATTCAGGGCACAGAGGCTGGAGACAGCCTGTGCACCTCCGCCAGGTTCTGGATGCGTTCTCTGGGATACGCTCCGCCCGGGTGCAGGAAAGGGAGGACGGCGGGGCTGAAGGTCTGGGCGGATGCAGCGCCGGCACCCCGCTGAGGGTGTCCGGAAGGTCCGGAATGTACATGGGGAGACGGCCGGGGCCGGTACAGCAGAAGTTGTCCAGCCGGCATGCAGCCCTGTGATTTTGACACATATTCTGGGAATTATGTGCTGCTGAGCCGTTTTCTGCCCCGCCCGCCGGGGACGGCGGACCAGCACAAAATCGACCTCTGCTGCTGCTTCCTGTCAGGGGAAGGGGAAAGGCGCCGGTCCTGACGTTCAATATATTAGCACCTTTTCCTGTCTGTTTCCATACCTTGAGCGCAAATTCATGAACTTTTTTTCAACCGTTCCATCTCCGGGGATCCGCGGAACGGACAGAGGCCGGAAGTCCGGCACCTGCAGGAATCGGATGCGGG
>CAYYHY010000158.1:0-5009 GCA_964471855.1 uncultured Oscillospiraceae bacterium | reverse complement strand
CCTGCAGGAGGACCCGGGGTCCGGGATGCAGGGCAGAAAAAGAGACCGGCTCCCCGCGGGGAACCGGTCTGTGTCATATATCGGCCGTCTGTCCGCACTGCGCAGGAGGGACAGCGGGAGCACCCGTGGAGCCCGGCCTCAGATGACTGGATTATGCAGGGTAGCGGGTCAGCATGTACACGCTGGATTCCACCACCGGGATGGAGAGGCTTCTGCCCCAGTGGACGCAGCGGTTGTAGTTTCCCTCGGCGATGGTCACGCCGTTTTCGTTCTTTTCGAGAACGATGACAGAGTGGACGTCGCCCTGCAGGCGGAGTATGTCCCCGGGCCGGACCTGGCTGAAGGATACGCTGTCCAGCTTTCTTGCAGGGAGATCTCCGAAGGCTGCGTCGCTCATGGCAAATGCAAAGCCTGCACAGCCGAAGCCGACGTCATAGATGCCGCCCTTCCAGGAGTAAAAACTGCTGTTGTCCCACGGCATTCCCTCCGGGTAGTTTGCCTGCTGGGCGGCTATCAGACTGGTCACTTCCGCTTCCGAGGGGGCTGCAGCTGCGGACTGCGGAGGAGAGAAGGCCGCCGGACCGCCGCTGTCTCTGCAGTCGATCAGCCGGATGAGCACAGCAGCCGCAGAGGCCCTGTCCATCAGGTTCCCGCCGCTGAAGGTGCCGTCCGGGGTGCCGTGGATGATCCCGGCGGCGTAGGTGACTGCAACCGCGTTCTGGTACTGGGCCGGTATGGCGTTCCAGTCCCCGACGGCATTCCTGGCGCTCTCAATGCTGGCGCTGCTGACCGTCCAGTCCAGGGCGGAGAACAGGTTGCTGATCATTACAGCCATGTCGTACCGGGTGATGCTGTCGTTCTCTGTGGCGTTGCCGGCATAGCAGGCGGTGCCGTACATCAGTCCCCGGGAGATGGCCACGGCCATGTTGGGCCGGTACCAGGGGCTGTCACCCCCGGGAGGCGTAAGGGAATCCACCTGCTCCCTGAAGAAGCCCCGGGTCAGCATGGCTGCGAACATGGCGTTGGAGAGACTGACGCCGGGGGAAAACTGGGAGTTCCCGGTGCCGTTGAGCAGACCCAGCTGTACTGCGCGCTCAATGTCGCTGTAAGCCCAGTGGGTCTTCGGCACATCGGTGAAGGTGGTCTCCGCGGGGCCGGAGATGTTGTCGCCGCCCCAGGCGTTGCCGTAGAACCGGCAGTTTACAAACGAGGTGCTGGTGTACTGATAGTCGGATTCGCGGACCAGGTTCTTGTTGTTGTGGAAGTAGCAGTTCTCAAACACGCCGTCAGCAACGCAGTACTCGCTGGTATAGTAGTACCCGTTGCCGTAGAACTCGCAGTTTGTGTAGTGGCTGTCAGTATGAAGACCTGATACAGCGTGCATGGAGCAGTCCCGGATGACGGTGTTCCGGACATCCAGGGATGAAGTATCAGCCTCGATGCCCATGAGGCCGCATCCGAAGATCTCGCAGTTTGCAATGGTGACCTGCTGGCATTCCAGCAGATGCACCACGCCGAACTTGCAGTTCTGCACATCAACATTGAGGGGGTCGTGCCCCAGCACCAGCCCGTCCAGGGTGATGTCTCTGCACCCGTCAATCCAGAAGACAAAGTCGTCCAGGGACGTGCTGATGATCTGCGTCCTGCCGTCCCCGCGGATGGTCAGACCGGAGACGTCATGTATGGAAAAGACCGTGTCGATGACATAGGAGTCCCCTGTAAGCAGGATGGTGGTGTTGCTGAGGTCGGTGCCGCCCCTGAGGATGCTGTTGAGCTCCTCCGTGGTGGCCACCGTAATCCCGTTCACTGCGGGGGCGGCCGGAGCGGGGATCCATGCGGTCAGAAGTGCAGCCAGAAGGAGGAGAGCAGCAAGACGCGTTCGTTGTTTCACGGGATACATCTCCTTGTTGCAGTGTGATGCGGGACCGGGCGCCTGGCGGTCACTTCGGCGCGTCCCCGCCGTCGATGGCGTACTGGAGAGCTGAGAGGACCTCGGGCTTCCGGAAGCTGTCCATCATCTTCTGCACGGTGCACTCCACGGAACAGAGCAGGAGCTCCCGCTTCTGCCCCCCGGCGCCTCTGGAGGGGAGCCGGCTGAGAAGGTTCTCGCACAGGGACCGCATGTCCTGGCCGGTGCGGACGGCCTCCGAGACCGCGTCCTGCTCCCGGACCAGGATGGCAGCCAGAAAGTCCCAGTCCGCCGTGTTCCGGAACTTCGCATGGGCCCTGTCGAACTCCGCTCTGCTGATGCCGAAGGTCTGCGGCAGTGTGAGCCTGGCATGCCAGCTGCCGCCGGCGCCGAAGCCCCGGGTGTCATACCACTCCGCAAGCGGGGGTATGAAGGGGAGGACAGTGGTGGTGGTGTCCCCGGGCAGATAACGGTAGAACCAGTCCATGAGATTGGTTGTCAGAGACATGCCCATGCAGCACATCTCCAGACTGACGCCCTTGATTCTGCGTTCGGACGTGGCGACATTGGAGAAGAACTGCATCGCATTATCCACTCTCGTTCTGTGCCACCTGTCATCTTCCATGCTGAACTCGCAGTGCTCCCACAGCTTCTCTGCGGGGAAGCTGGAGAAGTCGGGCATGCTGATCAGGGCATCCTTGTGAACGAGGACCGCCAGGAAGACGGCCAGAGGAAGAACAGCGGTCCGGGCCGGGTCAGATGTGAAGCTGTGAAGCAGGATCTTCAGATTCGGGTAGAAGTACTCTCCCTGGCTCTGCACCCTTGGATAATAGTAGCGGAGATGGGAGGTCAGAGGCGGGAGCAGGCCCTCCGGCACGTCTCCCGCTTCGAGAGGTCTGCTCAGATCCGGGAGAGAGCTCAGGAAGCCATTGCGCAGCTTCCGCCTGTGCTCCAGGCTCTGCACATCGTAGAGGGAGCGGCGCAGAAGAAGCTGCTGCTGCGCCAGCCAGCCGCTGCCAGGCTGTGCAGGGGGTTCCTCCCGGCTGACCCCGTTCAGCAGCCGGAACAGGACGGTCAGGTTTTCTCTGGAGGGGTTCTTCCGAACCAGACTGCTGGCTGCCAGGACGGCATCCGTTCCGGCATCTCCGGTGAGGGCCTTTGCCTGCTCCCGGAACTCGGAGAGGGCATCCAGCACGGATCCGTCGTCCGGGAAGGCCTTCAGGGCCCTGCCGGGTTTGTATCCGCGGACCAGAGAGGACCCGGCCAGCTGCACGTTTGGGGTGTTCTTCGGGAACAGCGGAGCGCATGCCTCCGGTCCCTCAAAGTTCCAGGTCTGGGCGCCGAGACCGCTCATCCTCCTGATGTACTGCTCCATCGGATCCGCGTCATCATCTGCCCTCTCCTGCAGTTCCCGGATCCTGTAGTCCAGCAGGTACTGTTCCACATTGCTGGGGATTTCGACTGCCATGGCTGTCGGGCGCCGTGAAGCGCCCTGCCTCCTTTCCTGCAGCCGGAACACTCTCCGGCTGTTTTCCAGTGCTGCCCCCGGGGCAGCGGCTCTTTTCTGCTTCGATGAGCTGCCGGCTCCGGAGGGGGGCCGGTCAGGTCTGGGAGACCGGCTGCTGGATGGCGTGCCGGAGGGCCGGGACCACTTCGGATTCGCACAGGCTGTCCTCCATCTTCCGCAGGGTGTGCTCCACGGCGCAGAGACGGAGGTTCCGGTCCGTTCCCCTGCCGCTTCCGGAGGGAAGCTTGTCCAGCAGGGTTTCGCACATGGTTCGCATGTCCCGGCCGGAGCGGAGGGCCCCGGCGGCCGCATCGTGCTCCTGTAAGAGGATGGCAGCCAGGAAGTCCCAGTCCGATGAGTTCCGGAACTGCGGAAGCTGCTTCTCCAGATCCTCCCTGCTGACATTCAGGACCTTCGGCAGCGAGAGGCTGGCGTACCAGTCCCGCCCGAAGCTGAAGTCCCTGACTCTGTACCAGTCCTCCAGCGGGGGCAGGGCAGGCTCGCAGGCCATGCTGACCTCCGTGCAGTGGCGGAAGTACCACTGGCTGAGATTGGTCAGCTGGTCCATGCCGCTCCAGCATGCCGCATCGATCCCGGCTTTTCCGGTGACCCGCATCCCTGTCACAGCACACAGGCCGAACAGCTCCAGGTCGCTGTCCGCCTCCGTCTTGTCCGCCGGTTTGCTGGATGACAGGCTGTATTCCTTCCGCTCCAGCATCTTCTCCGCGGGGAGCTGGCGGATGTCCGGCGTCCCGCCCATCTCCTCCTGGCAGCGGCTGAGGGCGAGATACAGGACCAGGGGGAGCATGGCAGTCCGTTCAGGGGTGCCGCTGAAAGCGGCGATGACACGGGAGAAATTGCGGGAGAAGTACCTGCCGCTGGTGAGCTTGCGGGACTTCAGGGTGAGCAGCATGAGCATCGGCGACAGCAGAAGCGGGTCCGGCTCCGGACCGCCCGCCGGCAGGGGCTGGTACAGTTCCGGCAGGAAGTTCTGATAATCGGAGTACGCTCTGCGTCTCCTCTCCAGGCACTGCACATCGTACATGGAGCGGCGCAGAAGGGTCTGCTGCTGCTTCAGCCAGGCGGGGTCTGGGTCTTTGGGGGGCATCTCCCGGCTGACCCCGTTGAGGACCAGGAACAGGGTGTACTCGTTTTCTGGGGTGGGGTTCTCCTGCACCAGCCTGCAGGCGGCGGTGACAGTCTCAGGACCGGTTTTCCGGGGAAGGCCCCTCAGCTGCTTCCGGGCCTCCTTCAGACCGGCCAGAACGGCTCTGTCGTCCGAAAAGGCCTCCAGGGCAGCGGAGGTGTCGGTTCCTCTCGCCAGGATGCTTCTGGCCAGGCGGGGTGTGGTGATGTCCTCCCCGAACAGGGGCTCGCACTCCCTGTCCCGCTTCATGGCGGGCCCGGCCTCCATCGTACCGAAGTCGTCCTCGATGCGGAGTACGGGGTCCTTTTCCTTCCCCTCTCTCAGTTCCCGCATCCGCAGGTCGAACAGGTACTGTTCTGTGCTGACAGTTTCTTCTGCCATGTTCCTGCGGGCGCCGCAGCGCCCTCCTCCTTTCCTGCAGCCGGAACGCTCTCCGGCTGTTTCTG
>CAYYHY010000157.1:0-6589 GCA_964471855.1 uncultured Oscillospiraceae bacterium | reverse complement strand
ACACAGATCCCTGCAGAACGGCGATGCCGGACTGCGGGGATCTGCTCTGTCCTGAGACAAAAACGGAAGGCAGAGGAATGCCTTCCGAAAAGTGAGTGTTTGGTCGGAGCGCTCAGGTGGGATTGACGGTGTAGTTGGGCGCTTCCTTTGTAATATAGATGTCGTGTGGGTGGGACTCCCGGAGACCCGCTGCAGTGATCTGCATGAACTGGGCCTTCTGCTGCAGCTCAGCCACATTGCGGCATCCGGTGTAGCCCATGCCGGAGCGGAGACCGCCGGTGAGCTGGTAGATTGTCTCTCCGGCGCTTCCCTTGAAGGGAACCCGGCCTTCCACGCCCTCGGGAACCAGTTTCTTGTTGTCCTGCTGGAAGTAGCGGTCTTTGGAGCCCTTGCCCATGGCAGCCAGGGAACCCATGCCACGGTAGACCTTGAACTGGCGGCCCTGGAACACCTCGGTCTCCCCGGGGGACTCCTCGCAGCCGGCCAGGAGGGAGCCCAGCATGACCACGCTGGCCCCTGCAGCCAGAGCCTTGGTGATGTCGCCGGAGAACTTCACGCCGCCGTCGGCGATGACCGGTATGCCGTACTGGGAAGCGGTGCAGGCGGCGTCGTAGACAGCGGTAATCTGGGGTACGCCGATGCCTGCCACTACCCGGGTGGTGCAGATGGAGCCGGGACCGATACCGATTTTGACACAGTCAGCGCCGGCCTCGATGAGGGCCTTTGTACCCTCTGCGGTGGCCACGTTGCCTGCTATGAGCTGTGCATCCGGGTAGACTCTCTTGATCTTCCTTACTGTATCCAGGATGTTGTGGGAGTGACCGTGGGCGGAGTCCAGGCAGAGGACGTCGACACCGGCATCCAGCAGGGCAGCGACCCGGTCCAGCACATCGGCGGTGGCGCCGATGGCAGCACCTACAAGGAGACGGCCCTTTTCGTCACGGGCGGAGTTGGGGTAGACCTCAGCCTTCTCGATGTCCTTGATGGTGATGAGTCCCTTGAGGCGGAACTGGTCGTCCACGATGGGAAGCTTCTCGATCTTGTACTTCCGCAGGATCTCCTTGGCCTGGGCCAGGGTGGTGCCCTCGGGAGCGGTGACCAGGTTGTCCTTTGTCATAACGTTCTCAATGAGCTGGCTCATGTCCGTCTCAAACTTCATGTCCCGGTTGGTAATGATGCCGATCAGCTTCCCGCCGTCGCAGATGGGTACCCCGGAGATCTTGTACTTGGCGCACAGCTCGTCCGCCTCCGCCAGGGTGTGACCGGGACCGAGCCAGAAAGGATTGGTGATGACCCCGTTCTCGGAGCGCTTGACCATGTCCACCTGCTCAGCCTGCTGGCTGATGGACATGTTCTTGTGGATGATGCCGATGCCGCCCTCCCGGGCGATGGCGATGGCCATCCGGTACTCGGTGACCGTATCCATGGCGGCGCTCATCAGGGGGATGTTCAGCCGGATCTTCTTCGTCAGCTGAGTCCTCAGGTCAATGTCGGCGGGCAGAACATCGCTCTCCGCCGGTATGAGCAGCACATCGTCGAAGGTGAGGCCCTGCCTGGAGAACTTGTATGCGGCGTCCTGATTCACCATGTTCAGCAGCTCCTTTCTCAGCCCGGACAGCCGCTGCCTGTGCGGCCATACTGGGAATTTCCGCTATTCTAACTGCTGCCGGCAGGGTTGTCAACACAGAAAGTTCATGTGTTTCAAGACCTGCGAAGGCTGAAATTTCAGGGTTTTCAGGTCCCTGCAGGCGCCGCCCGGCCCACCGGAAAACGGGTGCATCCGGCACCTGCAGGAGAACTGCGGGTGCCGGATGCATGATCGATATCTGCTGAAAGAACAGCAGGAAGACGCCGTCCGCAGGGGAGAGGAGCCGTATCCTGTCAGCAGTCTGCGAAGACCAGGGATGCCTCAAAGCGGCGCTTGCCGTCCTCATCCCTGCCGTTTATAAAAGATGTATTCCCGTCTCTGCCGTTCTCCAGAATCAGTGTTTCCCCGGGCCGGCACTCGGCCGTGTAGTTGATCTGCATCTCCTGGAGATAGCAGCTGTCGGGGAGAAGGTCCATGCGCAGGGCGTCGCAGGCGAAGTCGGCGTAGCGGGTGTTGTTCACATGACCGTTGATGTCCGTATCGCTGTAATGCGTCACCCGGCGGTCCAGTTCCGACATCTCTTTCGGCATCTTCAGCCTCGTCAGAAGGCGTGTCTTGCACAGATCTCCGCCCCAGGTCTCATCCAGGGCGGGGATGGAGCCCAGTTTCATCAGTTTCCGTGAGTCTGCATTGGCCAGAACCCAGGCGGACACCGACTCGCCGATGGGCTCGTCTCCCACGTAGAGATCAAAGTCACGGTACATGAGGGCGTGCTTCCCGCCCCGGTGCCAGGTGTGTATGGTCAGGTACTCCTCCCACATCAGGGGTCTGTTCAGGTGGAACCAGATGCGGGTGAGCATCCAGAAGCAGTTGTACTGTCTCATCAGCACATCCCGTCCGAATCCCCCCGTCTCCGCCGCCTGGACGGCGGCCTCCTGCAGGTGCCCCAGCAGGGCGGAGGCTCTGCAGCGGTTGAAGCAGTCCATGTCTCTTGAGTCAATCTGCACTGTGTGCCGGTATGATACAGGCATTAATAATCCTTCCCTTCCTGGCTGCCGTACCGGCGCTTCAGTTCTTCCCAGTAGCGCTTCGCAGCCTGTTCTGTCTTGTTGTCGCCGAACTCGTAGTAATGTGTCCCCACCAGCTCGTCCGGCAGATACTGCTGGGGCACCCAGCGTCCCGGGAAGTCGTGGGGGTAAAGGTACCCCTGCTCCCGCTCCAGCCCTGCGGAGTCCGCGTGTACGTTCTGCAGGTGCCTGGGTATGGGTCCAACCTTCCCTGCCTTTACGTCATGCCATGCGGCGTCTATGCCCATGCAGGCGGTGTTGGACTTAGGTGCGGTGGCCAGCAGGATCACCGCCTGGGCCAGGGGCAGTTTGGCCTCCGGCAGACCCAGCTGAAGGGCGGAGTCCACCAGCGCCTTGACGATGAGGGCCGCCTGTGGGTAGGCCATCCCCACGTCCTCGCTGGCGGAGCAGAGGATGCGCCGTATGGGGGTTATCAGATCCCCTGTCTCCAGGAACCGGGCCAGGTAGTGGAGGGCGGCGTCCGGGTCGGAGCCCCGCAGGGACTTCATCAGGGCAGAGGCCATGTCGTAGTGGGCGTCCCCGTCCCTGTCGTAGCGCATGGCGGAGCGCTGCCCTGCGGTCTTTGCATCCTCCAGGGTAATGACAATCTCCTCTGTACCGGCCGGCACCCGGGCGGGCACCAGGATCTCCAGGGCGTTCATGGCCTTGCGGATATCCCCGCCGCAGGACCAGGCGAGATACTCCTTCACCCCGTCCTCGCACCGGAGGGGCACCCCCTTCTGCCGCTCCAGGATGGAGAGCCCCCGCTCAATGGCAGGCAGAGCCTCCTCGGCGGAGATCTGCTTGAACTCGAATACGGAGGCCCGGGAGAGGACAGCCCCGAATACAGCGAAGAAGGGGTTCTCGGTGGTGGATGCAATGAGGGTGATGCGTCCGTCCTCCATGAACTCCAGCAGGCTCTGCTGCTGCTTTTTGTTGAAGTACTGGATCTCGTCCAGGTACAGCAGGACCCCCTCGGGAGCCATCAGGGTGCCGATGTCCGCTATGATCTCCTTGATATCCGCTATGGACGCTGTAGTGGCGTTGAGCCGGTGCATGGGCCGGTTGGTGCGCTTTGCTATGATGTTGGCAACGGTGGTCTTCCCCGTGCCCGAGGGACCGTAGAAGATGAGGTTGGGTACGGCGCCCCCCTCGATCACCCGCCGGAGCAGACCCCCGGGACCCAGTATGTGCTTCTGACCCACTACCTCATCCAGCGTCTCGGGACGGATCTCGTCGGCCAGGGGCCGGTAAGCCATGTTTCATCCACTTCCTTGTCTGTAATCTGCGGCCGGGACAGTCCTCAGGCCGCTACCCCTGCTGCCCGGCACATCTTCTCCTGGAAGAAGTGGTTCACCAGAGAGACCGCCCGGCCTACGCCGATCATGGCCAGCACGGTGCCTATGCCGATCCCCACTACATGCCGCACCAGGATGAACCCCAGGGCGACGGTGGTGATGACGCAGCCGATGTCGAAGATGTTCTTCGCAAGCCCCTGGCTCCAGCCCGCCTTCCGGGCGATGGCCTGGACGATGCCGTCCCCCGGGTTCAGGGTAAGGTGCATGTTCACGGTCATGGCCACCCCGGCACCGGTGAGCAGGATGGCGATCAGGAGCAGGACCACGTTGGCCAGGAAGCTGTGCTCCCCGCTCTCCCAGGGAATCAGGAATGCAAACAGGTTCAGCAGACGGCTGAAGACCAGGCTCACCACCAGCTGCAGCAGGGTGTCCGGCCACTGAGACTTCGGCCGGAGAAAGAGCTGGGCAACCACCAGCAGGGCGTAGAGCAGGAAGGTCATGTCCCCGAAGTTGAGAGAGAAGATCTCCGAAATGCAGAAGGCTACGGAGATGATGGGGGAGACGCCGAGACCGGTCTTGGTGTTCAGGGTAATGCCGGCAGCCAGGGTCGCCATGCCCAGCAGATAGATGACCCAGCGCATGACTGTCTGCCGCTTCACGGCCCCCCAGCCCCTTCCTCTTCTCCCTGACCCTGGAAGTGGCTGCACCAGGGACGCAGGGTGCAGACCTGGCACTGGGGCCGCCTGGCGATGCATACCGCCCTTCCGTGCAGCACCATCCGGTGACAGAAGTTGTTGGACTCCTCCGGCGGCAGCACCTTCCGCAGCTGGGTCTCCACCTTCGCCGGGTCCTTCGTGCCGTCCGTAAGCCCCAGCAGACCGGTGATCCGGATGCAGTGGGTGTCCGCCACCACCACCCCGGGCACATTCCAGATGTCCCCCAGGATCAGGTTGGCCGTCTTCCGCCCCACCCCGGGAAGCTTCAGCAGCTCCTCCATGGTCCCCGGCACCTTCCCGCCGTAGTCCCGGAGCAGCATCTGAGCGCAGAGCACGATATCCTTCGCCTTGGCCCGGAAGAAGCCGGTGGAGCGTATGTACTCCTCCACCTCGCTCACATCCGCTTCCGCCAGGGATTCAAGATCCGGGAAACGGGCAAAGAGAGCCGGCGTCACTTTATTGACCCGCTCATCCGTGCACTGGGCGGCCAGCCGCACGGAGAAGAGCAGCTCGTAGTCCTTTTCATATTTCAGCGAACAGAGACTGTCCGGGTAGAGCCGTTTCAGCTCCTCCACTATGGACAGCACCTCGGCCTCCGTCTTCGGCATGGCAGTATCCCCCCTGGAAATGCGCTCCGCATGTCTGCATGAGTATGATACCACAAAAACCGGAGAAAATCGACCGTGTATTTTGGATGCCTGCTTCTTGCTTTTCCATGGGCGCGCGGATATAATGACCGCACTGTATGCAGCAGACTGTTCATCTCCCCTGAACCGGGAAAGGAGCCAACTTTGCCATGATTCTTGAAGCCATGGACCTCATCGCCGCCCAGGACCCTGAAGTCGGTCAGGCCGTCCGGGCGGAGTATGCCCGCCAGCAGCAGAACATCGAGCTGATCGCATCCGAGAACATCGTCAGCCCCGCCGTTCTCATGGCCGCAGGCACCGTGCTTACCAACAAGTATGCCGAAGGGTACTCCGGCAGGCGCTACTACGGCGGCTGCCAGTACATCGACGCCGTGGAGACCCTGGCCATTGAGCGGGCGAAGAAGCTGTTCGGCGCCGCCTATGCCAACGTACAGCCCCACTCCGGCGCCCAGGCCAACTACGCAGTATACCAGGCTCTCTGCCAGCCGGGCGACACCGTCATGGGCATGAGCCTGGACTGCGGCGGTCACCTGACCCACGGCTCCCCTGTGAACTTCTCCGGCCGGCTCTACAACATCGTGCCCTACGGGGTGGATGAGACCGGACGCATCGACTACGACCAGGTCAGGGATATCGCTAAGAAGTGCCAGCCGAAGATGATCCTGACCGGTGCCTCCGCCTACCCCCGCATTATCGACTTCAAAACCTTCTCAGAGATCGCCCACGAGGTGGGTGCCTATCTGTTTGTGGACATGGCCCATATCGCCGGTCTGGTAGCCGCCGGTCTCCACCCCTCTCCGGTGCCCTATGCAGACGCTGTCACCACCACCACCCACAAGACCCTCCGGGGTCCCCGGGGCGGTCTGATCCTGTGCAATGACCCGGCCATCGCCAAAAAGATCAACTCCGCCGTCTTCCCGGGCTCCCAGGGCGGTCCCCTGGAGCACATCATTGCCGCCAAGGCCGTGGCTCTGGGCGAGGCCCTGAAGCCGGAGTTTAAAGAATACCAGCAGCAGATCATCAAGAACGCCCGTGTGCTTGCTCAGTCCATCCTGGACGGCGGCCTGGACCTGGTCTCCGGGGGTACGGACAACCACCTGATGCTGGTGGACCTCCGCCCGGCGAATCTCACCGGCAAAGAGATGGAGCGCCGCCTGGACGACGTGTACATCACCGCCAACAAGAACGCCATCCCCAACGACCCCCAGAAGCCCTCCGTCACCTCCGGCATCCGGGTGGGCACCCCCGCCGTCACCAGCCGCGGCTTCAAAGA
>CAYYHY010000156.1:1265-6630 GCA_964471855.1 uncultured Oscillospiraceae bacterium | reverse complement strand
CTGGCGGACATCGGGGACGAGCAGTCCATCGCCCAGAGCCTCTCCACCTTCTCCTCCCACATGACCAACATCGTGGGCATCCTGAAGGAGGCCGACGAAAACTCCCTCATCCTCCTGGACGAGCTGGGGGCCGGCACCGACCCCGTGGAGGGGGCAGCCCTGGCCGCCGCCATTATCGAGTCCGCCCGGGGCATGGGCGCCGCCGTGGCGGCCACCACCCACTACGCGGAGCTGAAGGTATACGCCATGACCACCCCCGGAGTGGAGAACGCCTCCTGCGAGTTCAACGTGGACACCCTGGCCCCCACCTACCGTCTGGTCATGGGCATCCCCGGCAAGTCAAACGCCTTTGCCATCTCCCGCCGTCTGGGTCTGCCGGAGGAGATCATCACCAAGGCCGCCGAGCGGCTGGATGCGGAGAACGTCCGCTTCGAGGACGTGCTCACCCGCCTGGACAGGCAGCGCCAGGAGATGGAGCAGGAGAAGGACGAGGCCCGGCGCCTGCGCCTGGAGATGGAGCAGTCTGCGGAGAAGGCCCGCACCTACAAGGAGCAGCTGGAGGCCGAGCGGGCGAAAATAACAGACAAAGCCAGGGCGGAGGCCCGTGCCATTATCCAGCAGGCCAGGGCCGCCAGCGACCAGGCCGTGGCCCAGCTGAAGGAGCTGCAGAAGCAGCAGGACCGGCTGGACTGGCAGACCGTCAACGACACCCGGGCCGAGTCCCGCCGCCTCCTCAACGAGGCGGAGCGGAACCTGGGGGTCCAGGAGCAGGAGCCGGAGGCGCCTCCCCCCACCCGTCCCGCCAGGGCCGGGGACACGGTGGAGCTGGTCTCCATGGGCACCCGCGCCTCTGTTATCAGCGTCAACAGGGACGGCTCCCTGCAGCTGCAGGCGGGAATCCTCAAGATCACCGCAAAGCAGGAGGAAGTCCGGGTTGTGGAGGGGGAGACCCAGGCGAAGAAGGAGGCCCGCCGCATCATGTCGGAGGCGGAGGCCACCCTGCGCACCGCAGCGGTCCCCTCCCAGGTGGACCTGCGGGGCATGACTACCGACGAGGCCATCATGGTGCTGGAGCAGTTTCTGGACACCGCCGTCATGGGCAAGCTGGAGACCGTCACCATCATCCACGGCCGGGGCACCGGCGCCGTCCGCAGCGCCGTGCGCAGTTTCCTGAAGAAAAGCCGCTATGTGAAATCCTTCCGGCCCGGCCGCTACGGCGAGGGAGAGGACGGGGTCACAGTCGCGGAACTCAGGTGAGTTCTACCGATTTTGGCCTCCTCAGACAGAAATGTGCATAAAAACAGCGGAGCCGCTGACACAATTTTTGTGGAAAAGAGGAGCTGGTTTTGTAAAAATTGACGTTGACGCATATATGCTGAAAATGGTATGCTATCCATACACTTACGACGATTCGGAGGTACTGCCGTATGTATAGTCAGGAAGCAGTCGTAAACAATCAGGTAGGTCTGCACGCACGGCCCGCAACCTTCTTCATCCAGAAGGCCAACGAGTTCAAGAGCTCCATCTGGGTTGAGAAGGAGGAGCGCCGGGTAAACGCCAAGAGCCTGCTGGGCGTCCTCTCCCTGGGTATCGTGAAAGGAACCCCCATCAAGCTGATCGCTGACGGCCCCGACGAGAAGGAAGCTGTCGAGGCGCTGTATAAAATGATTTCCTCTGATTTCTCTGAGTGAACAGTCAGCTTCAAAAAAGCGCCGCGTCTGCGGCGCTTTTTTGTTCTGTCCTCTGCATGCTTCCGGGGGTGGTGAAGTGACGTTTGAACAGCTGAAGGAGAAGGCCCTCTCCCTGCCGCTGAAGCCCGGTGTCTACATCATGCAGGATGCAAAGAACACCGTCATCTACGTGGGCAAGGCCCGGGCCCTGAAGAACCGGGTCAGCCAGTACTTTCAGGATTCCGCCGCCCACACGGAGAAGACCCGGGCCATGGTCTCCCAGATCGACCACTTCGATGTCATCATCGCCGACTCGGAGTTCGAGGCCCTGGTGCTGGAGTGCTCCCTCATCAAGCGCCACCAGCCCCGCTACAACATCCTCCTCAAGGACGACAAGGGCTACCCCTTCATCCGCCTCTCAAAGGAGGAGTACCCCCGGTTTTCTCTGGCTGCAAAGCCTGCGGACGACGATGCCCGCTACTTCGGCCCCTACGCCAGCCGCTCCAGCACCCACGCCATCATCGACGCCCTGCAGACCGCCCTCCATCTCCCCTCCTGCAGCAGGAAGTTCCCCCGGGACATCGGGAAGGAGCGGCCGTGCCTCAACTTCCACATGGGCCGGTGCGACGGCTGGTGCAGCAGCGCCGATCTGAAGCCCCGCTATGACGAGGCAGTCTCCCAGGCGGTGCGGCTGCTGGAGGGGAAGCATGCAGACCTGCTTAAGGAACTCACTGCCCAGATGGAGCAGGCGGCAGAAGAACTCCGGTTTGAGAGGGCGGCGGAGATCCGGGACCGGATCCGGGCCATCGAGCTGCTGAACCAGCGTCAGAAGGTGGTGGCCGGCTCTCTGGCGGACACCGATGTCACCGGCTTCTTCCGGGGCACGGCCCGCAGCTGCTTTGTGGTCCTCCACTACGTCCAGGGGGACCTGGCCGCCAAGGACACTGACCTGCTGGATACCCCCATGGAGGAGGACGACGGGAGCGTGTTCTCCTCCCTGATCCGGGAGTACTATGTGGACCGCACCGCCCTGCCGAAGCAGATCCTCCTCCCCTGCGAACTGCCGGACCGGGACTCCCTCGCCCGTCTGCTGACCGAGCAGGCGGGGCGGAAAGTGGAGCTGCTGACCCCCCAGCGGGGGGCCAAGATGGATCTGATCCGCCTGGCGGACCAGAACGCCCGGGAGGAGGCGGAGCGGGCCACCACCCGGGAGGAGCGGCAGAACAGACTGCTGGAGCTGCTGGGCCGCATGCTGGGCATGGACGCACCGCCGAAGCGGATCGAGTCCTACGACATCTCCAATCAGGGAGCGGACGACATTGTCGCCTCCATGGTGGTATACCAGGACGGGAAGCCCCTCAAGCGGGACTACCGCCGCTTCCGCCTCAGGGACATGGAGATCCCCGACGACTACGCCTCCATGGAGCAGGTGCTCACCCGCAGATTCAGGCGCTATCTGGACGGGGATGAGAAGTTTTCCGTCCTGCCGGACCTGCTGCTGATTGACGGTGGCCAGGAGCATGTGGGCATCGCAGCCCGGGTGCTGGAATCCATGGACCTGCAGATCCCCGCCTTCGGCATGGTAAAGGATGACCGGCACCGCACCCGGGCCCTGGTGCACCCCGACGGGCGGGAGATCAGCATCCAGTCTGTCCCCGCCGTGTTCGCCCTGGTGGGCCAGATCCAGGAGGAGACCCACCGCTTCGCCATCGAGTTCCACCGCCAGCTCCAGAACGGGCGGGTGCGCACCTCCGTCCTGGACAAAATCCCGGGGGTGGGAGAGAAGCGCAGAGCCCGGCTGCTGAAGCAGTTTAAAAGCATTAAAGCCATAAAAGCGGCCACCCTGGAGCAGCTGCAGACTGCAGTGGACCGGCGCACCGCCCGGGCCGTATATGACTACTTTCACCAGGAAGGAGAGAGCCAGACCCCATGCGAGTCATCTCAGGAGAGGCCAGAGGACGGCGGCTGAAGGAGCTGCCGGGCCTGGACATCCGGCCCACAACAGACCGGGTCAAGGAGTCTCTGTTCAACATCATCCAGTTTGAGATCGAGGGGCGGCGGGTGCTGGACCTCTTCGGAGGCACCGGCCAGCTGGGAGTGGAGGCTCTCAGCCGCGGCGCCGCCTTCTGCACCTTTGTGGACCAGCGGCGGGAGGCCGCGGACGTCATCCGGGCGAATCTGGCCCTGTGCGGATTTGAGAACCGGGCCCGGGTCATCCAGGGGGACTCCCTCGCTTTTCTGTCCTCCTGCGGGGAAAAGTTTGACCTCATCCTGGCAGACCCTCCCTATCAGACCGATCTGCTGGAAAAAAGTTTGAAAATGGCTGCAGCGTTTGACATTCTCAGTGAGGGTGGTATAATGGTCTGCGAAAGCCCGGCGGATAAGAGCATGCCCCCTGTGGATGCCCCCTTAGCCTGGGGGCGAGAATACCGGTACGGCAAGATCAAACTGACCCTGTGCCGCCGCAGTGGAGTGATTAGGCAGGGATGAGCATCGCAATCTACCCCGGAAGCTTTGATCCGGTTACCCTGGGACATCTCAACATCATCAAGAGGGCATCCCTCATTTTCGATCATGTGATTGTCTGCGTCAGCGTCAATTCCAAGAAGCACGGCCTGTTTACCCCGGAGGAGCGGGCAGATCTGCTCCGCCGCAGCACAGAGCGGTTCCCCAACGTGGAGGTGGACCGCTGCGACGGACTGCTGGCCGCCTACGCCAGAGAGAGAGGTGCAAGGATCCTCATCAAGGGTCTGCGCGCCGTCTCGGACTACGAGCAGGAGGTTCAGATGGCGATCATCAACCGCAAGCTGAACCCCGAACTGGAAACCCTGTTCCTTACCTCCAGCGAGAAGTACACCTACCTCAGCTCCACCATCGTCAAGGAGATGGCCCGCTACGGTGCCGACCTGGCAGAGTTCGTCCCGCGGGAGATTGTAGACGATGTGAATAAACGCATTCAAGAGTTTGCAGAGAAGAGAAAGGATGACTGACCATGGCCAGCGGGATCGAAGAACTACTGGATATGCTCTTTGACATGATTGATGAGGCAAAGGGCGCCGCTTTCAGCAATGATAAGTGCATCATCGAGCGGGACCGGGCTCTGGATATCATCGACGATATCCGCGGTCAGTTCCCCATGGAGCTGGATGAGGCCAAGAAACTGCTGGCTACCCGCTCCGACATGATCTCTGCAGCCCGCCGGGAGGCGGACGCTATCCGCAAGTCCGCTGAAGACCGGGCCAGACAGCTGGTCTCCGAGGACGCCCTGGTTGTCCAGGCCAGAAACCGCGCCAACGAGATTATCCAGCAGGCGGAGGAGCGCTGCCGGGACCTGAAGCGCTCCGCCAACGAGTACTGCGAAGATGCCCTCCGCCGCACGGAGGACGCCGTGGCCGACGCCTACGATGAGCTCAAGCAGGCTCACACCAGGTTCCGGGCTACCGTCAATGCCCTCTCCGACAACGCACAGCGCAGCAGCGGAGGCGGCCGCACCCTCTTCAACGCAGAGGAAGAGGACGATATCTAGCGGAACGGGCTGAAAGACCCCTGCACGGAACAGCAGCTTTTCCCTGACCGGTCTCCTCTGCTGTTCATCTGTATTCCGAATCCTGCCCTCCGGCGCAGACAGCACCGGAGGGCAGTTTTTTGCTGCTGCTCTGCAGGCTTTGCAGTCAACCTGCCTGTGAATCTTGCCC
>CAYYHY010000156.1:0-1165 GCA_964471855.1 uncultured Oscillospiraceae bacterium | reverse complement strand
CCCGGTCAGCACTGCGAAGAAGGCCCCCACCATGAGGTCGGAAATTTGAGACCCGCCCTCCGTGCGCAGCGTGGATCCTCCATCTCTTTTGTGATCATATCAATCAGAGTGGTACCCCTGCCGGTGGCAAATTCTTTCACATCCATTTTCAGATTTCCCCGTCGCCCCTGCCGGCAGTTCAACTGAACACTATGCAGCCAGCATATTGTATGGGAGGGAGGATGCTGATACACTGGAATTTGATTGACGAAGCTTTTGGGAAGGCACGCAGGGGGCAAGGGTTGGCGAAGGATCGTAAGAGTTCTCTCTTTTTTGCTTTCTTTCGTTTACAGCAGGCGTTTTCTGAACCTGCAGTACTCTTCCCTGTTCAGATATCTTGATATGTAAAGTATTTATTTGCTGTTGATAACAGTAAAACCCGGCAAAAAGTATCATGCCATGTGGAGGCCAGGTCTTATTAGTTCAATAGCAGCTGCTTGTCATGAAGCAGATGTTATTAATTCTTAGATTTCTTTTTGATTTATCGGTTCCTTCTCCCCGTAAAATGCATCCTAATTGAGATTTTGATGTTGTGCCGCAGTTCCCCTCCGGGATTGCGGCGCTTTAAATAATACTCATCATTGCCGTTCGGCAGGACCAAGTCATGCCGGACGGTCCAGCTGGGATGCGCCCGCCCGCCCTGCCAAAGAATCTGCGGTTTTGAGCAGCCCATGGGGCAAAGTGTGCTGCATTTCCAGATTTGAGAGATGATTTCATGGAGCCGGTTCAGGACAGCATGCAGAAGTATGAGAACTGCCGGGAACATATGAGGAGGCTGATGGCTGCCCGCTCCGACATGATCTCTGCAGCCTGCGGGAGGCGGACGCCATCCGCAAGTCCACAGAGGACCGGGCCGGACAGCTGGTCGCAGAGGACGCCCTGGCTGTCCAGGTCGGAAACCGCGCCAACGAGATCATCCAGCAGTCAGAGGAGCGCTGCAATGACCTGAAACGCTCCGCCAGCGTGTACTGCGAGGATGCCCGCCGGCACAGACAGCACCGGAGGGCAGTTTTTGTCTCTTTCCGGCGGAGCGCACCTGTACCCCATCTGACCCCATCTGCTGCTGGATGCCGGCAGCGGCTCATATCAGAAGCTGCCAGATATGTTCCAAAAAACAGATGAATCC
>CAYYHY010000155.1:0-6698 GCA_964471855.1 uncultured Oscillospiraceae bacterium | reverse complement strand
CCCGGTTGCATTTTTCTCCGGCTGCGAGTATGATTGTGCCTGCGCCGGAGATCCTGCGGTCAGGATGCCGGCAGAGGGGGATGTGCACTGTGGCTGCAGACAGTCTCAGCACCAAACTTTTCGAGGACGTGCCGGTGGGCCGGGCTGTACGAACCATGGCAGTGCCCGCCATCATCAGCCAGCTCATCGTCCTCATCTACAACATGGCGGATACCTTCTTCATCGGCCTGACCAACAACCCCTACATGGTGGCCGGGGCCTCCCTGATCCTCCCGGTCTTCAACATCGCCCTCTCCCTGGCCGGACTGGGGGGCATCGGCGGCGGAGCCCTCATCTCCCGCCTGCTGGGGGTGAAGCGGCCGGATGAGGCCAGAAAGGTGTACAGCTTCTGCGTCTGGCTGGGACTCCTGGTCTCCGCTCTCTTCTCCCTCCTCACCCTGGTCTTCATGCGCCCCCTGATGAACCTGCTGGGGGCCGGGGAGGAGACTTACGCATACGCCAGCGGCTATGCCTTCTGCGTCATCGTCTGCGGCGCCATCCCCACCGTGATGTCCAACACCCTGGCCAATCTGCTGCGCAGCACAGGGCAGTCAGCCAGAGCCAGCTTCGGCATCACCATGGGCGGCATCATCAACATCGGGCTGGACCCCCTCTTCATGTTCGTCCTCCTGCCCGACGGCATGGAGATTCTGGGAGCCGGAGCCGCCACCTGCCTCTCCAACTGCATCGCCTGCGCCTACTTCCTGGTGACCCTCTTCCGCATGGGGAAGACAAACCCCGTGCTCCGCATGGACTCCCCCCTGCACCTTCCCTCCGGGAAGAGCATCTCCGCCATCTTCTCCGTAGGCGTGCCCTCCTCCATCGCCACCTTCCTCTTCGACCTGGACTACGTGATCATCGACCGGCTCATGTCGGGATACACCGACATCGCCCTGGCCGCCGTGGGCATCGTCCTCAAGGCGGAGCGCTTTCCTCTGAACGTGGGCATCGGCATCTGCCAGGGCATGACCCCCATTGTGGCCTACAACTACTCCAGCGGAAACTGGAAGCGGATGGAGGAAGTGCGGAAGTACTCCCTGCGCCTGGGCATGGCCGTGGCCGCCGTCAGCATCCTTGTATACGAGCTCTTCGCTCCCCAGATCATGGGCATCTTCATCCGCGATGCGGAGACGGTGACCCTGGGGACCGGCTTCCTCCGGGTCCGGGTCCTGGCCACTCCGCTCATGTTCCTCAGCTTCTTCCACGTCCACCTTTTCAACGGCTTCGGCGAGGGAAGGATCTCCCTCTTCCTGGGGGTGACCCGCTGGGCTGTCTTCAACATCCCCATGCTCTTCCTCCTCAACTGGCTGTTCGGCATGTACGGCATCGTCTGGAGCCAGGTCACCGCCGACATCCTTACGGTGGCTCTCTCCCTGTATGTATACCGCCGCTATGCCCGCAGGCATTTCCAGAAGGAACGGAAGAGTCCCTGAATATCAGAAGCCCCCCAGGTCTGTCCTGAGGGGCTCTGTCTGTTCTCTTCAGTTTTCGAGGCTGTTCAGCAGAGCGTCCAGCTCCGCCGCAAAGCGGCCGATGTGCACCCCGTCGATAAACCGGTGGTTCACCTCCACGGAGAGTCCCAGCTCCAGGCGCCCCTCCGTCTCACGGTACTTCCCCCAGGAAAGCCTGGGGATGCTGTCCTCCAGGGCACCGGGGGCGTTCATGTTCCGTACGTTGGTCATGGCGGTCAGGTCCAGCCAGGGCAGGCAGGAGAAGTAGATGAGGTCGCCGCTCTCCGCCTCCAGGTCGATGAATCCCTTCTGGCTGCTGCTGCGCAGGGCCGCCTCCCGGCAGAACTCCTCCATGGAGCCCCTGCAGGGCATGGTGACGATGTGGAACTCCTCCGCCCCCGGCCTCAGGTCCGTGAAGCTGGGGTTCCGGCCCTCATACTGTACCAGCTGCCCGTCCTCAACCCCCATGCGGAAGGCGTCCACCCGGTTCATGGCCCGGGTGCAGGCCCAGATCATGCCGTAGTAGAAGGACAGGCCCCGCTCCTTCACGTGCCGGTGCAGCGGCGTCACATCCTGGCGGAAACTCACCATGTACACAGGGTTTGAAAACTTCCCGTAAAAGTCATAGATCTCCCGCCTGGACCAGTCCCCGAAGCTGCATCTCTCCATCCTCTTGCCTCCTCCCTGCGCTGCGTTCTCTGCCTTCCTCCCTTCCCGGGCTGCAGGAGCATAAGAAGGGAAGAGAAAAGGACAGCACCTGTCCGGTCTGTCCTTTCCAGTCGGAGTGCGGGGACTCGAACCCCGGGCCTCCTGCTCCCAAAGCAGGCGCGCTACCAGCTGCGCAACACCCCGCAGTATGTGATTTCCGGTTCCCGTCAGGAAACCCGCGTCCAGCATTGTAGCAGGTGCGGCGGGAAAAGGCAAGCCGATTTTTCTGGAAGTTTCTTCCATTCCGGCGGCGCAGAAAATTTGAAAGCCTCTGTTGACAGCCCAGATGCACCATGGTACAATTGTATGCTTTCATGCCTCCAGGACAGAGATTCCGTTCGCTCTACCCCTTTTGATGATACCACAGTCCAGTGGAGAATTCAAGCGGGAAAACCGTGAATCTTACAACGTTCCCGGGTGTACGGGAAAGCGGTTAACACAGAACCTGTGAACACAGGGACAGTCCGTCCGTTTCCCCCTGTGCCCGGGGGGCATATCCTGTCAGCAAACCAGCCGTTTCGAGTCCTTAGAAAGCGAGTTGATTCTTCATAATGACGGTAAAGGACGTATACTTCGGCAGAACCCTGCGCAAGAGTTTTGCTAGGTACGAAGAGATTCTGGAGATGCCGAACCTGCTGGAGATCCAGAAGAAGTCCTACCAGTGGTTCCTGGACACCGGCCTCCGGGAAGTGTTCCGCGACGTGGGTCCCATCACCGACTACGGCGGAAACCTGGAGCTTACCTTCAACGACTACTCCATGAACGAGAAGCCGAAGTACACCGTGGAGGAATGCAAGGCCCGGGATGCCACCTATGCCGCCCCCATCAAAGTCAACGTACTCCTCCGCAACACCCAGGACAACCAGATCAAGGAGCAGGAGATCTTCATGGGGGACTTCCCCATCATGACCCAGGCCGGCACCTTTGTCATCAACGGTGCAGAGCGGGTCATTGTCTCCCAGCTGGTCCGCTCCCCCGGCATGTACTACACCCGCACGGCGGACAAGGCGGGCAACCTGACCTTCTCCGCCCAGGTCATCCCCTACCGGGGCGCCTGGCTGGAGTATGAGACGGATCTGAACAACATCTTCTATGTCCGCATCGACAAGAACCGGAAGATCCCCATCACCTGCCTCATCCGCGCCCTGGGTCCCCGCACCGACGGCGAGATCGTGGACCTGTTCGGCGAGGACCCCCGCATCCTCGAGACTCTGGACAAGGACGCCTGCAAGACCTACGAGGACGCCATGCTGGAGATCTACCGCAAGATGCGCCCCGGCGAGCCTCCCACCCTGGACACCTCGGAGGCCCTGCTCAACGGCACCTTCTTCGACACCCGCCGCTACGACCTCTCCAATGTGGGCCGCTACAAGTTCAACAAGAAGATGGCCCTCTGGAGCCGCATCGCCGGCCACAGCCTGGCGGAGCCGGTGGCCAACCCCCGCACCGGCGAAGTGATTGCGGAGCCCGGCGAGGTCCTCACCCGGGCCAGAGCCCAGGAGATCGACTGGGCCGGGGTCAACGAGGTGGTTCTCAACCTGGAGAACGGTCCCGTCAAGGTCTTCTCCAACAACGTGGTGCCCCTGGAGAACTTCGTCTCCTTCGACCCGGCGGAGCTGGACATCGACCAGATGGTGCGCTTCAACGTGCTGGAGCCGCTTCTGGACGAACATGAGGACGATGAGGAGGGCCTGAAGGAGGCCATCCTCGAGAACCGGGCGGAGCTCATCCCCAACCATATTACTGTGGAAGACATCATGGCTTCCATCAACTATCTGAACTGCCTGGCCAGCAACATCGGCTCCCCGGACGACATCGACCACCTGGGCAACCGCCGCCTGCGCTGCGTGGGCGAGCTGATCCAGAACCAGTTCCGCATCGGCTTCTCCCGCATGGAGCGGGTGATCCGGGAGCGCATGACCACCCAGGACCTGGACGTGGTCACCCCCCAGAGCCTGATCAACATCCGGCCCGTCACCGCCGCCATCAAGGAGTTCTTCGGCAGCAGCCCCCTGAGCCAGTTCATGGACCAGACCAACCCTCTGGCGGAGCTGACCCACAAGCGCCGCCTCTCCGCCCTGGGCCCCGGCGGTCTGAGCCGGGACCGGGCCTCCTTCGATGTCCGGGACGTGCATTACTCCCACTACGGGCGCCTGTGCCCCATTGAGACCCCTGAGGGCCCCAACATCGGCCTTATCTCCTACCTGGCCTCCTACGCCCGGGTCAACAAGTACGGCTTCATAGAGACCCCCTACCGCCGGGTTGACAAGGAGACCGGGGTGGTTACCAGCGAGATCACCTACATGACCGCCGACGTGGAGGACGAGTACACCATCGGCCAGGCCACCGAGCCTCTGGACGAGCAGGGCCGCTTCATCCACGACCGCATCACCTGCCGGCGCCGCAACGAGACTGTCAGCGTGGACCGGCGCATGGTGGACTATGTGGACGTGTCCCCCAAGATGATGGTGTCCGTGGCCACCGCCATGATCCCCTTCCTCCAGAACGACGACGCCAACCGGGCTCTGATGGGCGCCAACATGCAGCGCCAGGCTGTGCCTCTGCTGCGCCCCGAGGCCCCCATCGTGGCCACCGGTCAGGAGTACAAGAACTGCATCGACTCCGAGGTGGCCATCCTGGCAGAGGGGGAGGGCACCGTGACCCGGGTCTCCGCCCGCCACATCACTGTGCAGTACGACGATCCGGACCTGGGTATCAAGCAGTACCGGCTGACCAAGTACCTGCGCTCCAACCATACAACCTGCATCAACCAGCGCCCCATTGTGGACGCCGGGCAGCGGGTCATCTACCACGACGTGCTGGCCGACGGTCCATCCACGGACCACGGGGAGATCGCCCTGGGCCGGAACATCCTTATGGGCTTCATGACCTGGGAGGGCTACAACTACGAGGACGCCATCCTCCTCAACGAACGGATGGTCCGGGACGACGTGTTTACCTCCATCCACATCGAGGAGTACGAGACGGAGTCCCGGGACACCAAGCTGGGTCCCGAGTCCATCACCCGGGACATCCCCAACGTGGGCGAGGACGCCCTGCGGGACCTGGACGAACACGGCATCATCCGCGTGGGCGCCGAGATCCGGGCCGGGGACTACCTGGTGGGCAAGGTCACTCCCAAGGGGGAGGCGGAGGCCACCGCAGAGGAGAAGCTGCTGCGGGCCATCTTCGGCGAGAAGGCCCGGGAGGTCCGGGACACCTCCCTCAAGGTGCCCCACGGCGAGAGCGGCATCGTAGTGGATGTCAAGGTCTTCAACCGGGAAGACGGAGACGAACTGGGCCCCGGCGTCAACCAGGTGGTCCGGGTCTACATCGCCCAGAAGCGCAAGATCAGCGTGGGCGACAAGATGGCCGGCCGCCACGGCAACAAGGGCGTGGTATCCCGCATCCTCCCCCAGGAGGACATGCCCTTCCTCCCCGACGGCACGCCTCTGGACATCGTGCTGAATCCTCTGGGCGTCCCCTCCCGCATGAACATCGGCCAGGTCCTGGAGGTCCACCTGGGCTACGCGGCCCACGCCCTGGGCTGGAAGGTGGCCACCCCCATCTTCAACGGCGCCAGCGAGCAGGACATCCTGGAACTGCTGAAGCAGGCCGGCCTGGCCCGGGAAGTGGGCAAGGACGAGCCCCTGATCGGCAAGCAGCTCTACCTCTACACCGGCAACCCCGAGGACGAGAACATGATGGTTCCCCTCACCCCGGAGCAGATGGCGGACAAGGCCCAGGTGCGGGAGTGGCAGAAAGCCGGTCTCCTGCGCCTCATCGACGGCAAGAACTGGCTCTATGACGGCCGCACCGGCGACCGCTTCGACAACCCCGTAACCGTAGGATACGTCTACTTCCTCAAGCTCCACCACCTGGTGGACGACAAGATCCACGCCCGGGCCACCGGCCCCTACTCCCTGGTCACCCAGCAGCCCCTGGGCGGCAAGGCCCAGTTCGGCGGCCAGCGCTTCGGCGAGATGGAGGTCTGGGCCCTGGAGGCCTACGGCGCCGCCTACACCCTGCAGGAGATCCTCACCGTCAAGTCCGACGACGTCACCGGCCGCGTAAAGACCTACGAGGCCATCGTAAAGGGTCTCAACGTGCCCAAGCCAGGGGTGCCCGAGTCCTTCAAGGTGCTCCTGAAGGAGCTCCAGTCCCTGTGCCTGGACATGCGGGTGCTGGATGCCGAGGGCAACGAGATCGAACTCATCGACGACGAGGACGAGCCCTACCCCGGCCGGGAGGACTTCTTCGACGACCGGGGCTCCGACCGCCGCAGCACCTCCACCGAATCCGAACTGAGCAGGGCCGGCTACACCATGAAGGAGAACAGCGACGAGGACGACCTCTTTACCGCCACCGAGTCCAAAGGCAGCTCCGACAGACTCTTCGACGAAGATGAGGACGGGGACGACGAGGACGATGATGATGACGATGACGATGACGATGACAGCAGCGTCCTGGAACTGGACAGCGACGAGGACGAAGCTGAGG
>CAYYHY010000154.1:0-6701 GCA_964471855.1 uncultured Oscillospiraceae bacterium | reverse complement strand
TTGATCTTGCCCTCCTGGGCGTAGGCGACGCCGGCCAGGAAGTCCAGCACACGGCGGGCCACATCCTTGTTGGTGGATTCCAGATTCAGCACAACAGTGCGCTTCTCGCGGAGATGGTCGGCGATGGCGGAGGAGTCCTCAAACTTTTCCGGCTTTACCAGCACAACCTGCAGCTGGGTGGCGGCGCGGATGTTGACCACCTTGTTGCTGCGGCGGTCATCCAGGTCGGAATCATAGGAGGGCTCAGGGCGGGAGGAGCGCTCAGGGCGGCTGACAGGACGGGGCGGCTCATCGTAGTCGTCGTCGAAATCGGGATCGTCTTCGTCCTCGTAGGGATGCGCCAGCCGCTTGAATTCATCCAGGATTCCCATTGTTAATTCCTCTTTTCTGTGTTTTTGTGCAAAGCACTGTCAGCTGTGAAGCCGCATGGGCGGGCGGGGACCGAACAGAGCAGTCCCCACGCGGACCAGGGTGGCTCCCTCGGCGATGGCGTCCTCGAAGTCGCCGCTCATCCCCATGGACAGGCAGGACATGTCGCCTAGATTATCGTTCCTTTTTTCCGAGATGTCAATAAAAAGCTTATGCATCGCGGCAAAAAACGGGCGATTGGCCCCCGGCTCGGCAGAAATGGGGGGAATTGCCATCAGACCCCTGAGCCGTACGCCGGGCAGGGAGTCCGCAAGCTCTGCAAGGGCAGGGGTCTCCTCCGGGGGGCAGCCGCCCTTGCTGGCCTCTCCGGCGATATTCACTTCCAGGAGGATGTCCTGGACGGTGTTCAGCTTCCGGGCCTGGGCGTCCACGGCCCGGAGCAGATGTTCCGAATCAATGCTGTGGATAAGGGAGACCTTCCCCACCACCTGCTTCACCTTGTTGGTCTGCAGGTGGCCGATAAAGTGCACTTCCGCGTCCCCGTAGGCGCCGGCCGCCAGGTGGGCGGTCAGCTCCTGGACCCGGTTCTCCCCGCAGATGCGCACCCCCGCGGCCACGGCGGCGCGGATTGTCTCATCTGTCTGAACCTTGGTGGCTGCACAGAGGGAGACCTCCTCCGGACGCCTTCCCGCAGCAGCGGCTGCAGCGGCGATCCGGTCCAGCACGGAGGATACACTGGCTGTTAAATCCAACATGGCACCTTCTCCCGGGCTCCGGCACGGCCGGACCCGTTAGTACTCCAGGAGCATGCCGTCGTAGAGACCGGTGCCCCGGACGATGATCCTGTCTCCTGCCCGCAGCGCACGGCTGCCGGTGGAGGCGGGTTTCACTACATAGAACTCGTCTCTGTCGATGACGACCTCGGCCTCCTTGAACTCCAGACGCCCGGCCACCACGGCGTATACGCCGTACATCTCCTCGGTCACCAGTTCCTGCGAGCTGTCTGCAGAGGAGCCGCCGGAGGCGGAGGCGCTGCTGCCGGGCTCGGGCTCCCGGGTGTAGGTTCTGGTGCGCAGGGCGGACTTGGGGATGCGGATGCCGGACCAGCTGTCAAAGATCAGCTCGGCGGTCTGCCTGCGCAGGAGGGTGGTGCGGGACATGTACCAGTCGGAGGAGAAGACCACGGTCTGCTTTCCGCCCTCCTCCGCGCTGATGGCAGCCACCTTCATGTCCACATCCTGGGTGAAGTCGCCGGTAAAGCGCATGGTCACCGTCTCACCCTCGGTCAGGCGGCTGGCGGTCTCCGTATCAAAGGTGGAGACAAAAAACCAGCGGGGGTCCGTTACCAGCTTGCCGATCTCGGTGCCCGCGGGGACCGCGTGCTGCTCCATGGCAGCAGGCAGGGTGGAGGGAGTCAGGGTCATGACCATGTCCGGGTTCAGGGTGGACTCGTATCCGTCCACGCATCCGGAGAACACGCCGGAGACCGGCGCCATGATGTGGCTGACGGAGGCCTCGGTCTGCTGGTTCAGGGCCTCGTACCGGCTTCTCAGTTCCCCCACCCGGGCGGCCAGGGAGCCGGCGCTGAGCCCCTCCCCGTATGTATAGCTTCTGCGGATTATGCCGCTCTTGATATCCATCACCCGGTCCTGCAGGCTGCTGCAGTCCCCCCGGGTAATCTCGCTGCGGAGGGCGACCACCGATTCCAGGATGTTCTCATCCAGGCTGGCGGCGGTGTCTGCACTGCCGGCGCCTGTGGCGGCGGCCTCCAGCAGTTCAATCTCCTCCTCCAGACTTTCCAGCTCCGCCTGGGCCGCCTGGGCCTCGACGTTCTGGTACTCCAGGGCTACGGTCTGGCCGGTGCCGACCTTCTCGCCCTCGCCCCGGACAATGTCTGCAATGCCGCCCTGGCCGGGGATCACCGTCTCCTCCCGGACCAGGAGCCCGTCCGCCTTCACGCTCTCCACGGCGGTGTACGCATAGGCGGTGGTGGTCGTGTAGGGATCATTGAACGTGTTGAATACGTAGGCGCCAATATAGATGGCAACAGCAGCTGCCAGAATGGACATGACCAGGGTGACAATCCACTGTCCCTGCTTCACGGCGCACCTCCTTACAGACAAGATGACATAATGCCCCTATACAATACCGCCAAAGAGTTGAAAGGTCAACCCTTTTTTCTCCAGGGAACGGGCCCCTCCCCCCGGACAGCCCCGCCGGAAGCAGAAGAAGAGGGGTTCCCGGGGCACCTCGGGCCTTTTCAGGAGGGTTCGCTGGAGAAATCTGTCAGCGTTCCCTGCTCTGCGGAGGGAGCGGTCAGAGCCCCCGGCTGCGGAGGAAGTCCAGAGACTCCCGGACGGCCATGTCGAAGTCCGGCTCCCGGTCCCACAGGATCCAGCGGGCGTCCGGACAGCGCCGGAACCAGGAGAGCTGGCGCTTGGCGTACTGGCGGGTGCGGAGCTTGATCTCCTCTGCGGCGGCATCCATGCTCCCCCCGGTGCGGAGGGCGGCGGCCATCTCCTTGTAGCCGATGGCCTGCATGGCGGTGCAGTGCTCCGGCACCCCGGAGTCCAGCAGGGAGCGGACCTCCTCAGCCAGACCCTGTTCCATCATCCGGTCCACCCGCAGACCGATCCGCTCCCGCAGGTGCTCCCGGTTTTTAAAGCTGAGGGTGACCGTGACGGCCTCGTAGCTGGGAGGCAGGGAGCGGGTCTCCGCGTTGTGCCGGGAGATGGGCTTTCCTGTAGAGAGCAGAACCTCCAGGGCGCGGACAATCCGTTTCCTGTCGTTGGGGTGGAGTCTGCCGGCGCTCTCCGGGTCCCCGGCGGCCAGTTCCTCCAGCATGGCCTCGCCCCCCTCTGCGTCGTAGCGCGCCTCCAGCTGTCCCCGCAGGGGGCTGTCCGGGGAGAAGGCGGCAAAGGTGCGGCCGGATATGAGGGAGTCGATGTACAGTCCGGTGCCCCCGCAGAGGATGGGGAGCTTTCCCCGCTCCAGGATGCCGCTGATGCACTGCCGGGCCATCTCCACATAGCGGGAGACGGAGAAGTCCTCCTCCGGGTCCGCCACGTCCAGCATGTGGTGGGGGACACCCCGCATCTCCCCGGCGCCGGGCTTTGCCGTGCCGATGTTCATCCGGCGGTAGATCTGCATGGAGTCGGCGCTGACCACCTCTCCGTTCAGGCGGAGGGCCAGGTCCACGGCCAGCTCTGTCTTGCCGGTGGCGGTGGGACCGCTGACAACCAGTATTTTCGGGGGCATGGGACACCGCCTTTCAAGACAGGGAAACCCTGCACGGCAGGGAGCCGGCTGCAGGTTCCCTTTTATAAAGAGGGAAAGATGCGGGGGAGGAGCGTCAGGTCCGCCTGAACTTCTTCTCCAGGTCCCTGCGGGTGATGCACACGGACACCGGGCGTCCGTGGGGACAGTACTTCACCTGTCCGCTCATGACGGCCTCCGCCACCTTCTCCAGTTCCCGGGGGGAGGTCTTCCAGCCCCCCTTGATGGCGGCCCTGCAGGCCATGGTGCGCAGGAGGCTGTCCCTTGCAGCGGCGGGGTCCGCCGTGCCGGTGGTGAGCAGGGAGCGGGCGATCTCCTCCAGGGCGGCGGGGATGTCCCCCGCCTCCACATCGCAGGGGGCCCGCCGCACGGCCAGTTCCCCGGCCAGCTCGTCCACATCGAAACCGTACTGCTCCAGCAGGGACTGGCTGGAGAGGAGGATGTCCATCTCCTCCTGGCTGAGGCGGCACAGGACCGGGGAGAGGAGGATCTGGGACATGGGGACATAGTCCTCCGCCTTCATGCGGTCAAAGTTGATCCGCTCGTGGGCGGCGTGCTTGTCAATGAAGAAGACGCTGTCCCCCTGCTCCACTATGATATAGGTATTCAGCACCTCTCCGGCCAGGCGCCAGTCCCGGTCCCCCGGCTCGGGAGGGAAGGGGGAGCGTTCCGGGTTTTCCGGCGTGTCTGCCCTCCGGGAGGGCCCGGAGGCAGGAGACTCCGAGACGGTGCTGCTGCGCACCTGGGCAGGGGAGGCGGGCTTCTGCGTACCGGGGGCAGAGTCTGACTCCAGACTGCCGTTCCGGGGAAGAGGTGCAGTCTCTGAACTCTCAGAGAGGGACGGAGGGGGCGCTGCCCCTTCCGGTACTGTGTCCTGTCCGGACTCCGGGGGCTGCAGGGTTCCGCCTTCCTGCAGAAGACCGTCGAAGAGACCGGAGGGTGCCGGGAAGACGGGACCTCCGGCCGTGTGCTCCTCCGGGGGAGTGTCCTGCTGTGCAGCCAGATCCCCGAGAGTGACCTGGGGCAGGTCCTGAGGCGGCTCCATGCCGGGCACAGGGGTATCCTCCAGAACGGAGACAGTTCCGCCGCTGCTCCGGGTCAGGGAATCCAGCACGGCGTGGTGGACCAGGGAGAAGATCTCCCGCTCGCTGCCGAAGCGGATCTCCGTCTTGGCCGGGTGCACGTTGACGTCCACAGTGTTCAGCAGGGTGGAGATGTGGAGAACGCAGGCGGGGAACTTCCCCACCATCTTCTGGTTCCTGTAGGCCTCCTCCACGGCGGCGGTGAGCATGCGGCTTCTGATGCAGCGGCCGTTTACAAAGAAGTACTGGAGGCTGCGGGAACCCCGGCAGCAGACAGGGAGGGAGACGAAACCGGAGACGGCGTTTCCGTTCCAGTCCGACTCCACCTCCGTCATCCCCAGGGCCAGGTCCCGGCCCAGTACGGCATAGACGGCGCTCTTCAGGGAACCGTCTCCGGGGGTGAGCAGATCCTGACGGCCGTCCCGTATGAAGCGGACGGAGACCTCGGGGTGGGAGAGGGCAATCTGCTGTACGGCGGCGAAGACAGCGGCCCCCTCGGCGGAGTCCTTCTTCATGAACTTCTGCCTGGCGGGGGTGTTGAAGAAGAGGTCCCGGACCGTCATGGCGGTGCCCCGGGGACATCCGGCCTCCTGCACCTCTCCGGGCATGCCGCCCTCCAGCTCCAGATACGCCCCGATCTCCGAATCTTCGGTCCGGGTGAGGACGCTCATGCGGGAGACGGCGGAGAGGGCGGCCAGGGCCTCGCCCCGGAACCCCAGGGAGCCGATGGCCTCCAGGTCCTGAGCTGTGCGCAGCTTGCTGGTGGCGTGGCGGAGGAAGGCGGTCTTCAGCTGGTCCGCGGGGATGCCGCAGCCGTCGTCCGTAACCCGGAGCAGAAGCATGCCGCCCCGCTGAATCTCCACGGTGATCTTCCGGGCCCCGGCGTCTATGGCGTTCTCGCACAGCTCCTTTGCGGCGCTGGCGGGGCGCTCCACCACCTCTCCGGCGGCGATGAGATCGGCTACATGGGGGGAGAGAACCTGTATGTCCGGCATGGCTGCACCTCCAGGGCAAAAAAAGAATGCAGAGGCCTCGTGCCCTGCATATCGGCAGAATATTATTTGCAGGTCGCAGGACAGAAGAAACCCGGCGCGGGGCGGGTCCCGGCGCCGGGCGAAGATTCGTTCCACCCTGAGCCCGCAGAGACGGTTCTGCCCGCATGGCTGCCTCCCGGACAGGGGCGCGTGCCTGAGCGGAGGAACCTGCATGGCAGAGGTCCTGCAGCGGACGCAGGGGCGGTCCGCCATCGCCCAGAGGGACATGGCAATCGCGGCACCCGAACCTGCACTCACATTGTAGCAGAAAAAATCCCCCCGCGCAATAGGCGGAGGGGAAATTTCCAAAAAATACAAAAACGGGACCCGGGCCCTGCGTCCCGGCCGCAGGCTCCTGTGCACCGCGCGGACTGTCTGCCCCGTCCGGCTTTAAGATTTGCTCGGAGGGCAGACGCCGTTTTTTCAGGAGTGGCTGACGGGGGAGTTCAGGCTGCTCCGCCCCGGGGTAGAGACGGCGGGTCCCGACGCGCCCTGCATCAGGGGAGATGCCTCAGGAGACAATCTCCCGGTAGAGGGCAGAGGCGTCGCTCTTTGCAATGGCCTCCGCCACTCCCATGACCTCCACCTTGACGGTCCGCTGACCGAGATGGAGTTCCAGGATGTCCCCGGTCTTTACATCGTAGCTGGCCTTTACCGGCCTGCCGTTGGCAAAAACTCGCTGGCTGTCGCAGGCTTCGTTGGCAACCGTTCTGCGCTTGATGAGCCTGCTGACCTTGAGCCACTTGTCCAGCCGCACAGGGACCTCCTTTCCGGCGGACAGGTCCGCCGCATGTACTGCAGGGGGTATTATACAGGAAGGACTTCATTTTGTCCAGCACAAATTTCCAGTCTCTGGCAGTTCCCAGACCGGTGCATTGCAGCTGTCAGCACACAGGCTCCGGAGTTCCCTGCCTCCTGGCAAGTTCTTCCCTCACCTTGA
>CAYYHY010000153.1:0-6715 GCA_964471855.1 uncultured Oscillospiraceae bacterium | reverse complement strand
GGACCTGCTGAAGCAGATCATCCGGGTGGGCGTCCCCGCCGCGGTCCAGATGGCCATCACCTCCTTTTCCAATGTCTTCGTCCAGTCCTACATCAACCAGTTCGGATCCAGCTGCATGGGGGGCTGGACCGCCTATACCAAGATGGACCAGCTGATCTTCCTGCCCATGCAGTCCATCAGCCTGGCTGTCACCACCTTTGTGGGCCAGAACCTGGGCGCCGGAAAGGGGGAGCGGGTCAGGAAGGGCGTGCGGGTCTCCCTGGTGACGGCCATGAGCGTCACCGTGGTCATATCCGCGGCGGTCATCGCCGCCGCCCCCCGGCTGGTCTCCATCTTCAACCGGAATGAGGAGATCATCGAGTACGGCACTCTCTTCCTGCGGACCCTGACCCCCTTTTATGCCCTGTGCTGCATAAACCAGATATACTCCGGGGCCCTCCGGGGCGCAGGCAACAGCCGGGCTCCCATGCTCATCATGCTCTTCTCCTTTGTGCTGTTCCGCCAGGCCTACCTGTACATTGTTTCGAATTTTGTCAGCAACACCATCCTGCCCCTGGCCATGGGGTACCCTGCAGGCTGGCTTCTGTGCAGCCTCATCACCCTGATATACTGCCACAGAGTGCAGCCCGGCTCCGGACAGAAGAGCCTCGCCTCCTGAGAGCCGGCTGCGCCGGAAAAACCCGCCCTTCCTCACCGGGAACGGGCGGGTTTTCACATTCACGGCAAAACCCAGCGGACCGGGCTGCTCCCCGCCTCCTCCAGGAACCGGTTTGTCCGGGAGAAGGGGCGGCTGCCGAGAAAGGCGGGGACGCCGCTGCTCCCCTTCCCCGCCCCCAGGGGGCTGGGGTGGCTGCTCACCAGGCAGGCCCGGCCGGGACCCGTCAGGTCCATCCCGGCTGCAAAGGTGCGGGCGTACCCGCCCCAGAGAAGGAACACCAGGGGCTGGGGCAGCTGCTCCGCACAGACCCGGAGGATGTCCGCCACCACCGCCTGCCAGCCCCAGCGGCTGTGGCTGGCCGCCTTCCCCTGCTCCACCGTGAGGATGGTGTTGATCAGGAGCACCCCCTCCATGGCCCAGGGTGTCAGGTCCCCGCTGGAGGGAGCCCCGCAGCCCAGGTCCGCCTGCAGCTCCTTGAAGATGTTGCGCAGGGAGGGGGGAATCTTCGCCCCGGGGGGCACGGAGAACGCCAGACCGCAGGCTGCCCCGGGGGTGTGATAGGGGTCCTGGCCCACGATCACCGCCCGGACCTTCTCCGGGGGCGTCAGCCGCAGAGCCCGGAATACGCTGCCCCGGGGCGGGTACACCGTGTGCCCGGTCCGCTCCTCCTCCGACCGCCTCAGAAGCCTGTCTGCGGTCTCCGCCGTCTGCGGCGGAAGGAGGGTCCGCCAGGCTTCGGGAATCTCCTCTGTCTCTGCCGCCGGAACGGCCGTCATTTCCTGTGTCAACTGCCCCCGTCCTCCTTTCTCTTCCTTCCCCTGCCGGGTCCCGGGGCGGTCAGCGTCCAGCTGAACTCCAGCAGGCGCTCCAGATCCTCCGGCGGAACGGTCCCGTCCATGCGGGCCGTGATCCACTGTTCCTTGTTCATATGGTACGCTCTGTGAAACCCGGGCTGGGTCAGCAGACCGCCGATGACGGCGGGGGCGCACTTCACGGTGAGCACGTCCGTGTCCCCCGGCTCCTCCAGTCCCAGCCTGGTCCGGGGGACTTGCATGATCAGGCCGAACCACTTCCCGTTCTCCCTGTGCCGGAGGACGCAGCTGCTGTCCCCCTCCCAGGGCCAGTCCGGCTCCACGCCGAACCTGTCCTCCGCCCAGGCAAAGAGCTCCTCCCTTGTCACGGTTTCCTCCTTCTTTCTGTCTGTATCTGTGCAGCCCCGGCAGCGGCCGTTGCCCGGGACACCCTTCTGTGCTACAATGGCCGGGAAGGGGGGTGGCTGTCCTGGACAGCAGGGAACGGGCCTGTCTGGCCATTGATCTCAAGAGCTTCTACGCCTCCGTGGAGTGCGTGGAGCGGGGGCTTGACCCCCTCACCGCCTGTCTGGTGGTGGCCGACGAGAGCCGCACGGAGAAGACCATCTGCCTCGCCGTGACCCCCGCCCTCCGGGCCCTGGGCATCCCCGGGAGGGCCCGCCTCTTCGAGGTGCAGCAGCAGGTCCGGCAGATCAACGCCATCCGCCTGGCCCGGGCCCCCGGCAGAAAGTTCACCGGCTCCTCCTGGGACAGCAGGGAGCTGCAGGAAAACCCCTCCCTGGAGCTGGCCTTCCTCACGGCCCCTCCCCGCATGGCCGCGTACATGGAGCGGAGCACGGAGATATACCGGATCTACCTTCGCTATATAGCCCCGGAGCACATCCACGTATACAGCATCGACGAGGTCCTGATGGACGTGACGGACTACCTCGCCCTCTACCAGTGCACACCGGAGGAACTGGCCCGGCGCATGATCCGGTCGGTGCTGGAGGAGACCGGCATCACCGCCACCGCCGGGGTCGGGACAAACCTGTACCTGGCCAAGGTGGCCATGGACATCGTGGCCAAGCACATCCCCCCGGACGGGAACGGCGTCCGCATCGCCTCCCTGGACGAGATGTCCTACCGCCGGCAGCTCTGGGCCCACCGCCCCCTCACGGACTTCTGGCGGGTGGGCAGGGGCACCGCCGCGAAGCTGGAGGCCGCAGGTCTGTACACCATGGGGGACATCGCCCGCTGCTCTCTCTCCCAGGCCGGGGAGGACCGGCTCTACCAGCTCTTCGGCATCAACGCGGAGCTGCTGATCGACCACGCCTGGGGCTGGGAGCCCTGCACCATGGAGGCAGTCAAGGCCTATGTGCCCGCCTCCAGCAGCATCGGCTCCGGCCAGGTTCTCATGCGCCCCTACACCTGCAGCGAGGCCCGCACCGTGGTGCGGGAGATGGCGGATGCCCTGGTGCTGGAACTGGTGGAGAAGCGGCTGGCGACAGACCAGCTGGTGCTCCATGCGGGCTACGACCGGGAGAGCCTCCTGCGGCCGGAGATCCGGAGCGCATACAGGGGACCTGTCACCCGGGACCACTACGGCCGGGCCGTCCCCGCCTCCGCCCGGGGCAGCGTCAACCTGCCCCGCTTCACCTCCTCCGCCCGTCTGATCCTCCCTGCGGTTCTGGACCTGTACGACCGGACGGTCCATCCGGACCTGCTGGTGCGGCGCATCACCCTGACCGCATCCCGGACGGTGTCCGAGGACAGCGAACAGGCCCAGCCGGAGCCGGAACAGCTGGATCTCTTCTCCGACCCGGTCCGGGACCGGGAGGAGTCCGCCCGCCTGGACAGGGAGAAGAAGCTGCAGCAGGCTGTGCTCCAGATCAGGGGGCGGTACGGCAGAAACGCCATCCTCAAGGGGACGAGCCTGCAGCCGGAGGCCACCGGCAGGGACCGGAACAGCCAGATCGGCGGGCACAGAGCCTGAGTAACGGAAGAAGGGAGAATGTGCGAAATGGAAGACAGCGGCAGCCGCTATGCAGACATGCTCCGTCTGCCCCACCATGTCTCCCGGACCCGCCCCCGGATGCCCCTGGCCGAGAGGGCTGCCCAGTTCTCCCCCTTCGCCGCCCTCTCCGGGTACGAGGACGCCATCCAGGAGGCGGGGAGACTGACGGAGGACTTCCGCGAGCTCGACGAGACCGCCGCGGAGGAACTGGACCGGAAGCTGCAGTACCTGCTGCCCCGGCTGTCCCGGCATCCGGAGATCACCGTCACCTTCTTCCAGCCGGACCCACGCAGGTCCGGGGGCGCCTGGGTGCAGACCGAAGGCCGGGCGGTGAAGGCGGACCTGACGGAGGGCTTTCTGTATCTGGAGGGGCAGGAGCGCATCCCCCTCTCCGCGGTCTCCGGTCTCTCCGGCAGCTTCTTCGACCCTCTGGAGACCTGGTGATGCAAAAAGGGCAGCCCTTCCGAATCCGGAAGAACTGCCCTGAAATCTGCTCAGGCAAACATGCTCTCCTGGCCCAGGGTGTCCATCCTCTCCTCCTGGAAGTAGACTCCCACAGGCTGCGGGAGCTCGTTCAGAGTGCGGAACATCCCAGCCAGCTCCTCTGCGCTGATGCCCAGGGAGCCGATGGACCGGGTGACAATGTGGGTAATCCTGCCGTCCCGGCAGTCAGCAATCAGCCGCTTCAGACCCATGCGGGTGACCGGCTTGCCCTCGGGGAACATGGGGTCGTCGTAGAAGCCCTCAACCTTCCAGCCCGGCTTCTCCTCAATCCAGTCCCTGTACGCGCGCTGCATGATGTGAACGGAACGGTCCTCTGCGCTGGAGGTACTCCCCGTGCGGTAGTACACGCCTACCCGCTCCGGGGCCCGTTCCAATGCTCTGAGTCTCTCCTGTCTCATCTGTACCACCCCTTCATCGTTTTGTCGACCCAGTACAGCTTCCGGCACGTACGTCCGCTGAATGCCGCTTTTTCCTCCAGATATCACCGTGCCGCAACAGCCGCTTCCCTTTTTCCTGATTATACCAATCGATAACCATAACTGCAATACCCCGCGGCCGGGCGATTAACAAAATCTGTAAGAATTTTTTCTCCCCCGTCCCCCGTCCCCGGAGGGACGGTCCGCCGGGGTCCCTTCCCTGACCCCTTGACAGTCAGGGGCGAACGGTATAACATGGTGCTGTTTCCTGTTTTTTCCTTTACACGGCACAGGCGCCGGAGCGGGTGTTCCGGGCCCATCTTTTCAGGTGGTGAACTGATTGGACATATTCAACATCATAACGCTCCTGGGCGGTCTTGCCATGTTCCTCTACGGCATGCGCATGATGGGCGACGCTCTGCAGGAGAGCTCCTCCGGCCCCCTGAAGCGGGCTCTGGAGAAGCTGACCAGCACGCCCCTCCGGGGGTTCCTGCTGGGGCTGGGCATCACTGCCATCATCCAGTCCTCCACGGCCACCATTGTCATCACCTCCGGACTGGTGGGCGCGGGCATCATCTCCCTGCACCAGTCCCTGGGCATCATCGTCGGCGCCAACGTGGGCACCACGGTGACCGGCCAGATCATCCGCCTGCTGGATCTGAACGCCGCCGGCAGCACCATCCTGCAGTTCTTCAAGCCCTCCACCCTGGCCCCCCTGGCCCTCATCATCGGCATTATCATCATCATGGGCGTCAAGCCCAAGGGGGCAGGGAGCAAGGTCGGCGAGATCATCATGGGGTTCGGCATCCTCTTCTCCGGTCTGCTGACCATGACGGACGCCGTCAGCGTGCTGCAGGAGAGCGGCGTCATTGAGTCCATGTTCTCCCGCCTCAGCTCCAACCCCTTCCTCGCCTACGCCATCGGCGCCGCGGTCTCCTTCGTGCTGCAGAGCTCCTCCGCCACCGTGGGCATCCTCCAGGCCTTCTCCACCTCGGGTCAGCTCACCTTCAGCGCCATCTACTCCGTGCTGCTGGGCATCTACCTGGGGGACTGCGTCACGACGGCCATCGTATGCAACATCGGCGCCAAGCCGGACGCCAAGCGGGTGGGCACTGTCAACATCCTCTTCAACTTCGGCAAGACCCTGGTCATCCTGGCGGGGGTGACGGTGCTCCACGCCACGGGGGTTCTGAATCCCCTATGGAACACGGTCATGTACTCCGGCGGCATCGCCAACACCAACACCATTTTCAATCTGGTCTCCGCCATCCTCCTCTTCCCCCTGCTGGGCATCCTGGAAAAGATCTCCTGCAGGATCATCAAAGGGGAGCCCGTGCCGGAGGAGGAGGACACCAGCAGCGAACTGCTGGACGCCCTCAGCCCCGTCTTCTTCAGCACCCCCGCCATCGCCTTCGGCCGCTGCTACGACGCCCTTCTGAACATGCTGGAGATGACCCGGGACAGCATCAGCGACGCCTTCGGGCTGCTGTTCAAGTACGATGAGGAAGGCGCCAGGAAGGTGTCCGACGCCGAACACAAGGCGGACATGATGGCAGACCGGATCAGCAACTACCTGGTGCAGCTGTCCGGCCATGTCTCCGCCCCCAACCACATAGAGATCCTGGACCACTACTACAACATCGTCAATGAGTTCGAGCGGCTCAGCGACCACGCCGAGACCATCGCCGAGATCGCCGGCAGCCTCAGCCGCAGCAGCGGGCTGCCCCAGGCCGCCCTGGATGAGATCTCCGTCCTGCGGACCCTCCTGGCCAACATCCTGGAGTATGTGGACCTCACCTTCCGCAAACGCAACGAGGATGCCGCCCGCCACATCGAGCCCCTGCGGCAGGTGGTGGACGAGATGCTGGTGGTGCTGAAGAGCCGGCACATGGACCGGCTGCGCAGCGGCGAATGCACCGTGGCCGCCGGCACGGAGTACGAGAAGCTCCTGGGCGAGGTGGAGCGCATCGCCACCTCCTGCTCCAACATCGGCATTGCCACCATCGCCCGCATCCACCCGGAGCTGCGGCGCCAGATCCACGACTACATCACCCGCCTCCACTCCGGTCAGGACGAGAACTTCAAGCGGGATCTCCAGAACGCGAGGCAGAGCTACTTCGGTCTTCTCCCCCAGTCCCCCGTCCGGCAGCCGGCAGGGAGTCCGGACGGTCCGGTTCCCCCCGGGGACTCCGGCGGCAGCGGGGAATGACACAGATTTTCCGGTTTTCATGCGCACACATGCAGGCGCCTGCGGTTTTTCCGCAGGCGCCTTTCTTCATGTTTCTGCAGGCAGGCATCCCGACACGGGTCCTGCCTGCTTTTCTGGTCG
>CAYYHY010000152.1:5285-6825 GCA_964471855.1 uncultured Oscillospiraceae bacterium | reverse complement strand
GGAGAACACATTCAGAAACAGCCGGAAGCTGTTATGAAATACAGAAATATGCACAAAAATACGCTGAATATGAGGAAACAGTTATGAAACTGTAGGAAATGTCTGCACTCTGTATTGACATGCACGGACTATCAAACTAAACTGTAGTCGCTTTCCGGGATGCCCGGGGACGGGCTGCCGCTTGCGTATTCATATGAGAGATGAGAAAAAGGAGCGACCCTTCGTGAAGAAGCCGTTTGTAACCCTGGAACAGCTCCAGGAGATTGTGAAAGAGTATCCAACTCCCTTCCATCTGTATGACGAGAAGGGAATCCGCGAGAACGCACGGGCGCTGCTGAAGGCTTTCTCCTGGAACAAAGGGTTCCGGGAGCACTTTGCTGTCAAGGCGACTCCCACCCCCCGCATTCTGACTATCATGAAGGAAGAGGGCTGCGGCGTTGACTGCTCCTCCCTTACAGAACTCATGATGTCTGAACGCTGCGGTTTCCGCGGTGAGGATATCATGTTCTCCTCCAACGATACCCCGGCAGAGGAGTTTGAACTGGCTGCGAAGCTGGGTGCCATCATCAACCTGGACGACCTCAGCCATGTCGATTATCTGGAGAACACACTGGGCTATATCCCGAAGAAGATCTGCTGCCGCTACAATCCGGGCGGTGTCTTCGCACTGGGTGCCAGCAAGGAAGGGTTCCAGGTCATGGACAACCCCGGTGATGCCAAGTACGGCATGACCCGTCCGCAGATCGCAGAGGCCTTCCGGAAGCTGAAGGCACTGGGAGCCGAGGAGTTTGGCATCCATGCATTCCTGGCCTCCAACACCCTGTCCAACGACTACTATCCAGCCCTGGCGGCTATCCTCTTCAAACTGGCGGTGGAGCTCCAGGAGGAGACCGGTGTACACATCACCTTTATCAACCTCTCCGGCGGCATCGGCGTGCCCTACCTTCCGGATCAGCCGGCCAACGATATCGCCGTAATCGGCGAGGGTGTGCGGAAGGCATACGAGGAGATCCTGGTGCCCCGCGGCATGGACGATGTGGCCATCCACTGCGAGCTGGGCCGCTTCATGCTGGCCCCCTACGGTCACCTGGTAACCCGGGTGCTCCACGAGAAGAAGATCTACAAGGACTACATCGGCGTGGATGCCTGCGCAGCCGACCTGATGCGTCCTGCTGTCTACGGTGCCTATCACCATATCACGGTCATGGGCAAGGAGGACCAGCCCTGCGACCACAAGTATGATGTGACGGGTTCCCTGTGCGAGAACTGCGACAAGTTTGCTGTGGACCGCATGCTTCCGAAGATCGACATTGGAGATCTGCTGGTGATCCATGACACCGGCGCCCACGGACACTCCATGGGCTATCAGTACAACGGCCGTCTCCGCTCTGCCGAGATTCTCCTCCAGGAGGACGGCACCACCCGGCTCATGCGCCGCAGGGAGACCCCGGAGGACTACTTCCAGACTGTTATCTGGGACGACTGAGCTGCATATGGACAGAAAATCGGAGGCTTCCCCGTGCGGGAGGCCTCCGACTTT
>CAYYHY010000152.1:0-5185 GCA_964471855.1 uncultured Oscillospiraceae bacterium | reverse complement strand
AGCAGCACCTTCTTTGCACCGCTGTCCAGACACACCTGGAGCACATTGGCCAGCTCTTCCACTCTCAGCAGGGTGCCGCTTATGCTGATATCTCCCAGGACTGCCAGGCTGGAGAGAGTGGGTCTGTCAATCTCAGCAGAGGCGATTGCAATCAGCGTGGGAAGGGCCAGGTGTTTTGTCTGACCGATTCCGTTCAGGTCAGCATAGCTGACGACCAGGTCCTTTGTAGTGGTGGTGATTTTGCTGCTTATGGAGTTTCCATTTGCCCTCAGATAGCTGAAAGCTGTCTGGACGCTCTCCTTGACCTCCTTGTCGGAACCGATGCCGACTGGGGTGAACTTGCCGTTGCCGGGAAGAACCTGCGTTTCAAGCCGGTATACGCCTATGAATCCGGACTTGCTCCTGGAAACAGTGTAAACGTGACCGGGGGAGGGGACACCCTGCGGGATGAGCTTGCCGCTGCCCTGCTCAGGGACTGAGACATACTTCTCATCGAAGGTGGTGCAGTCGATGTACGAAAAGTTGACATCGTAAAACTCCATGCCGCCGATCTTCTTGAGCTGCTCCTTGACACGGCGCCGGAACTCCAGCGCATAGCGGACAATCTCCTCCATGTCATCTTTGGTATAGACGCCGTCAGGGTAGAGCAGTTTGGTAAAGCCGGATACCATCTTGCGGACTGCAATCATGTCCCGCTGGTTCAGATTGGAGCCGAACCGGAAGTATTTGTCGCAGGCGTCGCTGCAGGTGGTCTTGCGCATCTCCCGCAGGAACTCCGCCAGGTAGTCGGTAATGAAGCCGTAGTCGTTGGTGAAATACTCCGGCCGGTATTTGGGGATCTCCCAGCCGGGAATGTAGCAGTGGATGCGGTCCAGGAAGGCGGTGTCATATGCCATGACGGCGGGGAAGGGCTCAAACAGGTGGCTCGTTTTGAGGATGGTGTCCACACTTTGGTTGATGTTGCCAACAAAGACCATGGATGCGCTGGCAGCCTTCTCCTCCTTGCCCCGGGAGAAGGAGCCGGAGGCCATGAAGTCCTTCATGATCTGGACGCCGTCCTGGTCCTTGAACTTGATGCCTGCAACCTCATCGAAGGCGACGCAGTCCCAGAGCCCCACCAGTCCGACCTGGTGCGTGCTCATGTTGTAGAAGAGGTTGGGGACCGTCGTCTGACCGCCGGAAACCAGGATGGAGTTGGGGGAGATCTCCTTATAGAGGTGGGACTTGCCGGTGGAGCGGGGTCCCAGTTCACACAGGTTGAAGTTGTTCTCCACCAGGGGCAGCATGCGGGCCAGGAGAAGCCACTTCTGCCGGTCGGTAAACCGGTCAGGCTCCATGCCGGTGGACCGGAGCAGAATGGTAATCCACTCGTCCTTGGTGAAGCGTTTGCGGCCGTCCAGGATTTCGTTCATGTCGATGTGGGGCATCTGGATGGGAGTCAGCCGCCGGATTACGATTGGACTGGCACGCTTGTCTTCCTTGAAGTCGTACTGCAGCTGGACGATGCACCAGATGCCGCCGCACAGCAGACGGTCAAACTTCTGGACGTAGGAAGGGTCAACTTCGACTCCCTTGACCCCCAGGTTGGAGAACTCAGCCTCATACTGGTCCATCTTGATATTCAGATGGACTGTAATGCGGTCGATGACCGTGTAAGCCCCCCGTTCCCGCAGGACGGAGAGAGTCTTCTGCGCCTCATCGGGACGGACATAGTTCTCCGCCAGGATGTGCTTGACAGTCTGCACTCCGTCTTCCACGATATCCGGATCATCGGAGGAGCAGTACTGCCCCAGAAGAAACTCCAGGACGTAGACAGGAACATTGGCTCCTTCCTTGATGGACTTGGTCAGGTCCTTGCGGACAATACGACCGTCAAAGCATTCTCTGAGACGCTGGTTCAGGGAATTCGTGAACGCCGGCGTTCCCATTCCGTTTGCCTGACTGTCAGCCACCTGTCAGCCCCCCTGTCGTCTTAGAATCCATAGTCGTCTGCAAAGGGAATATCGATAATGACTTCCTTGCGCAGAACCTGCAGACCGGTGCTGTTTGCAACTACCAGATAGTACTTGTGATCCATGCCGTAGGTGCGGTTCTTGAAAGTAAATTTCAACGTAAGCACTCGTTTTCCCGCATCCTCATCCGTGAGATCTGCCTTCACAATTTGTTCCCCAGTTATCTTTTCGCCGGTGTCTGACTCAAACCAGGCACGGTACTCTGCGGCTTTCACTACATCGCTGACAGCCTCCGGCTGGAAAAAGTCGACCTTGGTGTGAAGGTTTGTCACTTTTTTCAGCAGGCTTAACAGCTGCAGCTGAGCATCAGCAGTGTCGACATTAGCTTTTACTGTCTTCACTTCAATGACGGGGATCAGCATCTCCTGTGGTGAACAGCCTCCGTGAACATAGTTTTTTCCGGAGCCGGGAGCAGTAAAGAGATCGGCGCCTACCGGCAGGTTGACAAAGCGCCCGTCCTCTTCACAGCCGCAGACTTTGCTCAGCGGGAAGCTGCAGACACCGGTCTCCTTAAGCGGCTGCTCTGTTATAGCATAGCGGTCGCTGGCTCCGGGAATACCAGAGATCTTGTCGCTTCCAGTCAGTTTATCCCGCCGGTACAGAAAACCGTGGTCACTGGTGATCAGAAAGGAAGTTACATTGGCTGAGGTGGTGAGCCTGTGGATCAGCCTGCAGATCTCGTCTATGGCTTCTTCGCATGCTGCAAACACCTCATTTTCTGTAGCCAGTTTGTCCCCCCGGGCATCAATCTGGTTGTGGTAAATGTAAACTGCATCCTGTCCCCTGAAGACATTCCGGAGTTCTTCCACGCTCATGCCCATGAGAGTGTCGAACTGAACAGCCCGGCTGGCCGACCTGCTGCGTTTCAGGACAGCCTCCCGCTGCTTCAGATCCACGGTCGGCAGACCATCTGCCAGGACGCTGTCCGCATCTTCTACAGTGAGAGTGGAGTGGGGGAGAAGTGCAGCCATGCCGACCCGGGTGACGCTGGGCAGAGTGCTCTGCATGACGCTGATTTTGGGCTCACCCTTCTCGTATTCCTTCAGACGCTCAAAAAGGGAGACACCCACCTCATACCGCATGGCATCAGAGATAATGACAACAGAACGCTGCCTGCGATCTCTAACCTTGGAGGCATAGAAGTTGAACTGTCTGGGGATCTGTGCATTGCCTTCCGACTCTTTCAGTGCTGCCGAAAACTCCGGCAGCAGAGTGGCCAGGTAGTCATTTGAGTAGATGCGCTCCACCCGGCTGCGAAGTTCTTCATAGGGACCGCTGTCCTCAAGCCGGTCATAGTGGAGATAGAAACAGCGGTAATACTGGTCTACCCTGTACAGTTCATCTGTATACCGGCTGACCAGGTTGCCGACCCATCCCAGATGGTTGTCCGGGCTGCGGGGCGTTGACCAGTTCCTGGGAAGAGCCAGGTTCCAGGCATTCTCCACAGCACAGTAGGCGTCGCTGTACCTCTGACCGAAGTGCATTTTCCGGCGCTCAGAACAGATCTCGGGGATGGTCCGGTTTGCCAGCTTCGCATAGACGTCCTCGTTGAGAATACGCTTCACCATCCACTGGAGGATTCGCTCGTCTATTTCTGCAAACAGAAAGCAGTCCGCCAGAGCGTCACAGCTGACATTCTTCAGTTCGTTTTCTCCGTCCAGTGCCTTCCAAACGGAGGCTGAGAATTCATCGAACTTGTCCTGGTACAGGACGTTGTTCATCAGGTTCTCCAGAAACGTCTCCGCTGTGCCCTGTTTCGGGGAGACAAAGGGTTTCCAGGTCTCCGGCAGCTCCTGGTGCAGAGAGCGCTCTGCACAGGTGACAAACAGTGCTGCAATCAGACCAGTCAAAGACGGATGCTCCGAGCTGTATCCGAATACGGAGGAGCACTGAACCCAGAATGAATCCAGGAGACCGTATCTGGCAAGCTCAGACAGCAGCGGATTGTTTTCCAGGCTGCCTCCGGTTATGACTGCCCGTACCGTCTCTTCAAAGGAAGATACCTTGACCTTGCAGAGAACACTCATCATGCCAACCAGGGCAGAAGCAGGGGTGCAGCTCTCAATATGCAGAGCCTTAAAGGCATCCACTCTCGCCTTGCTGCCAAAGAATTTCCGGTACTGCTGGAGAACTGGGCGGCAGGATTCATCCATGCCAAGATCCTGCATCATCAGGCTGACCCAGTCTGCAGAAAACTCCACAGAGTAGCCCAGCGTGTCTGCCAGGTGGTTGTCGCGAATATCCGGCTTAGGAAACGGAGCATAGATCAGGTAACTGGTTTCTGGGTCCTCCCGCTCCAGAAGGATCTTGGTCCGGAGCTGGCTGCCGGGTTCCAGGTGATAGACCTTGGCTCCTTTCAGTTCCAGTGATTCAACCTCTGAAGCGAATTCTCCGTCGGTATCATACCAGAAGACCAGTTTCCGCCCCTCACCGGCGAATATGCCATTGAGCCTGTCAGCAATCTGATTGAATTTCAGGTCTGCCATAAATCGCTCCTCGCGTTAGATTTCGGGTGTCCGCACTGCGTGTGGTCCAGATTATTGAAGAGGCTGGCAGATCTGACATGGCAGCTGATCTGCCAGCCTGCAGAATTCAGGAAACTCCTACAGCTTTGGAAAGATATCGAGGCTCCTGCCGTCCGGACCCTTCTGGACCTTCTGATAGTTCACCTTGACGCCGTCATCCAGGTCGATATCCACACGGGAGAGAGCGACATGGGTCAGCCGTTCGTCATACTCCCGGGTCTCAATCAGCTGCTTCGAAAGCTTCTCCCGCTGCTTTGCAGCTCGGGCGGCCTCCCGGGTACCCGGCTGGCTGTCCACGATGCTCTTAAGGGTTTCCATCTGCCTGACATAGATGCCCTGAAGAGCGTGGAGATAGTCTACCCGCACGCGGCCTGCGGTGTCCGCGTCCCAGCGGTGCATGTACACCAGGGCCTTGAAGCCGTTCTGCTTCCCGGAATCGAACAGCCAATATATGGGTCGCTTCTGATAGGTCTTGACGTGGTCCTTGTAGAAGCCAGTCACGAAGTAGTTCCGGATCTTATCCCGGCTGCTCTGTCCCCTGGTGCCAAGGGCTTGGGCAATGAAGGTCAGGTTCTCCTCCAGGGTATCCTTGCCGTACACTGTGCGGATGAAGTCCACAAAGCGGGTGACAATGTCCTCCTCCATCCA
>CAYYHY010000151.1:0-6831 GCA_964471855.1 uncultured Oscillospiraceae bacterium | reverse complement strand
GAATCCCTGCGGCGGAGGGGTTCCCGGCCAGCGGAGGGGCGAAGAACCGGAACTGCTAGGAATGGCCCGGCAGGGCGGCGAGGCTTGTTCCCAGGGGCGTTCTGTGGGATAATGGGACCTGCGCTCTGACAGCCGGAGCTGCGGGGAAAACGGCAGACATGCGGGAAACCTGCCTTTCCCGACGGAAGAGAAGAGGGCAGGAGCGGTGACAGAGCGGAAGAGCAGGAGAAAAGGGGGGAGAGACCGTGAAGATAGGCTGGGTTGACTTTTCCAGATCGGACAGGGACAAAGTCAAGGAAGTCATGAATCTGCTGCAGGAACAGGGGACGGTGGACGAGATCGGCATCGGGCGGATCCGGGACGGCTTTGCCGACCTGTTCTTTCCGGGCACGTCGACGGTGCAGACCATCGCCAAGTACTTCCTGATCGTTCCCTACATCCTGAAGGATGCGTCGCTGGGGAAGTACGGAACCAGTCTGGAAATCGTCCTGAAGGAAGTGGACAGGCAAGAGAAGGCCTGCGGGGAACAGCTGATGGAGAACTGCCCGGAAGCGGAGGGGATCATCGGCAGGAGAAACCTGGAGGAGAACAGGTGGGTGACCAGACCGCCCTCCAGCATATACTGGAACGGGATCCGGACCTACGGCATCTGCACCCGGGACTGCACCATCCAGGAGCTGCTGCGGACGGCCCTGTACTGTCTGGAGCAGAGGAAGGCATCGTCCAGCGGCAGGCGCAGAAAGGACCCGGAGGATGTGCCGGACGACCGGGATGCGGGGCTGGACCGGAGTGCAAACTTCTTCACTGTCCCGGATGACTACTACGGGGAATGGTTTTCCAGCCTGTCTGTCAGGCTTACGCCCACGGAGGCGGCCTTTCTCCGCACCCGCATGGAGACTTCGGTGGGGGACTCCCTGCTTGGCTGGCTGCTCAAGAACCGGGTTGATGTCTCGAAATACCGGAGCGGCGGGATCCGGGATCCCTTCCTGCTGCTGTATGAGGAGGTCAGGGACAGGGTGCCGGCGGAGATGGCGGCAGACATGAAGCTGGCCTGCCAGTTCAACCGCATGGTCTATGCGGCCCGGGTGCGGTACAACTGGATTCTGTCCGAGGGAAGAAACGGGGATGCCGCTGCGGAGTGGGCCGAGGTGGAGTCCAGGGTTCCGTACATGATGGAGGCGGATATCGACGGGATCATGTCCGCTCTGGACATCCGGAATCCAAAACTGTACCTGTTCCTGACGGACTTCCGGCGGGCTGTGCTGGCCGGGGACCTGGAGCGTGCGGACCAGATCCTGATCCAGAGGGAGATCTCCCTGAAGGGGCGCAGAAGAGCCAAGCTCTGCAGGAGAAACGAGTTTCCTGACGACGCCTGGGTGGGAGGACGGTACCTGGACTACCGGCTGGGCAACGCCAGCCAGATCCTGATGGACATCTTCGAGGGGGAGGGGATCAGCTTTGCTCAGACCAGACAGTGATGCGGACCGGCTGGACTACAGCGCACTGCTTGCTCCGCCCAGGGGCTTCACTTTGAACATGGCGGTGGCCACCACCTACTCTCTGGACCTGGAGGCCCTGACGGGGGTATGCCTGGCGCTGGGTCTGTCGGAGGAGACGGACAGCACCCTGCGGCAGAACCCGGTGGGAGTGCTCAACGCCATCCAGAAGGTCTCGGAGAAGGTGCTGGTCTTCTGCGAGGCGGGGCAGATCAAGGTGCCGGGGAAGCCCGGTCCCCTGAACCTGCTGCTGGAGAAGATGGTGATTCCTGTGGCGCTGCCGAAGAGCCGGGGAGCGGTGTACTACCCCGCCTTCCACCCCAAGACCTGGGTGCTCCAGTATGTAAACAGGGAAGGCCAGTACCGGTACCGGTTCGTGGTGCTCAGCCGGAACCTGACCTTTGACCGCAGCTGGGATGTCAGCGCAGCCCTGGACAGCTCGGAGGAGGCGGACACGGCGGAAAAGACCAGACCTCTCATCGCCTTCCTGAACTGGCTGCGGGAACGGATCGAGGGAGTGCAGCACGTCAGGGCGAAGCGCTTCTTATTGAAACAGCTGGCAGAGGCCCTGGAGGGGGTGTCCTTCACTACGGAGGACAGCAGGTTCAAAGACAGCTTTGACATCATGCCCCTGGGGATCGGACCGGAAGGCTGCGACATGACGAAGGATCCCCTGCTGTGCACGAAGCGGTGGGCAGCAGACTGCACCTTCCATGAGCTGGTGGTCTTCTCCCCCTTTCTCAGCGGCAGCATGGTGGAGGCCTGGGCCAGCCCTGTTCACAGCCTGAAGGGCACCACCCGGGTGCTCATCACCCGCAGATCGGAGCTGTCCCGTTTTACCCGGGAGCAGGCGGGGGACTTTGTCATCTACGTCCTGAAGGACGACATTGTGGACGGGGAGGACGTGATCTCCAGCGGGACCCCGGACCGGTCCGGAGAGAGCGGAGAGGCAGAACGGACGCAGAAGCAGGACATCCACGCCAAGATCTTCCTGCGGCGGAAGAATTCGGAAACAAGCCTCTACCTGGGGTCCATGAATGCCACGGAATCAGCCGTGCACCGGAATGTGGAGATGATGCTGCGGCTGCAGACGACGCCCTGGTATCTCAACGGTGCGAAATTCCTGGAGGATCTGTTCTGCGGTCCCGAGGACGGCAGGAACAACCCCTTTGAGCGGGCGGAGCCGGTGGAGCCGGAAGAGGATCCGGAGAAGGACAGAATGGACCAGCTGGAGCAGACGGTGAAGGCCGTCTGCCGGATGAACATCCGGGCCAGGGTCAGCAGTACAGGGGATACCTGGGAAGTGACCCTGCAGGTGGCAGGCAGAATGCCGGAGGGGGATATCCGCATCCGTCCCTTCCGGACTGCAAACCCGAAGCCCCTGGAGGACGGGGTGCAGTTCTGCGGTCTGGACCTGCTGCAGCTCAGCGAGTTCTATGCCCTGCAGGTGAGAACGGAAGAGGCGGAACTGGAGCGGATCATCCTGCTGCCCACGGAGGGAATCCCTGCGGAGCGGGACAGGGCAGTTGTGAACCATGTGGTCCGGGACGAGCGCAGCTTTGTGGAGTATGTGAGCTTTGTCCTGGAGGACGACAGCCTGCTCTCCCTTATGGAACAGCAGACCGCGAACCCCCAGGGGGGAGGAAGGACCGGGCAGCAGCTGCCGGCCCTGTATGAGAAGATGCTCAGCGCAGCGCTGGAGGACCCGGCCCGGCTCAGCGAGATCGGCCGTCTGCTGGCCATGCTGCCGGAGGACGGGGTTGTGCCCCCGGAGTTCCGGACCCTGTATGAGACGTTCCGCAGGACCCTGGGGCTCCGGGTCCGAAGGACGGGAGGTGACGGGCGTGACAAGGCATGAACTGGAAGAGATAGAGCGGAGCACCATGGCGGGTCTGAAGGACTTCCAGCGGGCCACTGTGGAGCGGGTCGCGGAGCTGTTCCGGAGCGGCCAGAACCGGGTTCTGGTGGCGGACGAAGTGGGGCTGGGCAAGACGCTTATCGCCCGGGGCACCATTATCAAGACGGCCCTCATGCGGATGGGGGAGCCGGAGGACGGCGGCATCTTCCGTGTGGCCTACATCTGCTCCAACGGCAGCATTGCCAGTCAGAACATCGAAAAGCTCCGGGTGTCGGACTCGGCGCGGGTGGAGCAGACAGGGGACGCCAGGCTCTCCATGCTCCATTTGAAACTGGCGGAGCAGGAGGGGGACCCGGGACTCCGGGAAGCGTATATCCAGCTGATCCCTCTGACTCCCGGCACCTCCTTTGACATGTCGTCGGGCTGCGGCACCGTGGAGGAGCGGGCCCTCATGGGTGCTGTTCTGGAGCGGATGCCGGAGCTGGAGGATCTCCAGTCACCTCTGATCCGGTTTCTTGTCGCCTGGGCTCCGAAGTCGTGGGCTGAACAGTCCAGGGTGTACCGGGGCCGGGTGGAGGAGGCGGAGCGGCGGACAGAGGGGAAGTACCCCGCCTCCGTAATGGAGCGGATCCGGCTGTATGACAGGGAGAGCGGCATTCTGGACAGCCTGCGGCAGCACCTGAAGGCGCATCCCAAAGGGGGCACGCCGGACAGGGAGGGCACCAGGATCCTCGGCCAGCTGCGCACCATGTTTGCACGCATCGGAGCCGACATGCTGAACCCGGATCTGGTGATCATGGACGAGTTCCAGCGCTTCAAGTCCCTGCTCAGCGAGACGGAGGAATCGGATGCCGGCATTCTGGCCCGGAAGTTCCTGGGGGGCAGCGGCACCCGCATTCTGCTCCTCTCTGCTACGCCCTACAGGCTGTATACAACCCTGGAGGAGATGGACCAGAGCGGGGAGGAAGGCGGCGCCGGAGGCGACGAGCACTATTCCGAGTTCCTGCAGGTGATGGACTTCCTGTTTTCCGGGCATTCGGAGCAGTTCCGGCAGATCTGGCGCGGCTACTCTGCGGAGCTCCGGGAGCTGAAGGGGGACGGCACTTCCATCCTGCAGATGAAGAGCCGGGCGGAAGACGCCATGTATGCAGCGGTATGCCGGACGGAGCGCATCTCGGTCATGGACTCCGGGGACTGCATCGACGACAGCAGCGTCAAGAAGGCGCTGGCGGTGACGGAGAAGGATATCCAGTCCTACCTGGAGGCGGGCAGGCTGATGAAGGACTGCGGGATGACTGCCTCTGTCCCGGCCGACTATGTGAAGAGCAGCCCCTTTCTCCTGTCCTTTATGAACGACTACCGGCTCAAGAAAGACATCGAGAAGTACTTCCGGGAGCATCCGGACGAAGTTGAGAAGGCGGACAGGAAGCTCCTGTGGGTAAGCAGACATCAGGTGGACCGGTACAGCCCTCTGCCGGAGAGCAACGCGAGGCTGAAGTGCCTCATCGATGCGGCCTTCCAGGGGGGAGGCGAGCTGCTGCTCTGGGTGCCCCCCAGTCTGCCGTACTACCAGCTGCAGGGGGCTTACCGCGGCAGCGGGAACTTCTCCAAGATCCTGGTGTTCTCCTCCTGGGAGATGGTGCCGCGGATGATCGGCACCCTGATCTCCTGCGAGGCGGAGCGGCGTACAGTGGGAGTGCTGGCGGAGCAGGCGGAGAACGAGAAAAGCCGCTCCTACACTTCCACACGCAGGTATCCCTATCCCCGGCTGAGATTCCGGCTCAGGGAGGGGGAGCCGGCGAGCATGAACCTGTTTACCCTTCTGTATCCATCCAGAACGCTGGCGGAGATGTACAGACCGGCGGCATCCATGAATCTCGGGCAGTCCCTGGAGGAGATCCAGCGGGACATCCGGGCAGCGCTCCAGGAGCGGCTGAAGGCGCTGGAGAAGTATCAGAAGCGGACCTCCGGGGCGGAGGACAGCCGGTGGTACACCCTGGCTCCCATGCTCATGGACGGCATGGAATATGTGCAGACCTGGCTGGATGCCATGGAGGGGGCAGGGGAAGAAGAGGAAGAGGAACAGGAGGAGAGCAGCGGCGGCAGGCAGGAGAAGGCGTACCCGAAGCACCTGGAGCGCCTGCGGGAGCTCATGGCCCTGGGCGGGGAACTGGAACTGGGGCGGAAACCGGAGGATCTGGTCACCGTTCTCACGGACATGGTTCTCGGCTCCCCCGCTGTATGCATCTTCCGCTCCACCGGGGATGCCGCCAGAGCATCTGCCCTGGCCAGGGTCTTCCTGGGCTGCTTCAACACCACGGAAGCAACGGCTGTGGTGGCTCTGGCATCCGAGCGGTTCTATGCAAAGAAGACGGACGACACCAGCCACTGGCAGGATGTGCTCCGCTACTGCAGAGACGGCTGTTTCCAGGCCATGTTCGACGAGTACCTCCATATTGTCCGGGACAGCACCGGCTTTTCCGGCAGCGGCATGGAGTCCAGTGAAGCCAGGGACGCCAGGGTGCACTCGATCATGATGAACAGCCTGCGGGTCCACACCGCATCCTATCTGGTGGACACCTACCCTGCATTCCGAAGGCGGGTGCAGGGGGAATCCGACGAGGCGAACGAGGAAAAGAAGCTGAGAATGCGGGCCCACTACGCCATCGGTCTCATGACAAAGAGCGTGGGGGACAGGAAGCAGGATGTCCACCGCAGCGAAAGCATCCGCGCCGCATTCAACAGCCCTCTGCGGCCCTTTGTCCTGGCGTCCACCTCCATCGGACAGGAGGGGCTGGACTTTCACTGCTACTGCCGCCGTGTGATGCACTGGAACCTTCCGTCCAACCCCGTAGACCTGGAGCAGAGGGAAGGCAGGGTCAACCGCTACAAGTGTCTGGCCATCCGGCAGAATGTGGCTGCAAAGTACGGCAGCATCCCCTTTACGGAGGGGGATCTCTGGCAGCAGATGTTCCAGGCGGCGGAGGCGGAGAAGAAGCCCGGCCAGCCGGACCTGATTCCCTGCTGGTGCTTCGGGGAGAACCAGCAGGTCCCGATTGAGCGCATCGTCCCCATGTACCCCATGAGCCGGGACGGCTCCAGCTACGAACGGCTGATCAGGATCCTCTCCCTGTACCGTCTGACCCTGGGCCAGGCCCGGCAGGAGGAACTGCTGGAGTACCTGTTCCAGGAGTGCGAGAATCCAGAGGAGCTGAAGAAGCTCTTCATCAACCTGAGCCCGTTTTCAAGGACGCAGAAGGCGGCGGAAGACGGGGACCAGCATAAAACATGAAACCCGGACCTGCGGGGCAGGTCCGGGAGCGGACAGAGGGCTGTTTAATGCGGAAGAGAAACAGCAGGTCACCCCTCTCTGCTTCAGTCCGGGACTGCGGCGGACAGCCGGCCACCTAATGACACATCTCTTCTGTCCTGCATGGCATGCAGGACTGGACCGGAGCCGGACAGACCCGCGTGCAG
>CAYYHY010000150.1:0-6836 GCA_964471855.1 uncultured Oscillospiraceae bacterium | reverse complement strand
CCGGCGGGAAGTGCCGGGGATGAAAAACGAAGGACGGAGCATGTGCTCCGCCCTCCGCGCTGTTTACCGCTGTCTGGCAGCCAGTTCGCAGAAGCGCATCATGATGGCTGCGACCTCCGCTCTGCTGGCTCTGTTCAATGGTGAGAGATGGGTGCTGTCTGTTCCGCTTACAAGACCGGTACCTGCAGCCCAGGCCATGGCCTCCTGTGCAAAGCCGCTGACGCTGCCTGCGTCTGCAAAGCCTGCAAGGGATCCGGACTGGCCGTCTGCAAGACCGGTGTTCTGCGCATGGCGGTAGAGGATGGTGGCCAGCTGCTCCCGGGTAATGCTGTCCTCGGGACCGAACTCCCTGGGGCTGTATCCGGAAACCACCCCTTCCCTGGCCGCCCAGGCCACGGCCTCCGCGTACCAGGCGCCGGAGGGGATGTCTGCAAAGCCCTTTGAAGCCGCATCCGGCTCATAGACCAGGCGGTGGAGCACAGACACGAGCATGGCACGGGTCATGTCCCCGCCGGGGGTGAACATGCCGTTGCCGGTGCCCCTGAAGAGCTCCCTGGCGGCTGCAAACTCCACGGCATCGGCGGCCCAGTGGGCGGCCGGGTCCACGTCGGCAAAGACTTCCGTCCGGTCCACGATCTTTACGTCGGCGCTGCCGTCCACGTGGAATATGACGCCGTTCTCTCCGAGAACGCAGTCACGAAGGACAGTCTCGGAGCCGTCGTCATTTACAAGAACGGCCACGGTGCCGGGTCCGAATTCAGGAACCGGGATCTCCACGGCTGCCTTCCCGCCGCCCTGTACGGTGACATGGACGGCCGGGGCGTCCTCCGCCCGCTCCGCTGCCGGGATCTCCAGAGGCGCTTTTACCGGGCCTTCACGGCCGGATGCGGCGTCCTCCGGGACGGTCACTTCTGCCTTTGTAATGCGGCCCTCCGGATCTGTCTCCTTTGAGCCTGTAACCCCGTCTCTGTCCGTGGCGGTCTCCTTCACTGTTCCGTCCTTCTCCGTGACCTTCTCGGTCACGCTGCCGTCCTCATACTTTGTGGTCTCGGTGACGGTGCCGTCCCGGTCCTTGGTCGTAGTTGTCTTTGAGCCGTCGGGATTGGTCACCGTCTCCTGTCTGTGGGAGGGGGAGGTGGAGCCTCCGGAACCGGAGGAAACCGGGGGAAGCTTTGGTATGGTCTCCGTCACCGTCTCACCGCAGCGGGTGCAGGTGCCGGTCTTCTCCCCCTCCTGGCTTCTGGTGGGTTCCTTTGTAACCGTCCACCCGTCCTCGGCCACGCTGTGGCCCAGGGCCGGGAGGGTCAGGGTCTCGGTCTCCCCGCAGAGGGCGCAGGTATGGACCAGGATGCCGTCCTCGGTACAGGTGGGTGCCTTCGACTGCTCCTCACTGTCGATCCAGTCGTGGTCCATGACACCGGACACGGTGGTGGACCAGTTGGTGGAGTAGAAGGTGCGGCCGTTCACATCCGTGCGGCTGGCCACCCGGTATGCATAGCGCTCCCCCATCTCCAGGCCGGTTACCGTATAGCTGGTGCCGTCCACCCGGGGAACCAGTTCCGTCCAGTCCCCCTGCTCGTTCTTCCGGTGCCAGACGGCATAGTACTCCGCCCCGGGGGCCTGGTCCCAGCTCAGCTCCAGGGAGCCGTGCTCTGTCTCCACGCAGCGGAGGGAGCCCACGCTGGCGGGGACGATCTCAAACTGGGCGTAGATCTCCCCGTAGAAGTCCCCCCGGCCCTCCACCTTCAGGGTGGCGATGCCCACGTTTACGTTGTCCGTATAGGTGGACAGACCGTCCCGTCCGTCCCGGTCGCTCTCGCACCAGAGGGTGCGGATGCTGCCGTCCTCGTTCCTGTAAGTGAGCGTATGCTTTGCCAGGATGGCGCCCCCGGTGTAGGTGAAGTAGGTTCCTGCAAACTCCACCTCGCAGCCGGCGATGTCGATGCCGCGGGTGCCGCAGACGGTGCAGGTGTAGTCCCCGGCGCCGGGGTCCTTCCACTTGTGCCCCTCATACCAGAGGAGCTCGCTGCTGTGGGTGTCCCCGCACTCCGGGCAGGTGTAGATCTTGTATCCGCTCACCAGGCACTTCCGGTTGTCCACAAAGTGGATGGGGGGCACGTTCCCCGGCTCCTCGGCGTTGTGTACATGGCCGTCATCGCCGATGTGGTATCCGTCCTCCCCGATGAAGATCCAGTCGCTGTTCTCATCCCCGGGGACTGCCTTCCGCATGACGCCGGCCTCGGCGTAGTATGTGGCTCCGTCGTGTACAAAGAAGCCGGTAATGGGTTTCCTGCCTGCGCAGACGCCGTCCTCCCCGAAGCTGTACCACAGGTCCTCCACTGTCTGGGTTCCCGTGAGCTTCCGGCCCCCGGCGTAGCAGGTGTCGTCCTCCTGCCAGCCCTCCAGGGGCACCCCGCTCCGGTAGATGACCCCCTCGACCTCCTCATTGCAGAGCTTCTCGCAGTCCTGGCAGGCCATGAGGCTGTCTCCGTTCAGGGCCCACCGGTGGGGCACCGTCTCATGGGTGGTGCCCCAGTCCACCACGGAGCTGCAGCCGGAGCAGAAGGTGCGGTCCGACCAGCCCTCCTGGGTGCAGGTGGCCTCCTGGTCCTCCAGTTCCTCGGGGGTGTGGGTATGCCAGCTGTTCTTCCCCGCCGCGTCCGGGTTCTTCACCGGGTCTGTGACCACCTCGGAGAAGTGGTACAGCTCCGTATCCACCTGGAGGCTGCCGCCGAACACCGGCTCCACTCCCGGCTCATATCCTTTCACACAGGTGATCTGGCCCCGGTCCACCTCCAGATTGATGTCGATGGGGAAGAACTTCTTCTCCGACCAGGCCCGCTCCGCCGTCCACGGAGTCCCCTCCGCGGTCTGGAAGGGAACCTGGCTGCCCCAGGTGCGCACCGGCATGGAGACCAGGACGCTGCTGTCCGTCTCCTCCCAGTCCTCCCCCGGCTTCCTGGTGAGGGTCACGGTGGCGATGTTCTCGTCTTTATTGTACGAATCTGCAAACTCCCACTCGAAGTCAAACTTGGGGTCCACCTCCGCGTGGTCCAGTTCCCACTCGCTGATGTTGTTCAGGTCCATGTCCAGGGAGACAGACTGGATTTTGGAAACGTCCGTGGCCTCCACGTTGATCCAGTACAGGCTGTTGATGGGGATCTTGTCCGCCGAGGGGTCCTTGGGAACCACCTTGACTGTGGCCGCCGACCCCTGCGTAATGCGGAATCTCCGTGTGGCGTTGGTCCGGTTGTCCGCCCCGTCTATGGCGTACAGCTTCAGCACGTGTTCCCCGGGGGCCAGGGTGACGGGGTCCGTCACCAGCTTCCCCGCCGCATATTTGGCGGGCACCTGCACTCCGTCGATCCAGGCCTCCACCCCGGCGATGCCGGTGGTGTTCAGGTCCTCGAAGTCGGAGACCTGGGCGGTGAACTGGACCTCGTTTGTGTCCTCAAACTCGTATATGCTGTCCCTGGTGAGAACCCCGTAGGAGTCCGCCACCAGCAGAGCCCGCACCTCCCCGATCACCGGCATCTGCCGGTCCGGGGTGACCGCGGAGTAGTCCGCCGTGATGGTGTCCACATAGTAGACCAGCTTGTTGTTCTGGGACTTGATGGGCACCGCGTCGCTGGCCTGTCCGTAGAGACAGATGGTAAGGAAGTAGGTGGTGGCATTGATGGACTGGCCGGAGAACCCGTCCAGGGGGTAGTTCACGTAGTGCCAGCGGCCCTCGTCGTAGTTGATGCCGGTGCGGTTGGTGGTCTCGTCCAGGTGGTAGTTCTTGGAGTTGTACATCCCCTGCACCGACCAGTCGTCCTCGTCCGGGATCCAGACCCAGCAGCCGTATCCTGTGGCCCCGGTCAGGTCCTTCCCGTTGACGCTGCTGGTCCCCGCGTACATCTGCCACACCCCGCTGGCCACGGCGCTGGCGTACAGCTTGCTGTAGTCGATGGTGACCTTCAGGGCGTGGGTGCCGTCATGGACCTTGCCGTTCGTACGGTCCACAATATCCAGGTCCACGGTGAAGCTGTTGACCGCCCGCCACTGGGAAAGGCGGGTTTTGCTGTAGTTGTCGTCGAATCCCTCCAGCACCTCGGAGCCCCGGCCCACCGTCAGGCTGGCCTCGGCCTCCAGCCCCGCACACTCCAGCCGGGCCTTCAGGGTCCCGGTCAGGGAGGAGGGGTCGTCCTCCGCCATGGTCTTTGCCTCGAAGCGGGTCCCTGTCACGGTGCCCATCTCCCGCTCCGCCTCCAGGGTGACGGTCACGTCCCCCTGGTGGAGGGCCACGGTGTACTCCCCGCCCTCCGTCCTGTATACGGCGCTGAAGGGTATGTCGATGGACTTCCCGTAGGGTACCGCGATGGAGGGGCTGGCAAAGCTGAATCCCGTGGGCTTCACCACGTGGATCACAATGCTGCCCACCTCCTCCCCGCTGCGCATCATCTGCACCGTGACGTCGGCAGGCTCGTTTTCCGCTGTAAAGACAGCAGAGGCGGCATCCCCGTCCACGCTGCCCTTTCCGTCCTTTACAGCCCACTCCACATCCCCGGGTATGTCCACCGGGGTGCCGGCGGGGCTGATGCCGGCGGCTGTCAGGTTTACGGTGCCGCCGGGTGTAATGTAAACAGTGTCCGCATCCACCGCCGCCCGCTCAAACTCGTCGGAGGGCGGGAAGGTGGAGATGACCATCAGGGAGGTGGACACCGCCCGCTCGTCTCCGTCGCAGGGGCGGTTTACCACCTTGTAGTTCCGCTCCCCCTCGGGCCGGGAGATGTAGGTGGTGGAGCCGCCCCCGTCCAGGTTTACCGCATCCACGCAGCCCATCTCCAGAAAGATGGAGGCCAGCTCCGTCATGTTGCAGCCCTCGGAGAAGGGCATCTGCTTCCCGTCGGCCACCAGCATGACCACCTCGCCCCCGGGCTTGATGCCGATGGCGGCCCGGGCGTTCTGCTTGCTGTCCCAGTCCACCGCCACGTTGACCCCGCTCTGGACCAGGTTGTGCCAGCCGCCGATGGCCTCCCATATGGGGTTGTCCGACTCCTGGATCCGGTTCCAGTCCTCCAGGGTGCGGCCGATCACCGCCTCCCCGTTCTTGCGCATGGCGAAGAAGAAGGGGTAGCGGGCGTTGTTCCTGCGGTAGATATGCCCCTCCATGGCAAAGGCGCCGCTGGGCTCCCCGGTGTTCATGTTGTAGGTGTCCGCATTCATGCCCCCCACCAGGGTGTAGTACTGCACGTGCCCGTGGTTCCGCTCCGCTGCGGCCATCTGCTCCGTGGTCTTCTGTATGCCGTAGTCCCCCTCCCGGTACTCGTTGTTCCGGTAGTTGGCCCCGATGGTCAGGTCCTCCCGGGTCACGTCCACGGTCATGGCGTAGTAGACCAGCTGCTGCCCGTTCTCCTTGCGTACAAACTTGATGTCCTCTGATACACCCGGGGCGATCTGAGAGTGCTTCTCGTCCAGGGTTACAAATGTTCTCGTCTCTCCCGCAGCGTGGGCTGTAACGGCCGCCGCAATGGCGACAGCCGCCAGCAGAGCCAGCGCGGCCGGGATTGAGCAGATTTTCTTCACGTCTGCCTCCTTCAGTTCATTTTCTCTGTCTTTTGGAAAGCACCGGCAGCCGGAACCCCGGGTCCCGGCCGCCGGCGCAGCCATGCATATGTGCGGTCTGTCAGGCCTCTTCGGATTCGGCCTCCCAGACTGCGTAGAATGTTGTCTCTGCCGTGAGCTCCAGATCGTCTGTCACGTCCACCTCGTTGTCGTCTCCGCTGGCAGTTGACCAGCCTTTGAAGACATAGCCGTCCCGTACGGGGGCATTGGGCTTCTCCAGATCCCCGTACTTTGTGCCCGCAGTTACGCCGCTGATGGTGTAGACGCCTCCGTCCCCGGAGACGCTGCCGCTTCCGGTGCCGTTGTTGTCAGGGCTCTCACAGTTGTCCGGGTTGGTATCCGCGCCGCCCCCCTGGTCCCCGTTGTCCGGGCTCTCGCAGTTGTCGGGATTGGTGTCGGAACCGCCCCCCTGGGCCTCATTGCCGGTGCTCTCGCAGTTTTCCGGATTCGTATCCTTGGCGCCGCCCTCGTCGCCGTTCTCGGCGCCCTCGCAGTTCTCAGGGTTCGTGTCCGTATTCCCGCCCTCTGTGCTGTTGTCCGAACCTTCGCAGTTGTCGGGGTTGCTCTCGCAGTTGTCCGGGTTGGTGCTGTCCCCGGAGCCGCTGTCGCCCCCGGGGGTGCTCTCGCAGTTGTCTGGATTGAAGTTTCCGCCGTTGGCGTCAAAGGTCACGGTGAAGGTGGCCGGGGTCTCCGGTTCAGGCTCCGTATCCCCGCTGCCTCCGCCTGTGTTTCCTCCGCCGCCGCCCCCGCCGGAGCCTCCGCCTCCGCCGGAACCGCCGCCGGGTCTGCTGGGCCTGCTGGGCTCGGGCTTGGCCTCCGGCACAATGTAGTCCTCGCTGTCCTTCATCTCGTAGCCGTTTACAGTCACTTCAGCCGCATCGTCGGTGATGATCTCCGTCCCCTCCGGGGCATTGGTGATCTCCAGCTTTCCGGTCTTGACGATCACCTTCGCCTTGCCGGTGACGCCCTTCATGTCCAGCTTCAAGGAATCCCCCGCCACTACGATGGGCAGGTCCGTGGCCTCCCCGCTCAGGGTGACGTCCTCCGCCACGATCAGGGTGATCCCCTTCTCTGCGATGGCCGCCTTCCCGTCCCGGATCACATAGGCGCCGATCAGACGGTCCAGCACCGCCATGCAGCTGGCCCGGTCGATGTCCACCGCCGGGGCGATGGTGAGCCCGCTGTCCGTATCGATGCCCTCGATGATCCCCAGGTTGACCAAGGCGTTG
>CAYYHY010000149.1:0-6896 GCA_964471855.1 uncultured Oscillospiraceae bacterium | reverse complement strand
CAGGTTCCGGACAAAAGAAGACCGCACCCGGGGATGTGTGTCCCACAGGTGCGGTCCCCCGTCTGTTTTTTGGCGTCCGCCGCCAAATTGTCACACCTGAGTGCCGTCCCGTGAGGTCAGGTACTCAATGGATGTAACCTTCCCGTTCTCCAGCACGAAGTTGAGGGAGGTGTCACCCTTCTCGTAATAGAGCAGGGTATCCGTGCGCTCTCCCTCTCCGTAGATGGAGGAAACATAGTCCGCCGTGCAGCCGATGTAGGCCCCTTCCCGGGTAGCTGCGCTGTCGTCCGTCAGGCGGATGGAGTTCACGTAGTCCTCCTCTCCGTCCGGTCTGGTAACAATAACAAAACCCGAGTAGGTGTAGGTCTTGTCCAGCCCTTCAAAGGCGCAGGATGCGGCCTCAAAGTACTTCTGCGGCTCTCCCAACCGCTCCAGTACATCCTTCATGTCGTCATCCACAGCCACGTCCTCGTCCCAGGCGGTGGTAAATACGAACCCGTCGCCGCTGCTCTGCCCGGAGGGCTGTTCAGCGGTCCCGGAGGTGTCCGTGTCACCGCTTCCGGAGCCGTCCGCCGAAGATGGCGGCGGAGCCGATCCGGATCCGTCCCCCTCCGGGCTGTCTGCACTGCTGACAGAGCAGGCTGCCATAAGAAGCAGGGTGAGGGAGAGGAGGAGGCAGAGAATGGATTTTCTCATGGGAGAATACACGTCCTTTCGTTTTTAAACCGCGGGGCGTCGACGCGCCTTAACGGCCCCGCCTGTGCTGTGTCAGCCAGGGGGAGTCTCCTTTTCACCGGAGCCTCCCTGGCCTTCGCCTTCGTCCGCCGGCTGGGAGCCGGCAGGATTCTGTTCTGTCTGGGAACCCGCCGGGGTCTGCTGTCCGTCTCCGGTGCCCTGCTCCGGCTCAGGGGAGGGAGTGGAACTGTCCGCCGGTTTCTGTTCCGCATCTGTCTGACCGGTCCCCCCGGCATCAGGCTTCTCTTCCGGTGCAGTGGGCTTTTCCTCTGCCGTTCCTGTCCCGGTTCCCGTCTGGGTTCCGGTGTCCGCACCTGTACCGGGAGCGGTGTTCCCGCCCGCAGCAGGTGTGCCGCCGGTGCCTGTTCCGGTTCCCTCCGCATCGGGTTTCTGCGTACCGGTGCCCGCCGTATCCGGCTTTTCTGTGCCGGTTCCGGTCTCTGCATCCGGCTTCTCTGACCTGTCTCCGCCGGAAGCGTCAGGCTTCTCTTCTCTGCTGCTGTCCGCCTCCGCCGGCTTCTCCTCCTTTGAGGGGTTTTTGTTGTCGTCAACGGGCGGTCCGTCGTCCGGCTTGGGCATGCCCACCACCGCTACCGGGCAGTGGTCGTAGTCATAGACGTAGTAGTTGACGCGGCTCTTGCAGTCCTTTGTGTACTGCCGGGCCTCCACCTCTGTCATCATGAACCCGTCGTGGGGAGCTGCATAGCCGGTGGGGTGGGGGCAGGCATCGAAGTGGTACCAGCCCTTGCCGGTGTTTACCAGCTGCCAGAAGTGGTGGGTGGTTCCGCCCACCCGGGTCATGTCCACGCTGGGGATTCCAGCCTTTGTCAGAAGGACCTTGGAGCAGGCGTAGTAGGTGTAGCAGTCGCCCCGCCTGGTGCTGAACCCCTCATAGGCGCCGTTGACCCAGTTGGACTTGTCGGAACTGCCCACATAGACCACGCTGCTGCGGACATAGGCGTGGATCTCCCGGGCTATGTCCAGGGGGGACATGCCGGGCTGGATCAGGGTCAGCAGGATCTTCGTCGCCTCCTGGTCCACCCAGGTCAGGCGCTCCGGATCCACCGGGGCTTCGCCGATGGCTTCCCCTTCCGGCTCGTCTGAGCCCGCCGGGTCTTCCGCCTCCCCGCTGCCGGCGGGGTCCTCCTCCGGAGGGGCTTCCGTCACGGTCACTGTTACAGAGACCTCGGCGGTGTTCCCGTCGCTGTCCTTTGCCCGGTACACGGCGGTGTAGGTCCCAGGCACAGCCAGATTCACATCCCTGGTGTCCACGGCAAACCGCAGGGGACCGTCCTCCTCGTCCCTGGCGCTGACGCCGCTCCGGTAGGAGATGGTTCCCCCTGCCACGGCCGTCAGGTCCTGTGCGCCGGAGATAACCGGCGCCGCACCGTCTGCCGGTCCCTCCGGACCTTCTGCGCTGCTGTCCGGGGTGTCCGTTCCGGAGCTGTCCCCGCCGTTCTGACTGCTTTCGCCGGAGGTCTTCAGTGCGGCCAGCTGGGCGTCCCGGTCGGCGTTGTAGTCCAGGATCTTGGCGTCCCAGCAGGCCGCCAGGTCCTCCTCACCCCTCCGGTCCTCCAGGTCATAGTTCTCCTGCAGGTACTTCCCCAGCCATCTGGAGAGCTTCTCCGCACCGGAGAGGTTCATGTGCAGACCCGCATCGTAGGTGTCCGTGGAGTAGTCCAGGCCGGTCTCCTCCTGGAGTTCCAGAAAGTTAATGTAGGGGAGGTCATGTTCCTCCGCGTAGGCCTCCACCTGCTCCTCCCACTGGTCATACCAGGCGGGGTAGAGGCTGGGGGCCTTGATCAGCAGCAGCTGCGTCCCCTTCTCCCGGCACAGCTCGTCCATCCGGTCCAGCCACTGCCAGGCGTTGTCCCCGAAGCGGTAGTCCGCCAGGGGCTTCCCCTCCGGCACATCCTCCGCAGGCTTCACGTCCACCCGCATGTAGTATCCGTTGTGGGACACCTTGGGATGCCTGAACATGTACTCCACGTCCTCCGCCGTCAGCTCGTCCCAGCGGCTGTGGTAGCGGAGCAGGGGGAAGAGGTACTCCACGAAGGACTCCTCCCCGGTCATGGAGGCCATGATGGATTTCACCTTGGCCGGTCCCCAGCGCATCCCGTCCAGGGTCATGCGGTTGTAGGCCTCGCTCTGGGGCTCGCTGTACTGGAGGGACTGGATGTTGAAGATGACTACGTCCGGCACGTCGTAGCTGAGGGTCTCCTCCAGCAGACAGCAGGACTGCCAGATGAGCTGCTGGGCGCTGCCCCGGATGTAGCTGGATATCCCGTATTCCTCCCAGAGCACGGCGGGGGAGAAGTTCTCGTAGACCTCGCAGTCCCCCACGAAGATCACGTCGAAGTCCTTCCTCGGCTCGTCGTAGTACTCCTGGATGAAGGCTCCCTCCACGATGCCGCTGGCGTACTTCGGCATCAGGAGCCGCTGCAGGAGGAAGAGGCTGAGGGCAGCCAGCAGCACGGCAGCAGCGCGTTTCAGAAATTTGACCATTCGCACCAACCTCTCAGAAGCGGTTGTAGATGAACTGGCTGGCGTCGTATCCGATGCCGTAGGCGCCGAATACAAGCACGGCGGTAAACAGGAGGTACCATGCAAGGGTCCGGACGATCCAGGGCTTCGCCGCAATCTGACTGCGCACGCTGCCTCTGCGCTGCGCCATGCTCACTGCGAACATCAGCAGCGTCCCTGCCGCCAGGATGGCATAGTCCGGCAGGGCAAGTCCCAGCTTCAGCAGGGAGCCGTCAGCAAAGATGTTCCAGTTGGGCACAGTGAACAGGGAGACAAACATCCAGCCGATGTCGGCCAGAGACGTGTAGCAGTCGAAGACCTTCAGCACCAGGATGATGGAGAAGGTGCGCAGAACCTGGAAGGCCCGGTACCAGGTCTTCCCTCTGACATCAAACCGGCTGTGGAACTTTGCATACTGGGGTTCCAGCTCCTCGGAGACGGTGAGGATCACCCAGTTGAGCAGTCCCCATGCAACGAAGTTCCAGCTCGGTCCGTGCCATATGCCGGTGGCCAGCCACACCGCGAAGGAGCAGAAGTAGACCGGAATCCGGCGTCCCGCCTTGTCGCCGAAGTGCTTCCGGGCAAGCTTCATAAGCTTCTGATTGAGGCTGCTTACGGACATGGGGTAGAAGATGTAGTCCCGGAACCAGGTGCCCATGGTGATGTGCCAGCGCCGCCAGTACTCCTTCAGGGACTTTGAGAAGAAGGGGCGGATGAAGTTCTCCTGCAGGGTGATGCCCAGCATCTGCGCCACGCCGATGGTGATGTCAATGCCGCCGGTAAAGTCGGCATACAGCTCCAGGGTGTAGAGCAGCATCAGCACCAGGGTCCAGGCCCCGTTGTAGGTGCCGGTGTCCCCGGTGATGACGGCCACGGCCGGGGCCACCCGGTCGGCGATCACCAGCTTCTTGAAGAACCCCCACAGGATCCGCTGCAGACCCAGGGACACGGTGCTCCACTGAAACCGGTGCTCGCTGTACAGGGTCTTCGACAGATCCCCGTAGCGGCTGATGGGACCCTGGATCACCTGGGGGAAGAAGGTGACAAAGAGGGTGAACCGGAGCAGGTTCTTCTCCGCCGGCACCGTCTCCCGGTAGACGTCGATGAGGTAGCCCACCGCCATGAAGGTGTAGAAGGAGATGCCCATGGGCAGGGCAATTTTCAGAAAGGTCAGGCGCACCGGGGCTCCGGCCAGTTTCAGCACGGCGTTGATGTTCGCCTCGGCAAAGCCGCTGTACTTGATGACCGCCAGGATGCCCAGGTTGAACAGAAGACAGACCAGGAAGATGACCCGCCTCTGGGCCTTCCGCTTCTTCCGGTACGCCTTCCGCAGCTCCTTTGTCAGTTCCTCTTTATGCTGCTCCAGGTACCGGCCCTGGCTCTCCAGGTTCTTCCCCATGAGCAGACCCGCAGCCCAGACGGTGACAGACGTGGTCAGTATGTACACCAGACTGGAGGGACGCGCCCAGGCGTAGAAGAGGCAGCTGCCCAGGAGCAGGATCACCGGCTGCGCCTTTCCGGGAAACAGGTAGTAGACCGCCGTCAGAACAGCCAGAAAGAGGATGAAGGTGTAGGACGTAAACAGCATTGTCCTGTCATTCCTCGTCCAGCTTCTGAATCAGGGCATACAGCGCAGCCGCGGAGTTGAAGTTGGCCGGGACCATGTCCTTCGCCGTGATGGAGACATCGAAGACGTCCTTCACCTCTGCGATGATGGCCACGATGTCCATGGAGTCCAGGATGCCGCTGTCAAACAGCGACGTCTCCTTCTCAAAGTCCACATCCGGGTGGATCTCATTGAGGATCTGCAGCAGTTCTTCCATATCAGTGTTTCCTTTCCCGGACCGGTGTCCGGTCCTTCTCCTGCCACTGAACTTTCAGGGCGTTTCTGTCTATCTTTCCGTTGGCCGTCCGGGGCAGGGAGGGGATGCGCAGAGTCCGCCCCGGGAGCATGTAGCGGGGGAGCTTCTGCCGCAGCGCCGCGGACAGCTCCCGCTCCTGGATGTCCCCCACATAGTAGAGAACAATCTTCCCTCTCTCCTGGTCGTAGATGCAGGCCGCCATCCGCACCCCGGACACCATGCCGGCCGTGATCTCAATCTCCCCCAGCTCGACCCGGTGCCCCATGTGCTTGATCTGCCAGTCCTTCCGGGAGACAAACACCAGGTCGCCGTCTTCATTGTATCTCGCCATGTCGCCGGTCCGGTAGATCCGCTCCGGCCAGGCGCTGTTCAGGGGGTTCTGCACAAAGGACCGGGCCGTCCGCTCCGGGTCATTGTAGTAGCCCAGGGTCACCGCTGTACCCCGGATGCAGATCTCCCCCTCCTCGCCGGGTCCCGCCGGGCTGCCGTCCTCCTTCAGCAGGAGAATCTCCCGGTTGTCAAAGGGCCGGCCGATGGGGATGGCCTCGTCCTCCGCAAAGTCCCGGTCCGCCCGGTACCAGCAGCACATGCCGGTGGTCTCCGTGGGGCCGTAGAGGTTGTAGAACTTCGCCTCCGGCAGCGCCTTCCGCCAGATGTTGAACTGCTTCGCCGGGAACACCTCGCTGCCGAAGGCCACCGTCCGCAGGTACCGGGGGATGTCCTCGGAGAAGGCATCAAAGGCGCTCACCATGGTGAGGGCGGAGACCACCCAGCAGATGGTGTTGATCCTGTGCTCGTTGAGGTACCCGATGAGCCGCACCGGCTGGGAGAAGTACTCCCTGGGGATGAGGTACGCCGTGCACCCGAACTTCAGCACCGGGATGATCTCCTTGAGGCAGGCGTCGAAGTAGAGGGGCGTCTGGTTGCCGAACACCGTGTCCCCGCTGAACTCCAGCACCTCGGAGAGCTGTTCCACGTAGTCCAGAACAGAGCGGTGGCAGGCGGCCACCCCCTTGGGGATGCCGGTGGAGCCGGAGGTGAACACGATGTAGACGGGGTCGATGTCCAGGCTGCGGCGGTAGATCTCCTCCAGGGCCGGGACATCCGGCTCCGTGGAGACCGCCTCGTCAAAGAGCACCGCCCGGCCGTCCCCCAGTTCAAAGGATGCGGCCTTTCCGATGGTGTCCCGGTCGCAGATCACCAGGGGGCTCCTGATGGTGTCCAGGATCAGCTGGATGCGGCTGGCGGGCATCTCCTCGTCCAGGGGCACATAGAAGCACCCCCCGGCAATGACGCCGAAGAAGGCTGCCACTTCCGCCGGAGACTTGCGCATGAACACCGCCACCGGCTGGCGCCGGATCCCGTTCCTGCAGAGATATGTGCCTGCGGAAGCCGCAAGCCGGCCCAGCTCCCGGAAGGTAAGACCGCTGGTCCCGTCCGAGAAAGCCAGCTTGTCCGGCACGCGCCGGGCTGTATCCCGCAGACTGTCAAGCACGTGTCTGTGCAATCTGATTCCTCCTGTACCCGGTCCCTCCCCTGCGGCCGGACCGGGGTCCTCGCGGTCTCTGTCCTCCCCCTCAGTTCCAGGTCCCTGGAAGGGGAGCCGGGCAACGAGCCGCTGTACTGGGATTATAATACGGGACCGCCGGGTTTGACAATATTCCTCCCGCAGATTTGACCCTCTGCCCATATTCCCGCCTGTTCAGGCCCTCTTTTTTGGAACCCTCGGTGCACCTCAGTTCCTGTGGGAAAGCCCGGAAGTTTCCTGCTGGAATT
>CAYYHY010000148.1:0-7069 GCA_964471855.1 uncultured Oscillospiraceae bacterium | reverse complement strand
GGAAAACCGGTACGGCACAGGAGGTATCCTGACGGGCACTGTCCGCCCTGCGGGGTTCCTGAAACCGCACGGGCAGAAGGAGCGGATACAGCTTGAATTTCACCAGAAAATTCAGCATATCGCTTTTTCAGCGTCAATGCGAACCGCAGAGAGGGAAAAGGATTCCAGGAGGAAAGGGAATGTATCTGAAAGGTTCCTGGCAGGATACCGATTTATCTTTTTTGATTCTTCAGCCGTCCCCTTGACAAACGACCCGGCTGACAGTAAAATTCTGACGGCGGATGAGCACCTGGTGCAGGACCTGACTCCCGGACAGGATCTTCTTCAACGGAGCGGACTGCGGATGCCCGGCAGGGGGAAGCCGGGGAAGGTCCCGGTCCGGACCGGCCTCCGGGGGAAGAGGCGCAGAGACCGGAAGGGAAGAGTGCCGGGTGTGGAACAGGCGGAAGTTCCGGGAGAGGAGCCGTGACTTGCAGAGACAGGGCGGATATGATAAAATTTTCGAAACTGACTGCAGCCATACAGCCATATAAAAGGAGGTGCTTGCAGCCTTGGCAGAAGACAGACAGAAGAGAAGAAAGAAGGGCGGCGCCGCGCGGGCGCAGGACAGGGCAGGCCCTGTTCAGGGAACGCCTGCGGGGCGGCCGCAGAGACAGCAGGAGACGCAGACGGCAGGAAGGGCCGGCCGGAGGAAGGGTGTGCTCCTTTCCCAGCTGACTTCAGGACTGCCGGATCTGGATGCCTCGCCCCCGAAAGAGGACATCTTCCGGAGACTCCTGCCGGAGGAGGACACAGACAACAGGATGCCGTCCATTGCCGACGGACTGCACGGTCTGGCCGGGACGGATGATGATGATGAAGCGGATGACTACGGATGGCTCCTGGACATGGCCGGGCTGGAATTTGGTGAAGATGAAGATGAAGATTACTATGACGACGAGGACGAAGAAGATGAAGATGACATAGAAGACAGTGACGACGATGAGGATGATGACTATGATGATGACGACGACGATGAATTTGATGATGACTATGACGACGACGAAATAGATATCGATGCCCTGAATTCCACCCGGTTCGGGCTTGCCTGGAGCTGGAACTGGGACTGGGACCGCGACCCGGAAGCCAGAGGCCGGCTCTGCACCGAGGAGGAGGCCTGGGCGATCCTGAAGCAGCCGCTGGGTCCCGATTCAGGTCTGTCTGAAGAGGTCCTGGCGATTCTGGCTGACAGCGGTGCGGACACCATGGGGAAGCTGCTGGCGCAGCTTGCGATTTCGGACTCCCGGATCAGCAAAGAGCGGGGTGCGAGCAGCCTGATATACCGTCTGGGCAGGAACCTGATGGACGTCCTGGACTGTGTGCAGCCGGTTTTTCCGTGGGTTGCCAAGGTTTCGTACGCCATTTCCGGAGGATGGGGCATCTGGCGGGAGGTGCTGCTGGAGGCGGCGCTGGATGTTCTTCCGGAGAAGAAACGGGCGGCCGCCCGGGAGGCATCTGCTGATATCAGGCGGGAGATGCTGGCAGCGATAGGATGTGCGTTCTGTGCTCCTGCTGCGGATCCGGCCATCTTCCCCTCGGAGACGTTCCGGAGGGCCATGCACTGGCGCTGGCAGCTGATGTACAGCGCGAAGGCGGTCCAGAGGCAGTTCAAGATGACGGAACAGGAGTACCGGCTCAAGGAGCAGGACTTCCTCCGCCAGATAGGTCAGCTGTGCGTAAAGACAGCATTGAAGGCCAAGGATGAGAGCAAGCAGACCCGCAAGAAGATGCGGAAGCCCCAGCTCCCCTGGTTCTGCGTGCTGCTCCAGGATCTGTATCCGGATATCTGCGGCAGCGGGTTCTTCGAGAAATGGGATCCCCCCATGGGGCTGAAGTGGCAGGAGCAGGTGATCGAGAGCATGGTCCGCTCCGCCGGTACCAGCGTGTACGGCTCCGGTGACGGGGAGCTTCTTCTGGGTCAGTACCGCGGTCCTGCTCCCAGTCTGGAGTCGGCCTGCGAGACCTGCGGCATCCCCGTATGGGAGGCTGCGGACGTTGAGAAGAAGATGCGGGAGATCCTCACCCTGCCCCGGATCCGGAACGTCATGCTCTGGGGCTTCCCCGACGCCACCTGCACCTGCAGCAGCGCGGTGAAGAAGAGCCGCAGTGACGTCCCGCTGGTCATGCTGGAGCTGCCCTTCAAATACCTGTGGTTTTTCACCCACCGGTTTCAGTACAGGACGGCGCTGGATGTCTCCACTCTGCTTTATCCGGAGCCCCTGCTGAAAGACCGGATCCCCGAACTGTTCGGCCGGGAGGATTTCTTTATCATGCGGGCGGTGGCGCTGTGTGCCGGACTGGGTCCGCTCATGAAGGAGAGTGCGGAAGAGGCCCTGGACTGCAACGATTACCGGACAACGGAGATGGTCTTCCGGCGCAGCCTGGTGGACGACAGCAACCGTGACGACTGGCTGAGGCTTGTGGAGCTGATGCGTGAGGGTGAGGACGGGGTGAAAACGTTCATAAGCGCCATGGTAACTCTGCAGGACGGGCTGCTCGGCTGGGACAGCAGTGAAGAGGATGACCCTCTGCCGCTGCTGACGCGGGAGGAATACGAGCTGATATCGGTGAGATGCTACTACTACGGCGTCTGCGGTGAGGACATAGGCCGCGCTCTGCGTTTGAGCAGCAGCAGGTACCAGGAGATTGTAAACAGCGTCAAGGTCAAGATGCAGCCGCTGATCCGGACAGTGCTTGACCGGAGCCTCAAGACCAGACCCAGCTTTGTGATGGGGACCGGGGGAGGCAGCACAGGCGGCAGCGGACAGAACAGACTGCAGGGCCGGTTCAGCCGGTTCGGCGGCTAGAGGAGAGACGTATGGGAGCAAATGTCAGCTGGAAGGAACCCCTGCGCAGACCTGTATCCAGCCTCGGCCTCAGCAGAGGCGTGATGGAGATCCTGGAGGAGACCGGGGCGGAAACGGCCGGCGACCTGATCTGCCAGACCAGAAGCATGTGGGAAAAGGAACGGGGGCTGACTACAACCACCAGCAGCCTCATGACAGCGGAAAGGCTGTCCCAGGACCAGCGTGCGGAGGTCCGGGATGCGGTGCTGGCAGCCGTTGAGCCGGCGGTCATCGACCGCTGCGTGTGGCTCTGTGCAACCGCCGGGGGCAGCTGGTACAAGGTGCTGCTGAGCATGGCCTATGAGAGGATCCGGGACGGCGTCGACACCGGGGTTCTGATGGGAGACCGGAACTGGTCGGACCGCGGAGAGATCTACGGGAGGATCAGCAGACCGGACCAGATTCCGCCCCCGGTCAGCCTCACCTCCGCCCAGTGGCGGACCATGTATTCCTGCGTCATGATGTCTGTCTCCGGAATGCTGGAACGGATTCTGCCCTTCCGGGCGGAAGAGTCAGACAGCATGCTGATGCAGCTCATCTTCATGCTGCGCTACTCCCCGGCCTACGCAGCCAGGATGATGGCGTCGGAGACCGGGAGCAGGAGCTGGACCGAGGAAAAGGTGCTGGAGGAACTGGATGACCTGCTGTACCGGGTGGGGGCGGCTGCCTGGGTCCTGATTACCATGAAGACCGAGGATTACAGCATCTACACGGTGACAGCGCCGGCGGGGATGGACTTCAGCGCCTTCCGGGAGTGGGAGGAAGAGGACTGGGATGACGAAGAATGGGAGGACGACGAGGAATGGGAGCCCCCCGACTTCGCATCGGATATCTTCGGCGCGGAAGGCTCCAGTCTGAAGCAGATGCTGAACAGTCTGACCGAGCAGGATGAAGAGGAAGGCCGCGGCGGGCCGGACTTCCCCTTTGAAGGAAGAAAGTTCGGCGAGGACACCCCCTACGGGTTCTTTGAAGATGGATACCAGTTCGACGAGGAGGCGGAGGACCCGAAGTGGTACCTCCGCGCGCTGGAGACGCTCTTTCCCGCCGACATGAGGATCTGGAAGAAGCCTGACTGGCCGGACTACAGCCGCTGGGTTACCTCCGTGCTGACTGCCGTGATGGATGATTTCATGCTGGACGGCTGGCAGGTCTCCTGGGAGTGGATCCTGTGGGTCACTGTGGACGAGGATGACTGGCGGCTCCGGATGGAGGCGCAGGACCTGGACAAGCCCCTGTTCCGCCTGCTGCAGCTGCGCAGGCGCATGATCAGGAAGCTGAAGAGCATGGAAATCAAGTCCCTGCTGCTGAACGGTCCTCCTGTGAGCAGCATTCCGGCGGTCACCTGCCTGATGGGGATGCCGCCTGCGGTTGCAGAGGACATGTCTGCCGCAAGCCTGACCCTGGACGACGACCTGCTGTGCCGTCTGCACAGGCTGTCGGCGAGCTTCAGCGTCGCCGGACTGGGCCAGCTGCTCTGGATATCCAGGGATCTCAGCGACATTACCAGCAGCATCTCCAGCTACGAGATCCATGCGCTCCGGGCTCTGTACCACTATCTGGGCTGGGGCAGGTACTTCAGGAACCGCAGCACCGGCGGCATGAGCCCCGGGGACCTGGCGATGAATTTCATGCTGGAATGCCTGCGGCAGTGCTACCCGGACATCCGGTACCTGGCCGAAGGGGAGACCCTGGCCACCGAGGCGCTGGCAGGCATCCGCACTTCCATGCGGTTTCTCAACGGGTACCTGAGCACGGACGTGTACATCCCCACAAAGTGGGAGGCGCTGGCCCTGAAGGCCCGCAGCTGCGCATGCATCCGCTACGAGGTCATCGAGGAGTTCCTGGAGCAGAAGACCGGGAAAAAGGTGGAGAACTGGCGCAGACGCTACCACGCCATCTGCGGGTCGATTGCCCCTGTCATCGTCAAGGAGATGCGGGATGCAGGCAAGGGGCGCAGCACCAGGTGGAGCAGCCAGGATACGGCGGAAGAGCAGATCGACAACCTGTGTGACAGGGACAGACCCGGGAACATGGACCGGCCGGACCTGTTTCTGCACGAGTTTGACACATAGGCGTGCCGGGGCCGGAGAGATCTGCGCCCCGGCAGATTAAAATGGTGCAGAGCACAGAAAAGGAGGGTGAAAACAGATGACTGATTCGGAGCTGAGAACAATCATAGGGCGGGCTACAGACCCCCAGAAACTCCAGAGATTCTGCGGCAGCATGGCGCGGGCGCGGAGCAGCGCGGCGGAAGGGGAGCGCACCGCCATGTTCTCCCTGATCAGGGGGAGCCAGGAAATCCGGAAAAAGCTGAACCGCAGCAAAAAACTCCGCACGGCATGGGCGGCCTACTCGGCCCGGTCCTGCATATACGGATACTATCTGACAGGGGGGCTGCTGTCCTCCGGGGATCTTGCCAGCGGACTGAAGCAGAATCTGAAGACCTGCACAGGGGCGGACTACGACAGAACGGCAGAGCTGGAACGCAGAGAGTGGGTGGTGCCCCTCAGCGGCAGTCTGGATGCCGACCTGGCAGTAAACTTTACGGTGCGGACCCTGTCTGCGGTGAACGATCTGGATGAATGGCTGGAATGCATGGAGAAACTGTACGCATTCTCAGAGTTTGTAGTCTGCGAGGGGATGCGCCAGGGAGGATTTGCGGTAGCGCCGGCGCCCCGCTATGAGACAACAGCAGAGGGAATGGAGAAATTCTTCAAAGAGCTGACTGCCTCCCCCAGGCAGGAGCCGGTGTGGACGCCGGAACGGAAAGCGGCCCTTGCGGTCCTGACGGACCCGGACAGCGGATTTTCCCAGGCCTGCGTCTCTCCTGTGACAAGACCGGCGGGGGAGGGGAAGAAGGGATCCCTCTCCGTACCCAACGTGGGAACATTCAACAACAAGGCCATTCTGACCCCCCAGGATGCGGATGCCATGCCCGTCGCGGCGCTGGCAGGCGGGGGAAACAAGGATGCTCTGATAGCCATGCGGAATCTGGATGGGAAGAAAGCCGCTGCGATGACAGAGTGCATCCAGAACAGCGCACTGATATACAGCGAGCGGGCCCAGATGAACCGGGAACTGGACGCCCTGGGAACCACCAGCGAGCAGGAGGAGCGCATCCAGCAGCTGGAGAAGGAAAACAGGGAGCTGCAGAACCAGAAGGATGCGGCGGAGACCCGGGAGAGAGCTGGCGCACAGGCGCTGGAGAACGCCCGCCAGAGAGCGGACCGGGCGGAGAAGACGGCAGCCCGGGTGGAGAATGCGGAGGCGGCGCTGAAGCAGGCCCAGGATCAGCTGGCTGCCCTCCAGGCGGAACTGGATGCCATGCGGAAACGCAGCGCCGCCATGGAGGAAGAGACGGACGCCCTGGAGGAGGCCCTCTTCGAGGCCACCAACCCCGAGAACGAGGAGGCGGACGAGAGCGAGCTGGCAAGCCTGGATGTCTCCTGCTTTGAAGGGCTCAATGTGCTGGTAATCGGGGGCCACCCCACATTCCTGGCAGGAATGCAGCAGCTCAACGCCAATGTGCGCTATGTGGGGGTAACCAAGCCCTCTGACAGCGCCATCATCAACTCGGACGTGGTGTGGTGGCAGACGAACTACCTGTCCCACAAGTTCTACAGACCCATCATGGCTGTGATCCGGACCTACGGCATACCCGTGCGCTACTTTACCAGCGCCGGTCATGTGGGCGGCCGCATCCAGCTGGTGCGGGAGACAGAGAAAATGATTGCCCAGGGCATCCTTCACCCCAGGAAGGACAGGACGGAGGATGCCGAAAGGACATGAACCAGATGCACGCCGGTGCCAGGTCCCTCCGGACCCTGAATACAGCCGGATTCCTGAACACAGGCCCGTTCGCTTTCAGGCGGACGGGCTTTTTCATGCCCGGGGGACAGACGGAAAGACCAGGAGAAGAGCGTACAGCAGCCTTCCCTGAAAGGGGGAGGCTGTTTCTGCATTCTCTATCAGTGCTGGATTTGGGGGAAACCCGGTGAAAAGGGCGGTTTTACAGGCCGAAAAATGACGGACGCCCTTTCTTCCTTCTTCTGCACTGCAGGGGATGGAAGAGGCCCTGCTCCGGCACGTGTCACAGGATATCTCCTGCGGGTGTGCTGTTCCGCCTGTAGACAGGTCCTATGCAGACGGCGGGGAATTTATGCCCGGAATTTGGACATCCAGTA
>CAYYHY010000147.1:2182-7103 GCA_964471855.1 uncultured Oscillospiraceae bacterium | reverse complement strand
TCTGCAGAAATGCCGGCTGTAACTTTCTGTTCTCATTCCCCTGAGAATCTGGTATAATTCAGGAAGCCGGCAGCAGCCGGACAGTCCTTCCCGGAGGTTCCCCATGAACAGCTTCGAACACCTGCACAGCGAACTGACCCGCCTCTGTCCGGACATGGAGGTCCTGGAACAGGAACCCATGAGCCGCTACACCTCCTTCCGCATCGGGGGACCGGCCCGTCTCATGGCCTTCCCCGGCACTCTGGAGGAGGTCCGCACCGCCGTCTGCGCCGCCCGGGATGCGGGCATTGTCCCCTTCTTCCTGGGCAACGGCACCAATCTGCTGGTATCGGACGACGGGTATGAGGGGTTTGTCATCCATCCGGGCGGGATCTTCTGCAGTGCCTCTTCGGAGGAGGGCGGCCTGATCCGGGCAGGTGCAGCCATGACGCTGTCCGCCCTGTCCCGCACCGCTCTGGATCTGGGGCTCACCGGTCTGGAGTTTGCCAGCGGCATCCCCGGCACCGTGGGCGGAGCCGTCACCATGAACGCAGGGGCCTACGGCGGGGAGACTGTCCAGGTGCTCCGCTCCGTCACCGCAATGGACCTGAACGGCACTCTGTCAGAGATTCCCGCACAGGACTGCGGTCTCGGCTACCGGAAGAGCATATTCACAGACGGTTCGCGGCTGATCCTCTCCGCCCTCTTCGCTCTGCAGCCCGGAGACCGGGAGCAGATCCGGGCCAGGATGGAGGATCTGGCCCGCCGCAGGAAGGAGAAGCAGCCTCTGGAGTACCCCAGCGCCGGGAGCACCTTCAAGCGCCCCCCGGGATACTACGCAGCTGCCCTCATAGACCAGTGCGGCTGCAGGGGGCTCACCTCCGGAGGAGCCCAGGTGTCGGAAAAGCATGCGGGCTTTGTCATCAACCGGGGCGGCGCCACCTGTGCCGACGTGCTGGACCTGGTGCGCCAGGTCCGGGAGCGGGTGCGCAGCCGGACAGGCGTGGAACTGGAACTGGAGGTCCGGCTCCTTCCCTGATCTGTCCCCATCCACTGCAGCACAGAATGTGACGGCGGGAGGCTTGTATCATGGAATTTGTCATTATCACAGGCGCATCCGGCGCCGGCAAGAGCAAGGCGGCCTCCTTCATGGAGGACATGCACTTCTTCTGCGTAGACAACCTCCCGGCGCCCCTGATCCCCAAGTTTGCGGAACTGGGCATGGCCGGCGTCGGCGAATACGACCGGGTGGCTCTGGTCACGGACATCCGCAGCGGTCCCCGCTTTGAAGAACTGTTCACGGCGCTGGACCAGCTGAAGGAGATGAAATGTCCCTGCCGCATCCTCTACATGGAGGCGGATCCCAAGGTCATCATCCGCCGCTACAAGGAGTCCCGGCGCTCCCATCCCCTGGAGAACACAGCCGGCAGTCTGGAGGCCGCCATCGCCGAGGAGCGGGAGAAACTCCGTCCCCTCCGGGAGCGGGCGGACGATATTCTGGATACCACCAACCTGTCCACCGCCAAGCTCAAGGGGGAACTGCGCCGTCTCTTCGGCAGGCCGGGCGGCGCGGACGGGAAGATGGAGATCAAGGTCGTATCCTTCGGATTCAAGCACGGCATCCCCATGGACTCAGACCTGGTAATGGACGTGCGTTTCCTCCCCAACCCCTTCTATGTCCCTGAGCTGCGCCACCAGACCGGTCTCAGCAGCGGCGTAAGGGACTACGTATTCTCCACCCCCGCCTCGGAAGACTTTATGGAGCGGTTCAGCAGCCTCCTGCTCTGGCTGCTCCCCCAGTACGAGGAGGAGGGAAAAACCGGGCTGGTCATCTCCATCGGCTGCACGGGGGGTCACCACCGCTCCGTGGCTGTGGCCCACGCCGCAGCGGATGCGCTCCGGGAAGCAGGGTGGCCGGTCCAGGAGAGCCACAGGGATCTGGGCCGCAGCTGAAGCAGCCGCCTTAAAGAGAGGTCATTATAAAATGGACATCGCGTACCCCAGCATTCAGCAGTGGGAACGGGGTCCGAAGATTGCCGCCATAGGGGGCGGCACCGGACTCTCCACCATGCTGCGGGGTCTGAAGAAATATACGAAGAATCTCACCGCCATCGTCACTGTTGCAGATGACGGGGGCGGATCCGGCATGCTGCGCAGGGACATGGGCATGCCCCCGCCCGGGGACATCCGCCACTGCATGGAGGCCCTGGCCAACACGGAGCCCATCATGGAGCAGCTGCTCACCTACCGCTTCCAGGAGGGCTCCCTCACCGGGCAGTGCTTCGGAAACCTGATCCTCGCCGCCCTCACCGGCATCACCGGCTCCTTTGAGGACGCCATCGCCGAGCTGGGTCAGGTTCTGGCCATCACCGGCCGGGTGATCCCCGTTACCGGTGCGGACGTGCAGCTGGAGGCGGTCTTTGAAAACGGCACCCGGGTAGTGGGGGAGTCCAGCATCAGCTCCTTTAAAAAGGAGCAGGACTGCCGCATCTCCCATGTGGCCCTGATCCCGGAGCACCCCGCCGCCCTGCCGGAGGCTCTGGATGCCATCGCCGGGGCGGACCTGATCCTGCTGGGACCCGGCAGCCTCTACACAAGCGTCATCCCCAACCTGCTGGTAGACGGGGTGGCCCAGGCCATCTCCCGCTCCGAGGCCCCGAAGATCTACGTGTGCAACATCATGACCCAGGACGGGGAGACGGAGGGCTATACAGCCGCAGACCACCTGGAGGCCCTGCTCTCCCACGGGGAGCCGGATCTGGTGGACATCTGCCTCGCCAACTCCGCCCCCGTGCAGCCGGAACTGCTGTCCAGGTACCGGGAGGAGGACGCCGTCCCCCTGACTGTGGACCGGGAGCGGATCCGCGCCATGGGTCTGGAGCTGGTGGAGCGGCCCCTCTCGGATGAGAAGGGGAGCTACGCCCGCCATGACCCGGACAGACTGGCCCAGGCCATACTGGACATCTACCGCAACAAGGCCATGCGCATCTTCCGCGGCAAGCGCCGCTACATCCTGGAGGGCTGACAGACATGACCTTTTCCGAATCTGTAAAGGCGGAACTGTGCAGGACCCACCTGAACCGCAGCTGCTGCGCCCTGGCGGAGGCCTACGGAATCCTGCTGTGCTGCAACACCTTCTCCGCAGAGCGGATCCGGATCATTACGGAGAACACATCCCTGGCGTCCCGCCTCCCCGTCCTCTTCCGCAGGGCCTTCCAGCTTGAATTTGACAGGCAGCCGGACCCGGAGCGGGGAGAGAGGAAAAAGATCTTTCTGATTACAGACCGGTCCAAGCTGGAGTACATACTGGAACAGTACGGCAAGGACGTCACGGACACGGCCCACCACATCAACTTCGGGGTGCTGGAGGAGAACTGCTGCCGGGCCTCCTTCCTGCGGGGGGTGTTCCTGGCGGGCGGCTCCGTCTCCGACCCCCGGGGCAGCTACCATCTGGAGATCACCACCTCCCATCTGGCGGTCAGCAAGGAGATGCTGGCCCTCATGTGGGAGATGGACCAGGAGCCCAAGCTGGTCCAGCGCAAGGGCAGCGCGGTCATCTACTTCAAGCAGAGCGAGAAGATCGCAGACTTCCTCACCTGCATCGGCGCCCCCATCTCCGCCCTGGAGGTAATCAACGCCAAGGTGGAGAAGGACATGCGGGGCAGCATCAACCGGGCCGTCAACTGCGACGCGGCCAACCTGGACAAGGTCATGGACGCCGCCCTCACCCAGGTGATGGCCATCCGCGCTCTGGAGGACCGGGGCGTGCTGGACACCCTTCCGGACAAGCTGCAGGAGGCCGCCAGGCTGCGGCTGGACCACCCGGAGGACACCCTGACCCGGCTGGCGGAACGCTGTGTCCCCCCTGTAACCAAATCCGCCCTCAACCACCGGCTGCGCAGGCTGGTGCAGCTTGCGCAGGAGGCAGACGCCGGTGGAGCCTGAGTACCCCCTGGTGCTCCGCCCCCCGGAGGCGGGGCTGGTTCTCCCCTCCATGTCTGCCGGCTTCCTCTCCCTGGTGCTCCTGGTTCTGGGGGCGGCCGCCGCCTCCCTGCCCCTGTGCCTGGCCGGGGTGCTTCTTCTCCTTCTGGCCCTGGGTGCGTATCTGTACCGCCGGGGCTGCCGGCTGGAACTGGACCCCGAATCCGTGACTGAGGTGACCCCCTTCTCCCGGCGCCGGACCTGCTGGACCGAGGGGGACCTGCTGGTTATCCGCCGCTCCCGCAGCCGCAGGTTCCGGATCCTGGACGGGGGGAACGGTCTGGCAGACACCGCGGCGCGGCTGCAGAAGGGGAGCCGGATCCTCTTCACCATCCCCCTCTCCTGGCAGGAGAGCAGGGGATTCCCCCGGGCCCTCTCCCTGCTGGAGAGCCTGCCCCTTCCGAAAAAGTACATCTGACGCCAGCGTCAGTTTCCTGCAAGGAGTGACTGCATTGTCCCAGCTCACCGTCCGTCCCGCCGTACCCGGGGACGAGGAGACCATCCTCGGCCTCATCCGCGGTCTGGCTGCATATGAGCACCTGGAGGACCAGGTGACCGCCACGCCGGAGCTGCTCCGGGAGTGGCTCTTTGAGAAGAAAACCGCCGAGGTTCTGCTGGCGGAGACCGGCGGCCGGGCGGCCGGCTACGCCCTCTTCTTCCACAGCTTCTCCACCTTCCTGGGGAAGGCGGGCATCTACATGGAGGACCTGTTCGTCCTGCCGGAGTTCCGGGGCAGGGGATACGGAAAGGCCCTGTTCAAGGCGGTGGCCGCCGTCACGGTGGAGCGGGGCTGCGGGCGCCTGGAGTGGGCCTGTCTGGACTGGAACCAGCCCTCCATCGATTTTTACTCCAAAGCCATGCACGCCTCTCCCATGGAGGGGTGGACCACCTGGCGGCTCACAGGGGACACCCTGCTCCAGGCCGCAACCTGAGTTTCCGCCGCTGCACTCTGCCCTCCCCT
>CAYYHY010000147.1:0-2082 GCA_964471855.1 uncultured Oscillospiraceae bacterium | reverse complement strand
TCCCCTCCCCGGAGGGACCGGCCGCCGAAAAGGAGATCTGACCATGGCCTTTGTTCATCTTCATCTCCACACGGAGTACTCCCTGCTGGACGGCGCCAACCGCATCGGGAAGCTCCCCGCCTATGTGAAGGAGCTGGGGCAGACCGCCGTGGCCATCACCGACCACGGCTGCATGTACGGTGTCATTGACTTCTACAAGGCCTGCAGGAAGGAGGGCATCAAGCCCCTCATCGGCTGCGAGGTCTACGTGGCCCCCCTGGGCCGCACCCGCTTTGACCGTGTAAAGGAACTGGACTCGGAGTCCAGGCACCTGCTGCTCCTGTGCCGGAACGAGGAGGGCTACCGGAACCTCTCCTACATGGTCTCCCAGGGATACCTGGAGGGATTCTACGGGAAGCCCCGCATCGACATGGACCTGCTCCGCTCCCACGCCTCGGGGCTTGTCTGCTGCTCCGGCTGCCTGTCCGGGGAGATCCCCCGGCTGATCCTCTCCCGGAACTATGAAAAGGCGAAGCAGCTGGCCCTGGAGTTCCAGAAGCTCTTCGGGGAGGACTGCTTCTACCTGGAGATACAGGACCACGGCATCCCCGAGCAGAAGGCGGTGCTGGCGGGTCTCAAGCAGATCCACGCGGAGACCGGCATCCCCCTGGTGGCCACCAACGACGCCCACTACATGCGCCGGGAGGACGCGGAGATCCAGGACATCCTCCTCTGCATCCAGACGGGAAAGACCCGGGACGAGCCCGGGCGCATGCGCTTTGAAACACAGGAGTTCTATGTAAAGAGCGAGGCGGAGATGCGGGCTCTCTTCCCCGACTGCCCGGAGGCCCTGGACAACACGGTGAAGATCGCGGACATGTGCAGTCTGGAGTTCGAGTTCGGACACCACCACCTGCCCGCCTTCCAGCTGCCCCCCGGCTGGGACAGCAGCGACGCCTACTTCGACCACCTGTGCCGGGAGGGGTTCCAGGCCCGCTACCCCGGGGCCCCGAAGGAGTACGAAGACCGGCTGAAGTTCGAGATGGACATGATCCGCCGCATGGGGTTTGTGGACTACTTCCTCATCGTCTCCGACTTCATTGCCTTTGCAAAGAGGAGCGGCATACCGGTGGGTCCCGGCCGGGGCTCCGCCGCCGGCAGCATGGTCTCCTACTGCCTGTATATTACGGACGTGGAGCCCATCCGCTACAACCTCTACTTCGAGCGCTTCCTCAACCCCGCCCGGGTCACCATGCCGGACATCGACATCGACTTCTGCATCCGCCGCCGCCAGGAGGTCCTGGACTACGTGGCGGACAAGTACGGCAAGGACCACGTGGCCCAGATCGTCACCTTTGGAAACATGAAGGCCCGGGCCGCCGTGCGGGACGTGGGCCGGGTGCTGAACTACCCCTATGCCGAGGTGGACGCCCTGGCCAAGACCATCCCCCGGGGGGCCGGAGGGCACCCCACCCTGGCGGAGGCCCTGGAGCTGTCCAAGCCCTTCCGGGACGCCTATGAGGGGGACCCCCGCATCCGCCACCTGGTGGACACGGCCATGGCCCTGGAGGGGATGCCCCGCAACGCCTCCCGCCACGCCGCCGGCGTGGTGATCACCCGCCTGCCGGTGGTGGACTACGTGCCCCTGGCCACCAGCGAGGGCGCCCCGGTCTGCCAGTACATCATGACCACCCTGGAGGAACTGGGCCTGCTGAAGATGGACTTCCTGGGTCTGCGGAACCTCACCGTTCTGGACGACGCCGCCCGCATGGTGCGGGAGAAGCAGCCGGACTTCCAGATGTCCGACATCCGGGAGGACGACCAGGAGGTCTACCGCATGCTCTCCGAGGGCCGGACCTCGGGGGTGTTCCAGATGGAGTCCACCGGCATGACCGGCGTCTGCACCGGTCTGAAACCCCAGAGCATCGAGGACATCTGCGCCATCATCGCCCTCTACCGGCCGGGTCCCATGGACTCCATCCAGCGCTTCATCACCTGCAAGCACAATCCGGAGAAGGTCACCTACCGGCACCCGAAGCTGATCCCCATCCTCTCCGTCACCTACGGCTGCATCGTCTACCAGGAGCAGGTGCTGCAGATCTT
>CAYYHY010000146.1:0-7167 GCA_964471855.1 uncultured Oscillospiraceae bacterium | reverse complement strand
GTTTAAGAAAAAGGGAGCGGCCCGGAGGTGCCGGACTGCTCCCCAGATTCGTCTCTTTTCGCCGGGACCCCTGTCCCGGAACAAGTCAGCCGAAGACCCCGTTCAGGAGACGGGTGATGCTGTCTTCGGTAATGGTGACAGCACTGCCCCAGGTGATGTCCTTTGAGGGGTAGTTTTTGAAGTCAGGGGCCTGCACCAGCTGGTTCCCGGAGATCATCCAGGTGGCGGCCAGACGCTCCGCATCCCCTGCCCCGGGTCTGGTGTATCCGAAGATCCGGTTGTTCTTCTCGGAGTACTGGAGCACCCCTGCGGCACCCAGGCTTCCCAGGTACACGGCCTGCCCGTCAATGCAGGTGTACAGTTCCGTCTGCCCTTCCGCAGACTGCAGATACGCCAGCTCCGGATTGTCGTCGCTGTCGATGTCCACCAGCAGGAAGCGGCCGGTCTGCTTCTGGCGGAGGAGCTCCGCATAGGGCTCCCGGTATCCCCGGATGTTCAGGGAGAAGGGGCTGGATGGGTCCGCATTCCACAGCTTCACGGTGCAGCCGTAGAGACCGGTCTCCCCGGCGTCCCCCTTCGCTCTGCTCAGGGCCGCGTCGATGCTGTACTTTGTGCCGTCCACGGCGCCGGTCATGTACTGGGCGGTGCGGCCCATGACCACCCTGGAGTAGGTGTCCCAGATCAGACCGTCCGGGGCTGCGTAGGCTGCAAACCCCTTCTCCTGCAGGGCCCGGGCTGTCTGTCCCCCGTCTGCGCCGGTGCTGCAGGCGCCGGAGAACAGGACCGCCCCGTTCATCTGTCCGCAGAAGCGGGTCCAGAAGGAGGTGGTAATGGCGCAGCTGTCCCCGCACACTGCCACGGACCAGCTGCGGTCCCGGTACTTCAGGTTCTCTGCGTTCTTCTCCGCCGGAACGGTCCAGGCCGCCAGCTTTGTGCCGTCCGGGGCAGTAAAGCAGGTGCCGTGGCCCTGCCAGAAGATGAGCTTCGTCCTCTTCTCCGCCAGGGAGCCCATCCAGCCGGCGATGTCATCCATGCCGGTCCAGTCCCCGATGTTCACGTCGTCCCAGGTTCTGCAGGCGGAGATCCGGTCCTTCACATGCCGGGCGGCCTGCCTGGCCCCCGCCACCGGGTAGAGGGTCATCTCGTCGAACTCCCCCAGGCTGACGGCGTCCTCGTTCCAGGCCTCTGTCACCACGGAGGACACATTGTAGTCCTGCCCTCCCCCGGCCATGGTCTGCCGCACCCGGGGGACATACAGGCACACCGTGTTCCCGTCCAGGAAGAAGGCCACGGTCCAGCTCTCCGGGGTATAGGTCACATCCTGGATTCTTCCCTGCGCCTTCAGCTCCTGTCCGTATTCATAGACCTGGCGGGAGGACTTCTCCAGCACCTCCGGGTCCTGGACAATAAAGCCGTCCGCCTCCGCGGAGGGCTTCACGATCTCCTTCGCCCGCCGGTCGATCTCGCTGCTGAGGTTCAGAAGGGTGGAGACGCTGCGCAGGGTCAGCTTCTGCCGCAGCTCCGGCTGCGCCATGCGGATCACCAGGGCCGCCACGGAGGCTCTGTCAATAAAGCTGTCGGGATGGAAGGTGCCCAGGTCGTCGCTGCCGCTGAGGACCCCCGCCCGGTAGAGCCTGTACACATCGCTCTGCCCCTCGGCGCCCGCCGGCATGTCGGGGATGGCCCCGTCCTCCACCAGGTTCCTCTCCTCCAGGGCGGAGTCCGGCAGAGCCTTCGCCATGACGGTCACAAACTGGAGCCTTGTGGCGGGGGCGTCATAGTCAGAAAACTGCCCCGGGGTGATGATCCCGCTGCTGAGGCAGTAGTCCACGTAGGTCTGGTACCACACTTCCCCCGGCGTGAAGTCCGCCCGGCCGGTGCTGTATATGCTGTGCACCCGGGCCGCCAGGGCCACGGCCGAACCCACGGTCATGTTCCCTCCGGGGCTGAAGGTATCCTCCCCCGTGCCCTGCATCAGGCCCAGCTCCCAGGCGTCTCTGACACTGTCCCGGAACCAGTCCTCCGGCTTCACGTCCTGGAACTGGCCCTCCGTCCAGGTGCCCGTCTTCTGGAAGTTCTCCAGACCGCCCCCCGGCGCCGCCGGCGCTGCGGCGGGGACCAGGGTCAGGGCCATGCAGAGCGCCAGCGCAGCTGCCGCCAGTCTGTGTTTCCCCATAGCGCTTCTTCCCTCCTCTGACCGGACTCCGGCCGCTCCGGACCGGCGTCTCTGGCTTCATTTTAAGCCATGCCCCTCCCCCCTGTCAAGAAAGGGGGCCGCCGCCCCGGAAGGCGGCGGAGCAGAGAACCGTTCCCAGGGGGAGACGGAAGAGGATGTGTCTCTCTTCCCCCACGGGGAGGCTGGCTCCGGGGGACCCGCTGCATGAGAAGGTATCCTCCCGGTTTCTTGTCCCCCGGGGGAAGGCCGCCTATACTGACCTCATCCCGCCCCGGCGGGACCACGCCAAGCGAAAGGAGGTCCGCAATATGAATCTGAGAGAGAAGCGGGAATATCTGGACCGCTTTTCAGACGAAGAGATCCTCGCCCTGGGAGCGCCGGAGCTCCAGTGGACAGTCCGGCCCGGCCGGCTCCTGGCTCTCTGCCCCTTCCACCCCGACCGCCATCTCGGCAACTTCTGCTACAGCCTCTCCAGGCGGATCTGGAAGTGCTTTGTCTGCGGCGCCGGGGGCAGCGGCCCCTACTCCCTCATCATGAAGATGCGGGGCTGGACCTACGGGGAGACGCTGGACATGCTGTTCGCCGCCGCCGGGGGAAGCCCCCTCCCGCCCCTGATGCGGGCCCCGGCCAGTTCCGGGCCCCCGGAGCCTGCCCCGGCGGTACTTCCCGAGGGGTTCCTCTCCGACGTCACGGAGGAGGACACGGACGCCGTCTACCGCGCCTTCGCCGCCGCCAGCCCCATGTCCCCCCGGGAGCTCCGGGACCTGCGCCTGCAGCGGGGCCTGATCCCCGCCGCCATGGACTGCTTCTTCCGCTTCCCCGCCTGCTCCCCCTCCTTCCTGGGCAGGTTCCGGGACATCCTCCGGGAGGTCTCCCCGGACCGGGATCTCTGGCACCGGCTCCTGGGGGTCCCCGGCTTCTGCTGGGACAGCCGGTACAGTTCCGTGGCCTTCCCCGGCTCCCCCGGGGCGGTGGGGATCCTCAGCCGCAGCCTCTCCGGTCTGGTGAACGGCATCGAGATCCGCCTCCAGAATACAGCCAGCAGCGGCACCCGCTATCTTCCCTTCTCCTCCGGGGGCATGACGGACCGGAACCCCCGCCGCTACATCTGCGGCACCCCTCTGCCTCCCGTCATCGACGCGGTGCCCCCCGCCTCCTCCGGAATCCCCTGCCCCGGCACCGCCCTTACGGAGGGGAAGTTCAAGGCCCTCCACCTGGCCGCCCGGGGCTGGATGGCCCTCAACGTCCGGGGGGTGGGCAACTGGGCCGCGGCCCTCCCGGCGCTGGAGCAGCTCAGGGGGCGGGAGGACATCCCCGCCCGGGTCTTTATCGCCTTTGACGCCGACGCCGCCGTCAAGCCGCCAGTGGCAAAGCAGGCCATGGCCGCCGGGCGCCGCCTCCTGGAACTGGGCTGGGAGACCTTCTACCTCACCTGGCCCCTCTCCGCCGGCAAGGGGATCGACGACCTCTTCAACGCCGGGGGCCGCCTGCTCCTGCGCACCGAGCCTGCGGAGAAGTACATCCGGGAGGTCCTGGAACCGGCCGCTGCCGGTCCGGAATGACCCCCCAGCCCGCTCCTCACGGGGCGGGCTTTTTCTGTTCCGGCAGGTGGAAAAACCGGAGACGGCGGGTTCCCTCAGAAGTGTCGGGGGCATACTTCAAAAATTCTTTAAAAAATTCATTGACAGGGTGTATCCTGCATGGTATAAATCTAATCAGTAACCGCATGATTTTGTGTGCCCACTTTCCCATCCGTCCGGGAGAACCCCGCTGCGGCCGTCTGCCCTCTCCGGGGCCTCCAGGACCGCAGAGATCCCGGACTTTTGTCCGCGGGAGGTGCACGGCCCCCTTCTTCCGGCGTCTGCACCCGGGAATGTCCCGCCTCCGGCCGGGTATCCCCTGCCCGCCTCCGGCGCATTCCGTTCCGGTTTCACGCCGGAATCCGCCTGATTCTTAAATTACTGCTGACACACCCGTTTCCGGCCGGGATATTCACTTCCCCGCCGGCATCCCAATCCAACATTAAAGGAGAAATGCTCCATGAGCACACTGACGAGGAACTCCAGCATAGAGATCCTGGCCCTCTCCCGGGCGATCCGGGTCAGCCTCGTGAACCACGGGCTCAGCACCCTGGGAGAGCTGCTGGATCTGGACGGCGACTTCTCTCAGTTTACTGACCTGAGCAGCACACGGAAGAAGAAGCTGCGCGCCTATCTGGAGTCCATACAGCTGGATGTGAGCGACGAGCCCGCCCCCGACCTCTCGGACGCCTCCGTTGACACCCTGGAGTCCCTGGGCCTCTCCATCCGCTCCCTCAACTGCCTGCACAACGCCGGCATCCACACCATCGAGGAGCTGCGGACCATGCCCCGGCGGGCCCTGATGCAGGTGAAGAACCTGGGCTCCAAGTCAGCGGACGAGATCATCGGCCGCCTGGAGGTCTATACAAGCCAGCACCAGAAGGAGAAGGCCCCCGGCAGCGTCATCCGGGAGCAGCTGTACCGGGTGCGGGCCGTGGTGGATGTCCTGACCGACCCCACCTTCGGCGCCGTCAACGGCCAGCCCTTTGCCCCCCTGTCCGTCCTGGACAGCATGTGGAACGACGCCCTGTACGCCGAGCCCCGGAAGCCCATCACGGAAGAGCAGATGATGTGGCTGAAGGACCAGACCACCCTCATGTCCAAGTTCGGCAACCTGGGCCGCTACGAGCGGGGCATCCCCGAGGGCCAGACGGTGGACGAGAACGGCGAGCCCCTGGCCAACCTGGAGCTGCAGGACAACCTGGTCCACATGGTCATCCGCCTCTCCATCCTGCGGAAGCTGGACACCTGCCCCGACGGCATCACCCGGGAGGACCTGCTGGTGTGGCTGGCCCCCGGCATGCGGGCCGAGATACTGGACCTCTACCTGACGGAGCTGCTCCAGGAGAACCGGATCACCTGCTGGGACGTGCTGGTGGAGCCCCGGTTTCCCACCGTCATGGAGCACGTAATGACCATCCCCGACGAGCGCAAGCGCACCATCCTCCTGGAGCGCCTGAACGGCATCTCCCTGGACAAGGTGGGCAAGCACTTCAGCCTCACCGGCCAGGGGGTCAGCGACCTGTCCAACCGCCTCATCGCCCGCTTCCCCCGGGTACGGGAGGACCGCTACCGGGACGTCTTCCTCAAGTACGACTTCAGCCGGGACGACTTCGCCACCGCCTTTGACGAGTCCGACTGCACCTACCAGTTCCTGGAGCTGGTGCGCAACCGCACCGTCCCCCGCAAGCCCCTGGAGGAGGCCCTGACGGACGACAGCATCCCCGTGCTCTTCCGCCGCCGCATCGAGAAGGCGGTGTACCGCAACTACGTCACCATCGACGGCAGCCGGGTCCCCCGCCGCCGCCCCGCCATGGTCCGCTTCATGGTCCGCAAGTTCTGCACCGAGCTGACCTCCATGGAGAACTTCTGCATCGAGTACACAAACGCCCTGGAGGAGCTGGGGCTGGCGGACGACAAGAGCCTGGCCATCGAGCCCAGGACCTACGAGACCCGCCTCAACGCCTGCGACTACGTGCTGTGGAGCCAGTTCCGCCGCTTCCGCTACTACCCCATCGCCGAGCGGGAGTACACCTCCCTGCTGGAGACCCTGGACCTGGAGAACATGGACGACACCGAGCTGTCCTCCCTGAAGTTCTTCCGGGACTACCCGGACCTCATGCAGGAGTATGACATCCGGGACGAGTACGAGCTGCACAACCTGCTGAAGAAGATCTGGCCCAAGGGCGTCGCCACCCGGGTCCACTTCAAGAAGATGCCCACCATCGAGATCGGCAAGCCGGACCGGGACCGCCAGGTTCTGGACCTGCTGGGCCAGTACACCCCCATCTCCCGGGCCGACCTGGCTGTCCGCTACGAGGAGCGCTACGGCACCAAGGCTGCCACCACCACCTCCAACTACTTCTCCTGCCTGCGGCCCTACCTGGACAACGGGGTCTACCGCCTGGATCTTACGCCTCTGGCCGAGGACCGTCTGGACCACATGCGCCGCCTGCTGACGGAGGATTTCTACCGCACCCCCGACATCCTGGCCCTCTACGAGCAGGAGTACCCCGGCTCCAGCGCCGACGACATCAACGCCCTGGTGCTCCGCCAGCTGGGCTTCCACGTCTGCACCAACTACGTCATCTCCGACAAGTACAGCAGCGCCGCGGACTACTTCCGCCACCTGCTCACCACCTCCAGCTACACCAGCCTCAAGGGCGACCTCAAGCCCCTCAGCGGCATCTCCACCTTCAGCTGCGAGCTCCTGCTGCAGAAGTCCCGCCGGAACATCATTGAGACCGGCCCGGGCGAGTTCGTCAGCATCACCCAGCTGAACAGGGAGGGCGTCACCCTGGACGACATCCAGGACTACTGCAACGCCGTGGCCGACTTCAAGGCCGAGGGCTCCTTCTTCACCATCACCTCCCTGCGCCGGGAGGGCTTCACCCACCCCCTGCAGGAGAAGGGCTACAGCAACTGGTTCTACAGCGCCCTGCTGCAGTGGGACGACCGCTTCCGCACCCACCGCATCGCCCGCAACCGCCTGATCCGCAGGGGCACGGAGGACTTCCAGGTCAGCGACTTCTTCAAGGACATCCTCCGCACCGAGGTCTTCCTGGAGCTGGACGACTTCCGCACCCAGCTGGAGGAGAAGTACGAGTTCTACATGCCTGGACAGGCCATCCTGGAGTTCGCCCAGGATACGGACATGTACTACGACTCCGTCATGAACGAGCTCTACTACGACAGCGACGCCTTCCAGCGGGTCCTGGGCGAGGGCCTGACCCTGGCGGGGGACGACGTGGTGCCCGGCGACGATGAGGACGAGGAAGAAGAGGAAGACCTCTTCAGCGATGAGGATGATGAGGACGACCTCGAAGAGGATGAGGAAGAGGAAGAGGAAGAAGAAGACGAGGACGACGATGAGGATGACGAGGACGATGAGGAAGACGACGAAGATGATGA
>CAYYHY010000145.1:0-7233 GCA_964471855.1 uncultured Oscillospiraceae bacterium | reverse complement strand
CCGCGGGTACTTCCAGGAGGACCCCCTGTACCAGCAGGCAAACACAGCATCTGACGGAGGACAGCTGCTGAGGAGGCAGACTGCATATCCGGTCAGACCGCTGACGGGACCGGAACCGCCAGACGCACAGTGCCTTAAAATACAGACAGCAGCGTTCATCACGTTTGTGAACGCTGCTGTTTTTGCATGCCCGGCGGCCGGGGAACGGGAAGAACACTGCAGTGCCGGCCAGGAAGTCCTCAGCGGATATTCCGGCGCTGGAAGAGACCAAGCCCCAGAAGAGCGGTGCTGCCGGTGAACAGCAGAGCAAGACGGGTGAGGACAGAAGGAGAGGACAGGTGGGGAGCACTGCTGAGACTGCGCAGCTGATCCGCCTCTCCCATGGGAAGAAAGTCGTAAAGAAACCGGGCGAGGGGCACCTGGTCCGGGGTATCGATATGGCTCAGGAGGCTGGAACAGGCGCCGCTGCAGACGACATGGCAGATCCCGGCGAGCCCCAGGCAGAGGAGAATGCTGATATGGGGCTGGGGGCAGAGCATGCAAACCGCTGTAAAGAGGGCACACCAGGACAGGCACATGCAGAAGACTGCGAGCATATGGGCAGGAAGATGTTCCAGCCCGGCGGGCACCCCCAGGAAAGGAATGCCTGCCGCCAGCAGGACAGCAGTATAAACCAGAATCAGGGTGACGGCGGCAAGTACCCCGGTGAGAAAGGCGGAGAGCCAGAGGGAGAAGCGGGACATACCGGCAATCAGAGGGGCGCGGATGGCGCCGCCGCTGCAGTCTGCACCGAAATGGAGGCCCAGGAAGACAGCCAGGAGCGGTCCCATGGGCCGGGCGTACGCACAGAGGTACAGCTCCCAGCGCTCCAGCCGGTCCATGGGACTGAGGGAGGCAGCGGGAACGCAGAAGACCCTCTGCAGAGCCCAGGCAGCCATGAAAAGCAGAAGAAACTGGAAGACCCGGTCCTGGAACAGCCGGACCGTGCGGGCGTGAAGCAGTCGAAGCATGGGTACACCTCCTGATCATCTGAGGTCCCGCTTCCGGAAGCAGGAAATGCCGAGAGCGGTGGCAAGGGCAGCAAGCAGGACGGACCAGAGCACCATGACCGGCAGGCGCCGGACGTCCATGTCACTGAGCCGGGCGGCCTGGCAGGAGGGAAGAATGTCCTGCAGAGCGGAGAACAGAGTCCGCCGGAATCCCTGTACATGGTACACTTCCAGCTGGATCTTCAGCTGGACGGCGCTCCAGTGCATGCCCAGGGCCAGGATGGCACAGACAGCGGTGCTGGCGGCGGGGGAGAGGGACGGCCCCAGGCACAGTGCGGTAAACAGCGCTGACAGGGAGAGGGAGAGGAACACCATTCCCGCAAGTGCTGCCAGAAAGACAGCAGGTCCGGCCCGCATCGGCCCGTAGAGAGGCATTCCAGCCGCCAGCAGGACGAGGGGACGGAGAAGACCCAGGACGAGGACCCCAAGGGTGACCTGGACAAGCAGGGAGAGGTAGATGGAACTGCGGGAGTGCCCCAGAGCTGCCCTGGACCGGATGGCGCCGGAGAGAAGCTCCGTTCCCAGAACGAGGCATGCGAAGGCGGCGGCCAGGTAAGAGAGATAAGGCGCATGGTGGAAGAGGAAGAAATCCAGCGGCCGGTACAGATCCATTTCTCCGCTGCGGAGAAATGCCTGATCTGCGGCGTACCAGGATCCCAGCAGGGAGAAGCCGGACAGAAGAGTCAGCAGGGCAAGCCCCCGGAGGGGGACAGAGCGGCGCAGCCGGACCAGGCCGGCGCGGGTCAGGTTCTTCAATGCGCACACCCCCTATTTCAGATCCGCATGCCGGAACAGCAGCAGGCCGGCGGCGGTGGCAAGGGCCAGGAGAAGGAGAGCGGACAGGATCAGCAGGAGCGGGCGGTCCGCCTCCATGGAGGCGTAGAGCAGTGCCTGGGAGCCGGGGCAGAGGACCTGCGCTGCGGACAGCAGACTGCGCAGAGACGTATCCGGGATAAAGGGGTCGTTTACCATGCGGTTGAGCCGGAGGCCTGCAAGGAAGAGCCCCAGGGCCAGCAGGAGGGAGAGAACCGTGGCTGAACGGCGGGAGGGCATCCAGGTGTCTGCAAGGGTGAAGATGCCGGTCCAGGCCAGGGCGAGGACGAGCGTCCCCAGAAGCGGCAGCGCTGCCCCTTCCAGGCTGTGGCGGAAGCCGGCAGAAAGGGGCAGTCCCAGAAGAAGAACCGGGACGGCAGCGGCTGCCCACAGGACCAGGGTTCCAGCCCAGCAGGTCAGAAGCCCCGAGAGGTAGACGCTGTTCCGGGGATGCCCGCAGAGGATGCAGCTGCGCAGAGCCCCGTCTTCCTGCTCTCCTCCCAGGAAGAGCCCGCAGAGCAGGGCTGTGAGAAGACCGAGCCAGGGCGGGAAGGAGAAGAGAGCGGCTTCCAGAGACAGAGCGGAAGGGAGCTGCATGGCGCTCCGGCACACGAGCCAGACGGAGCGAAGCCCGAGGAAGAGGGCGGACAGATGGAGAAACCGGGATGAGAGGATGCGGGCCAGCCCGGCATCCAGAAGATTGGACAATGCTGTTCCCTCCCATCGAATCATGCGGCGTGTGTTCTCCCGGGACAGTGCGGGTCCCGGCCTGTCCGGGCAGGGGAAGAGACCACCTTCTCTGTCGTCTTCACCCGGGCGGGAAAGAGACCGTGATGGTCAGGCTCCGGTTCTCGAAACGGGCCCGGATGGTGCCTCCCATGCGTTCCGTCAGAGTGCGGGCGATGGCGAGGCCCAGCCCGGTGGAGCTGTGGGCATTCTCAACCGTAAAATACCGCTCAAAGAGCCGCTCCACCTGCACCTGGTCCAGGTCAGGTGCGGTATTGGAAAAGGAGACTGTTCCCTCCGGAAGGAGGACAATGGAGAGATCGCCGCTGCTGTATTTGAGGGCGTTGCTGAGAATGTTGCCGAAAATCCTGCCCAGAGATGCCCGGTCCAGACGGCGCACCACCGGTCCGGAGGGAAGGCGGATCTCCGGCTGGATGCCCTGGCGGGTGAAGGCGCCATACAGCCCGGCTGCGCTCTCCTCCAGAACCGCCCGCATGTCCGTGGGCTCAAAGTGCAGATCATCAGCTGTGGAGAGAATCACGGAGTACCGGAACAGCTCCTCCGTGAGCCGGGTCATGGCATCGGCGCGGCTGCGCAGCAGCTTGAGGTAGTGTTCCACCGCATCGGACTTCTCTTCCCGCTCCAGCAGGTCCAGACAGCCGCAGATGGCAGTCAGAGGCGTGCGCAGATCGTGGGAGATGGCGGCAACCGCATCCCGCAGTTCCCGGTCGCCGTTCTGGCAGCGGAGCCGTTCGGAGCGGAGAAGCTGCAGCTGCTGGTTCAGGACGGCGGCGAGCCGGCGGGCGTGGGGATCCCGGACAGTGAGGGAGATGAGCACGTTGGTGTCCGTGTGAAGCCGGTCCTCCAGATCCCGTCCCATTTCGTCCAGGGACTTCTGCAGGGTTCTGAGCTTCACTGCAAGACAGACGGCGGCTGTCAGAAGAGCGGCGCAGAGGAGCAGGAGCATCTTCAGTTCCCCCTTAAAGAGATTGCGGACCGCGGTCCCCCGGGGGACTTCTCTGCCGCCCGGAAGTCCGGAGACTGCTCCCGGCGGTGAAGGGGAATCCCGCCCCTGCGGGTGCGCTGTGCGCAGGACAGGGGGCGGGGAGATCAGCCGCGGCTGCTCTCCACCAGATTCACGAAGAACCCCTCCAGACTCTCATCCCGCTCCTCCAGGGAGAGCACTTCGCAGCCCTCCTCTGCCAGTGCCAGGGTGATCCGGGAGATGTTCAGCCGGGCATAGACATCTGCCTGCTGTTCGGAGAGAATCCGGTATTCCACCCCCATGCCGTCCAGGACCCGCGCCAGGATGCGGGTGTCCGAGACGGTCAGGCGCATGCACTTGCGGCAGGCGGCATCCAGTTCCCGGGCGCTCAGTTCCTGCAGCATGCGGCCGCGGTCCATGAAGCCGTAGCAGGTGGCCAGACGGGAGAGCTCGTCCAGAATGTGGCTGGATATGAGCACCGTGATCTGCCGTTCCCGGTTCAGCTTCAGGATCAGTTCCCGGATCTCGATGATGCCCTGGGGGTCCAGACCGTTTGTGGGCTCGTCCAGCACCAGGAAGTCCGGATTTCCGGCCAGGGCCACGGCAATGCCCAGCCGCTGCTTCATGCCCAGGGAGAAGTTCCGGGCCTTCTTCTTTCCCGCATCCTCCAGACCCACCAGCTGCAGCAGGTCCTCCACGCCGTCAAAGGAGGGCAGACCGAGAATGCGGTACTGCTGGCGCAGATTGTCTGCGGCGGACATGTCCAGATAGATGGAGGGGGTCTCCACCACCGCTCCCATGCGGCGGCGGGAGCGGGAGATGCTGCGGTCCTTCCGGTCCAGACCGTAGAGGGTGTAGGTGCCGGAGGTGGGTGCCTGGAGACCGCAGATGACCCGGATCAGAGTGGTTTTGCCCGCTCCGTTGCGGCCCACCAGTCCGTAGATGGCGCCCTTCGGGACCGACATGCTGAGATGGTCCAGGGCGGTGAAGCGGCCGTACCGCTTGGTCAGATCCCGGACGGTGAGTACAGATTCCATGGGGAGGAACCTCCTTGTGAGGGGATAGTTCCAGTGTACCAGAGGTCAGTAAAGAAACCGGCAGGAAAATGGTAAAGATCCGGTCAGGATTTTCCGGACTCCTCCGCCTCCCGCAGCCGGTAGCCGATGCCCCAGACCGATTCGACGGGATCGCCGGCCCCTGCCTCCCGCAGCTTGCGGCGCAGATTGCTGACATGCATCTTGAGGGACTGCTCCGTACAGTCCGGGGTATCCCCGCTGATGCGGTCCAGCAGGATGGACTTGGTGATCACCTGGGAGGGACTGGAGAGCAGAACATGGAGGATGGCATATTCCGTGCGGGTCAGGTGAAGCTCCGCGTCTCCCGCCCGGACCTGCCGGGTGTCCGGGTCCAGGCGCAGACTGCCCCAGACCAGGGAGCGGTCTCCTGGGGATGCGGCCTTCCGCAGTGCCACTGCGATGCGGGCCAGCAGTTCCCGGCTGTCAAAGGGTTTCGTCACATAGTCTGCCGCCCCGCCCAGCAGGAGGGAGACCTTGCTGTCCACATCTGCCCGGGCGCTGAGCACAATCACGGGGATGCCCTGAAGGCGGGGCAGCACCTGCTCCCCGGAGAGCCCCGGAAGCATCAGGTCCAGCAGGACCAGATCCGGACGGGCGGAGGACAGGACCAGAAGAGCCTCCGTGCCGGAGTAGGCCCGGCATACCTGAAAGCCCTCCCGGGTCAGCAGGTCCTCCAGCAGGCTGCCGATGTGGACGTCGTCGTCGATAATGAGTATGCGGGCCATGGAAAACCTCCCTGGGATCAGGAATGGGGCAGAAGGAGCGGGCCTGGGAAGGGAAGACGGGAACTGGAGACCAGTTCCCCGCACCGGGGGGCGTCTCCCGGGAAACAGGGAACGCTGCCGTCTCCGGCGGAGCGCCCGGCGGAAATCATGATCAGCGGATCCGATTTTCCGTGTGCCGGTGTGAAGAGGTCCGGATCCGATTTCATCCGGCCCCGGTCTCTCACATCCGGCTGCTGATGACATGCACCGATATGCCGAATATCAGACATCCGGCCAGGTCGGTTCCAAGGACAAGACATCCGGCCGCGGTCAGACCTGTACAGAGCAGATACGAGGCCAGAACGCCAAGGAGAAGCAGAACAGGGAACAGAGCGGCAGCCGCTGCCTTTTCCCTGATGACCGTATTTCTCTCATCCTTCAGGTCTGTCTTAAGCTGCTTCATCGCTTTTTCGTTTCGCGCCGGATTCATCAGCAGGACCGCTGCGGACAGCAGCAGGATACCATCCACCATGCTGAAAAGGGCATGGTCCAGGAAGACGGCTCCTGACTTCTCCAGAACCGTCTGCATTATGAACACAAGAACCGCCGCGGCAAGCGAAATCCACCCGAAAACTTTACGGCCGTTTTTCACCAGGTTCATCCTCCTCATAGATAAAAATCTTCTCAATCGGAAGCCCGAAATAATGTGAAATTCTGAAAGCCAGCAGGATCGAGGGATTGTACCGTCCGTTCTCCAGGGAACTGACTGTCTGCCTGGAAACTCCCAGTGCCTCGGCAAGTTCCTCCTGCTTTATCCCTCTGGACTGCCGCAGTTCCTCCAGCCTGTTTTTCAATGCTCCCCCTCCCGTGTAAAGTTTACTTTACATACCCGAAGCCCGCAACAGCAGAATGAACGAAAAGAGAAGGCGGTCTCACGGAGTTTCTGTGCACTCTGACGGACACCCTGGTCAGATCTGAGATTCCCGGCTGAGGAGAGACCGGGAACCGGAAATCCGCCCGTCCCTCTGGAGTCTGTCATTTGCTGCAGCCGCCTTCCGTCTGGAGATGGTGTCCGGTCCGGTGCAGGAGCGCAGTCAGCAGGACATTGCAGGACTTTCCGGTCTGTGGTACAATCTGGAAGAGGGCAGGAGACTGCCCTGCATATCAGCGCTGACAGGAGGCTGGTCAAAGTGTTCCTAACTGCAGGCAGTCCGGCACGGCAGATGCTCCGGGGCGACATCCTGATGGTCGGCTGCTGCATATTCTATCTGCTCTGGTGGATTCTGGCCTTCAAGCCCACAGGGGCCATTACGGGGCTGAAGTCCGGCTGGCTGCTGATTCCCGCCGCCGTACTGGGGGTGGCCGGCGCGTCCCTGCTCATCCTGGGATCTCTGGGGGCGGAGACGGTGCGCTCCCTCTTCACCCCGAAGGCGGTTCTCGCCGCCGGCGTGGTCTCCTACGTGGTGCTGCTGCTGGTGACCTGGTTTGGATTCCACCGCCAGGTGACCACCGAGCTGGTGCTCATCGTAGGCTGGACGGCCCTGTACTTCCTGGAGTGCAACGCCATGTACGGTCTGGAGATGCTCTCCCGGACCGGCACCATTGTGCTGCTGGTTCTGGCTGTCATCGCAGCGGCGGTGAGCATGGTCTGCTACGTGCTCTACTACGGGCTGGATGTGCGCACGGGCTACGTGGACGGGATGATTCCCCTCGTTCTGGTTCTCATCTTTACGGTTGTCGCAGCGGTGCTCAAGGTCCGCAGCGGCAGCTGAAAACCCGTATGCAGAAGAAAAGCACCTCTCCGGGGAGGTGCTTTTCTCATGTTTCAGGTGTGGCGGTACAGCCTGCGCTCCATGGAGAAGATCCTGGCGGTAAAGCCG
>CAYYHY010000144.1:0-7246 GCA_964471855.1 uncultured Oscillospiraceae bacterium | reverse complement strand
TCGAAGTTGCAGTAGCAAGCGGCGCCAAAATTCCATGGGGAAACCTCGTGAGTATGCTGTATGCAGTGACCCGTGCCGGCATTGCTGTGCTCATCGCCCAGTTGGGATACCAGATATCCAGTGAACATCGGAGTCTGGACCGGACCCGGTCGGGTCGAGGGAGCAGGTCGAAGCTGCAGCAGCAGGCGGCGTCAGAATTCCAGGAGGAAACCTTTCAGCGAATTATTAAGGCATCATACACAAAAAAGAGGCGGGTAATCCGCCTCTTTTTGCACGCAGGCATAAAAATGCAGGAATTCTGCGGGAACTCCCTTGCAAAAATCCGTCTTGACTGTATGCTTATCAGTGCGCAAGGTGCGCAGAAGAGAGGATCACTGCGTAAGATGAAGAACTGGATACTTAATCTGGTTGACGAACTGCTGTACGGGGACTGGTTTTCGAGAATGGTTCGCAGGAATCTGAATCTCGGACTCTGGATCTCCCGCCTGGTGTTTCTGCTGGGTCCCTGGGTCTCCCTCTGGATGGTGGAGATCATGAATGAGAACGATATTTTCGAGGACCTGAACAACATGCAGATCATCGGGAACATGTTCTGGTACTATTCCTTCTTTGTGGTCTGCCGCCTGATTCTGGGCCGGAACCGGAGGGCCGCTGCGGCGGGCGCCTCCGTCTCCTTCCTGATAGGACTGCTGAACCACTACATACTGCGCTTCCGGGGACGCATCATATTCCCGGCGGACGTGCTGGCCTGGCGCACGGCAGCCAATGTGGCACAGGGTTTTGACTACACCTGGGACAACTACATCAGCCAGGCGGCCATTCTCCTGGTTGCCTACCTGGCCATGGTGTTCTTCTGCGTGCCGCAGAAGAAGCGGGCAAAACTGCCAGTTCCGGTGGGAATTCTGTCCTGGGGTGCGGTAATTGCTTTCGTCTATGGATTCATGTTCACAGACGCTCTGCCGAGAATGGGAATCTTTACCCAGCAGTGGGTGACCCAGCGCAACGGGTTTGTGCTGAATTTCACCATTGCCCTGCGGTACAGCACCGTTGAAAAGCCGGAGGACTACTCGGAAGAAACGGTCATGGAACTGCTGGAGGACTACCCGGGCACGGAGGGGGACGAGAGTCTCCGGCCGGACCGCATCATAGCGATCATGAACGAGTCCTTCGGAGACTACTCCATCTTTGACACCTTTGAATCCGCCCAGGATCCGCTGCCCTTCCTCCACTCCATGGAAGAGAACACCGTCCAGGGCTGGATGTACTCCCCGGTGACAGGAGGCGGCACGGCCACTGTGGAGTTTGAGTATCTCACAGGCTTCACCAGTCTGTTCCAGCCGCCCCACACTGTGGCCTACCAGCTGTATGTAAAGGACAACATGCCCTCCATGGCGGCCCTGGCCGGCACTCAGGGCTACAGCACCACGGCCTTCCACCCCTACGACCGCTCGGGATGGAACCGGGTCATCGCCTATGACTACCTGGGCTTTGACAAGCAGATGTATCAGGAGGATGTGGTCAACCCCTGGATCATCCGCCACTACATATCGGACAATTCGGACTATGAGACGGTGCTCAAGTCCATTGCGGAAGAGGATTCCTCCTTCTTCTTCAATGTGACCATGCAGAACCACAGCGGCTATGCACAGGGCTGGAACCACCTGATGCGCACGGTGGATATTCCGAAGGAGCTGGAGGATGCGGACGGTACGGCCGTTCAGTATCTGGCCCTCTCAAGGGAGAGCGACAGCGCCCTGCAGCAGCTGCTGGCAGCCTGCGAGGTCATGGACGAGCGGGTGATGGTTGTCTTCTTCGGGGACCACCAGCCGCCCCTGAAGAATGCCTTCTACGAGAAGCTCTACGGCAAGAAGCTGTCCGAGCGGAACACGGAGGAGGTCATGCAGCAGTATGCTGTGCCCTTCTTCATCTGGACCAACTACGACATAGAGGAGCAGCGGGATGTGGTCTGCTCCCCGGCCTTCCTGGGTGTCATGACCGCACGGATGGCGGGTCTGCCCCTGACGGGGTTCATGCAGTTCCTGGGCGATCTGTATGACAATGTATTCGATGCGGTAACTCCCGTGGGATTCCTGACCAAGGACGGGCAGTTCCTGAAGAGGTCAGAGCTCAGCGAGGAGCAGCAGGAGTGGATCTGGAAATACGAGACTCTGGACTACTGCGGCATGGTGGATCTCTTTGACGAGGCGAGACCCTACTTCTGCCTGCACGGCGAAGACTGAATACAGAAATATGAGGGCCGGGGCCGGACACATGCTGTCTGCCCCGGCTCTGCTGCTGTCCCCTGCGGGAGAGGGACGCAGTCCGGGAACCCCTGCGGCTGCAGCGCTTTTCCTGCCGGCAGTATTGCAAAGGCGCCCGGCCTCATGGTAAAATATAGCAGAAAATCCAGGAAGAAAGGCGGCCGGGTCAGCGTGAGTCTGACAGAAATCCGAAGTGTGGCACCCCGCAGCCCCGCCTGGCGGGCCGGCATCCGTGCGGGCGAGGTGCTGAAAGAGATCAGCGGACACTCCGTGATGGACGTGCTGGACTACAAATTCTACAGCTATGACGCCAGACTGGAGCTGACCCTGGCAAGGCCGGACGGGTCGACACACCGGGTGCGCATCCGCAAGGAGGAGGGGGAGGACCTGGGGCTGGAGTTTCCCACCTACCTCATGGACCGGGCCCGTTCCTGCGCCAACCAGTGCATCTTCTGCTTTGTGGACCAGATGCCCCCGGGCATGCGGAAGAGCCTGTATTTCAAGGACGATGACACCCGGCTCTCCTTTCTGACGGGAAGCTACCTGACTCTGACCAACCTCTCTGAGCGGGAGATCCGGAGGATTGAGGACCTGCGTATCTCCCCCATCAACATATCCGTGCACACCACCGATCCGGCGCTGCGGGAGGCCATGCTGCGCAACCCCAGAGCCGGAGAGGTCATGGATATCATGAAGCGGTTTGCGGCGCACCGGATCACCATGAACTGCCAGATTGTGGCCTGTCCCGGCATCAACGACGGTCCGGCCCTGGACCGCACCCTGCGGGATCTGGCAGCCCTCTGGCCGGCTGTAAACAGCATCTCCGTAGTGCCGGTGGGTCTGACCAGGTACCGTGAGGGTCTGTACCCCCTGGAGGGCTACACCCGTGAGACGGCATCTGCGGTCTTGGACCAGGTGGAGACCTTCGCCGCCCGGCACCTGGAGGAGAAGGGGTCGCGCCTGGTGTGGTGCTCGGACGAGTTCTATCTGACGGCGCAGCGGGACCTGCCCTCTGAGGAGTACTTTGAGGAGTTTACTCAGCTGGAAAACGGAGTGGGCATGCTGCGGCTGCTCATGGAGGAGTTCCGCAGGGCGCTGGATCTCATGGAGCCGGAGGAGATGGAGGGGGCGGTTCCCTTTTCCATAGCCACCGGAACGGCGGCGGCACCTTATCTGCAGAAGCTGGTAGACAGCGCCGGGGCAAAGTGCCCGGCAGTGCGGGGCAGGGTCTGGCCGGTGGTCAACCGCTTCTTCGGCGAGACCGTAACCGTGGCCGGTCTTGTTACAGGCCGCGACCTGCTGCAGCAGCTGCAGGGGAAGGACCTTGGAGAGCGCCTTCTCATCCCGGCCTCCATGCTGCGGGCCGGGGAGCGGGTCTTTCTGGATGATGTAACCCTGGACGAGGTAGAACAGACCCTGGGGATTCCGGTGTTTCCGGTAGCCCAGGACGGATATGAACTGCTGGATGCCATCTGCGGTCTGGCTGCGCCCACCGCGCCGCCGGAGGGAACGGTTCCCGAGGATGAGTATTTCCGGTACATCCCGGGCGCCAGGCGTCCTGACGGGAGATGAGGCGAGACAGTTATGAGACCTTTAGTAGCAGTTGTGGGCCGCCCCAACGTGGGCAAGTCCATGCTCTTTAACAAACTGGTGGGACAGCGGCTCTCCATCGTGGACGACACCCCCGGGGTGACCCGGGACCGGCTCTATGCACGCTGCGAGTGGAGAAACCGCACCTTCGACATTGTGGATACCGGCGGCATCGAGCCGGGGACGGACAGTCAGATTCTCTCCTTCATGCGGGAGCAGGCGGAGATCGCCATCCAGTCGGCTACCGTCATCGTCTTCGTCTGCGACATCCGCACCGGCATTACAGCGGCGGACCAGGATGTTTCCGCCATGCTGCGGAAATCCGGAAAGCCCGTGGTGCTGGCTGTAAACAAGGCGGACAGTACAGGTCCGGAGGACCCGGCCCTCTATGAGTTCTATAATCTGGGTCTGGGAGACCCCATCGCCGTCTCCGCCGTCCACGGCCACGGCACAGGGGATCTGCTGGATGCCTGTTTCCAGTACTTTCCTCCGGAGGAGGAGGGGGAGGAAGAGGACGACATTATCCGGGTGGCTGTGATCGGCCGTCCCAACGTGGGCAAGTCCTCCCTGATCAACCGCATCCTGGGGGAGGAGCGGGTGATTGTCTCCAGCACGGCGGGGACGACCCGGGATGCAGTGGACACCCCCTATGAAAACGAGAAGGGCAGATACCTGTTTATCGATACCGCAGGGATGCGGAGGAAGTCCCGGGTGGACGACCGGATCGAGCGGTTCTCCGTCCTCCGGGCCACCATGGCGGTGGAGCGCAGCGACGTCTGTCTCATCATGCTGGATGCCGCTGACGGGGTGACGGAGCAGGACACCAAGGTGGCAGGCCTGGCCCACGATGCGGGAAAGGCCAGCATCATCGTGGTAAACAAGTGGGATGCCGTGGAGAAAGACGACAGGACCATGGACAAAATGCGGAAGGACGTTCTCGATAGGCTCTCCTTCATGACCTACGCCCCGGTGGTCTTCATCTCCGCCCTCACAGGGCAGAGGGTGGGCAGGCTCTTTGACCTCATCAACTATGTGTCAAACCAGGCGGCCACCCGCATCTCCACCGGCATGCTGAACTCCGTACTGGCGGATGCCACCGCCCGGGTGCAGCCGCCCACGGACAAGGGACGCAGGCTGAAGATCTACTACATGACCCAGGTGGGGGTGAAGCCGCCCCACTTCGTCTGTTTCTGCAATGACGCAAAGCTGTTCCATTTCTCCTACCAGCGCTACCTGGAAAATCAGATTCGCAGCACCTTCGGTCTGGAGGGGACGCCGGTCAGGCTGACAATCCGGCAGAAGGGCGACAAGGAGGACTGAATCATGTGCGCACAGCTGCTTGCTGAGGTGGGACCCGGTCCCCTGATGCTTCCCGCTCTGCTCTGCGCAGTCATCGGCTACCTGTTCGGCTGCTTCAACGGCTCCGTGATTGTTTCCAAGTACATCCTGAAAGATGACGTGCGGACCCACGGCAGCGGCAATGCCGGTCTGACCAACTTCTACCGCACCTTCGGAGGTCCCCTGACCGCTGCAGTAATCCTCACCGATGCGCTGAAGGCTGTAATCTCGGTCTACGCCGGGGGCGTCCTGTTCCGCACCATGGTGATGGACCAGGCACACATAGTTATTCTGGGCGAGTACTGGACGGCCATCTGGTGCATGCTGGGGCACATGTATCCGTGCATGTTTCACTTTAAAGGCGGAAAGGGCATCCTCTCGGGGGGCGCCGCTGTGCTGCTCATCGACTGGCGGATTGCACTGACAGCCTGGGTCTGCTTTCTGGTGCTGGTGGTGCTGACCCGCTATGTATCTCTGGGTTCCATCACTGCGGCAGCATCCTTCCCTGTAACAACTCTGATTGTATACCAGGATCTGGTGCTGTTTGCCGTCAGCATTGTGCTGGCCGGGCTGCTGATCTGGAAGCACAGGGGAAACATCCAACGTCTGCTCTCCGGAACAGAGAGGAAGTTTTCATTCCACAGAAGCACCTGAAATCTGAAAGGAGGTGTACGGCGCGTCAAGTCCCAGGGGACAGAACCGCGCCACAGATCTCATGAAAATTACGGTACTTGGCAGCGGCGGCTGGGGTACGGCCCTGTCCATGCTGCTGCTGGAGAACGGCAACGACGTGACGCTCTGGTCCTTCCTGGAGGAGGAAAAGGAGCGGATGGAGCAGCTGGGGGAGAACCCCATGCTCCCCGGCGTACCGCTGCCGAAAAATCTGAAGCTCACCAGCGACATGTCCGTGGCGGGAGAGTCCGACCTGGTAGTGGTGGTGACCCCCTCCTTTGCCGTGCGGCAGACCGCAGCAAAGCTGAAGGACATCTGCAGACCGGGCACCCTTCTGGTCTCCGCATCCAAGGGGATTGAGCAGGGAACTACGCTGCGCCTCTCCCAGGTGATCGAGGAGGAGACGCAGGGCCGCAACCCTGTGGTAGTCCTGTCAGGCCCCTCCCATGCGGAGGAGGTGGGGCGCCGCATCCCCACCGGCGTAGTGGCCGCCGGGGAGACGGAGGAGATCGCCCGCAGGGTGCAGAACATCTTCATGAACAGGCGGTTCCGCGTATACACCAGCGACGACCGCATCGGCGTAGAGATCTGTGCTGCTCTGAAGAACGTCATCGCCCTCTGCGCGGGTTTTCTGGACGGCATGGGTACCGGGGACAACACCAAGGCTCTGCTCATGACGCGGGGCATGGCGGAGATGGCCCGCCTGGGCGTAGCGCTGGGCGGCAGAAGAGACACCTTCACCGGTCTGGCCGGTGTGGGCGACCTCATTGTCACCTGCTGTTCCATGCACTCCCGCAACCGCCGCTGCGGTATCCTGCTGGGTCAGGGAAAACCCATCCAGCAGGCCATGAAGGAAGTCGGGTCCACCGTGGAGGGCTACTATGCAGCTGCCAACGCCCGCACTCTGGCCAAGAAGACAGGGGTGGAGATGCCCATCGCAGAGACAGCCTACGAGGTCCTCTATGAGGGCCGGGATGTAAGCACTGTCATCAGCGACCTCATGAGCCGGGAAGGCCGGTCCGAGTATGAGGAGAGCTGGGGCTGACAGCAGCAGAGAATCAGTGCACCCGCAGGACCGTAAGGCTCTGCGGGTGCTTCAGTACAGGAGGACACAGTCGGGCGCTCTTCCTCTGCAGGCATTGCATCGGCACCGGGTACAGTTTGCCACGTGGCAGCAGGTGTCCTGAAGGAATCACGGCGGGACTTGCTACTGGACTTGGTGGGAGTCAGCCAGCAATCCAGTCCTTCTCGACCAGCGATGAGGCTCAGGCGAGGAAGGTGTCCTAAAGGAATCACGACGGAACTTGCAACTGGACTGGGTCGCATACGTTGCAATGGCAACGGTCTGGGTAGCCATTAGACTCGGGTAACGGCGGCCGGCAGGG
>CAYYHY010000143.1:0-7280 GCA_964471855.1 uncultured Oscillospiraceae bacterium | reverse complement strand
GCCCGCTCGTTGACGGCGTGCTCCCGGACCTTCAGCAGATCCGTGCGGCCCACCAGCTCGTTGACGGTGCGGACTCCCAGCTTCGCCATGTGCTCCCGCAGGTCCTGGGCCACAAAGCGCATGAAGTTCATCACGTACTCCGGCTTGCCGATGAACCGCTTCCGGAGCTCCGGATTCTGGGTGGCGATGCCCATGGGGCAGGTGCCCAGGTTGCACACGCGCATCATGACGCAGCCCATGCTGACCAGGGCGGCGGTGGCGAATCCGAACTCCTCGGCGCCCAGCATGCAGGCGATGGCCACATCCCGGCCGCTCATCAGCTTGCCGTCCGCCTCCACAATGATGCGGGAGCGCAGGCCGTTCTTAATGAGGGTCTGGTGGGTCTCCGCGATGCCCATCTCCCAGGGCACGCCGGCGTTGTGGATGGAGCTGCGGGGGGCAGCCCCGGTGCCGCCGTCATAGCCGCAGATGAGAACCACCTGGGCCCCGGCCTTGGCCACGCCGGCGGCGATGGTGCCGACGCCGGGCTCGGAGCAGAGCTTGACGGAGATGCGGGCCTGGCGGTTGGCGTTCTTCAGGTCATAGATGAGCTGGGCCAGGTCCTCGATGGAGTAGATGTCGTGGTGCGGGGGCGGGGAGATGAGGGTGACGCCGGCGGTGGAGTGGCGGGTGTGGGCCACCTCCGGTGTGATCTTCTTGCCGGGCAGGTGTCCACCCTCGCCGGGCTTGGCGCCCTGGGCCATCTTGATCTGCAGGTCCCGGCCGGAGACCAGGTACTCGCTGGTGACCCCGAAGCGGCCGGAGGCGACCTGCTTGATGGCGGAGTTGGTGATGGTTCCGAAGCGGGCGGGGTCCTCGCCGCCCTCGCCGGAGTTGGAGTAGCCCCCCAGGGTGTTCATGGCGATGGCCATGCACTCGTGGGCCTCCCGGGAGATGGAGCCGAAGGACATGGCGCCGGTCTTGAAGCGGCGGACGATGGAGTCCACGCTCTCCACCTCGTCGATGGGGATGGGCTCGTCCAGGTACTTCATCTCCATGAGTCCCCGCAGGGTGTGGGGGCAGCTGGGGTTGTCCACCAGGGCTGTATACTGCTTGAACAGCTGGTAGTCCCCGTTCCACACCGACTCCTGCAGCAGGTGGATGGTCTGGGGGCTGTAGAGGTGGTCCTCCTCTCCGGCCCGGGCCTTGTGCTCCCCCAGGGAGTCCAGGGTGGGATCCAGCCCCAGACCCAGGGGGTCGAAGGCGCGGGAGTGGTGGCTGTCCACCATCTCGCCGATCTCCTTGAGACCGATGCCTCCCACCCGGCTGAGGGTGCCGGTGAAGTACTCGTCCACCACTTCGGGGGCGATGCCCACCGCCTCGAAGATCTGTGCGTTCTGGTAGGACTGGATGGTGGAGATGCCCATCTTGGAGGCGATCTTTACGATGCCGCTGAGGATGGCCTCGTTGTAGTCCTTGACGGCGGTGTGGTAGTCCTTGTCCAGCAGGCCCTGATCCACCAGGCTGCGGATGGTGTCGTGGACCAGGTAGGGGTTGACCGCCCGGGCGCCGTAGCCCAGGAGGGTGGCGAAGTGCTGCACGTCCCGGGGCTCGCCGGATTCCAGAATCAGGGAGACCGCGGAGGACTTCTTGGTGCGGATCAGGTAGCGCTCCACGGCGGAGACCGCCAGCAGGGAGGGGATGGCCACGTGGTTCTCGTCCACGCCCCGGTCGGAGAGGATGATGATGTTGGCCCCGTTCATGTAGGCCCGGTCCACGGTTACAAACAGCCGGTCCAGAGCCCGCTTCAGCGGGGTGTTCTTGTAGCAGAGGATGGAGACGGTCTCCACCCGGAAGCCGGGCTTCTTCATGGCCCGGATCTTCAGCAGCTCCACGCTGGTGAGGATGGGCTTGGGGATCTGCAGGGCCCGGGCGTTCTCCGCCTTCTCCTCCAGCAGGTTGCCTGCGTTCCCCGCATACACGGTGGTGTCGGTGACCACGGCCTCGCGGATGGCGTCAATGGGCGGGTTGGTGACCTGGGCGAAGAGCTGCTTGAAGTAGTTGAACAGGGGCTGCTCGTGTCCGGACAGCACAGCCAGGGGGATGTCGGTTCCCATGGCGGCCGTGGGCTCCGTGCCGGTGCGGGCCATGGTGAGGATGGTGTTCTTAACGTCCTCGTAGGTCCAGCCGAAGGCCTTCTGGATCTGGGTCAGATGCCGGCCGGTGTAGGCGGGGATGTTGCGGTTGGGGATGGGCAGGTCCTTCAGGCGGACCAGCTCCCGGTCCAGCCACTCGCCGTAGGGCTGCCGGGTGGCGTAGGTGTGCTTGAGCTCCTCGTCGTCGATGATCCGCCCCTGGACCGTATCCACCAGGAGCATGCGGCCGGGCTGCAGGCGGGATTTCTTTACGATATGGGCCGGGTCGATGTCCAGAACCCCCACCTCGGAGGAGAGGATGAGCCGGTCGTCGTCGGTAATGTAGTAGCGGCTGGGGCGCAGACCGTTCCGGTCCAGCACGGCCCCCAGAGTGTCGCCGTCGGAGAAGAGGATGGAGGCGGGGCCGTCCCAGGGCTCCATCATGATGGCGTAGTACTGGTAGAAGTCCCGCTTGGCCCGGGAGATGCTGTCGTCCTTCATCCAGGGCTCGGGGATGGCGGTCATGACAGCCAGAGGCAGGTCCATGCCGGCCATGACCAGGAACTCCAGGGTGTTGTCCAGCATGGCGGAGTCGGAGCCCTCCCGGTTGACCACGGGGAACACCTTGTCCATGTCCTCGTCGGAGAGGACGCTGCTGTGGAAGACCTCCTCCCGGGAGAGCATCCGGTCCGCGTTGCCGCGGATGGTGTTGATCTCGCCGTTGTGGAGAATGAAGCGGTTGGGGTGGGCCCGCTCCCAGCTGGGGTTGGTGTTGGTGGAGAAGCGGGAGTGGACGCAGGCGATGGCGCTCTGGTACTCCGGGCTCTGCAGGTCCTTGTAGAACCGCCGCAGCTCTCCCACCAGGAACATGCCCTTGTATACGATGGTCCTGCTGGACAGGGAGGGCACGTAGGTGTTGTCGTTGGACTGCTCAAACAGCCGCCGGATGATGTACAGCTTGCGGTCGAAGGCCAGCCCCCGCTCCACCCCCTCGGGGCGGCGGAGGAAGCACTGCTGGATGTTGGGCATCTTGGCCAGGGCCTTCTGCCCCAGCACCTCGGGGCACACCGGAACCCTGCGCCAGCCCAGGAACTCCACGCCCTCCTTCTCCGCGATGACCTCCAGCATCTTCTTGGCCCGGTTCCGGAGCAGGATGTCATTGGGGAAGAAAAACATGCCTACGCCGTAGTCCCGGGGTCCCCCCAGCTCAATCCCCAGTTTTGCCGCCTCCTGGGAGAAGAAGTTGTGGGAAATCTGAAGCAGGATGCCCACGCCGTCGCCGGTTTTGCCCTCTGCGTCCTTGCCGGCCCGGTGTTCCAGCTTCTCAACGATGCTCAGGGCGTCGTCCACGGTCTGCCAGCTCTGCCGGCCCTTGATGTCCACGACCACGCCGATGCCGCAGGCGTCATGTTCAAAGGCAGGTCTGTACAGGCCCTGCTGCACGCCGCTCTCCTGTCTGCTCTCCTCAATCATGCCGTTCCCTCGCTTTACTGTGATGTGTGTTGCCCCGCTGCGGGCGAAACCTGCAAAATGCAGTCGTTTTGCAGGATTTCATTCATAGTATGCAGACTGCTTTCAGCTGAAGGTCATTATACAGGAAAAACAGGGAGTTCTGCAACCATATGTCATCTGAATTTGCAGGATTGAAGAGCCAAACTTTCATATATTTTGACCAAGAGGCTGGTTTCCAGAGGGCAGAAAAAGAGGGGGCGGCTGCATGTGCCGTCCCCCCGGGTCTGCAGATTCATTTTGTGCCGTCCCGGCCGGTGGCGCCGGATGCAAGCTCCAGCCGGTTCATCCTGCGTTTCCTGGCGGCGGAGAAGGTGAGCTTGCGGACCAGGGTGCCCTGGTCTTCGTTCATGAGGGCCTCCCGGTAGGCGTGGATGTTGTTTTCCAGTTTCTCCAGGGACTCCCCCAGGGCCGTCTTGTTCAGAGTGAAGAGCTGGGTCCACAGGGGCACGTCCAGGGCGGCCACCCGGGTGCAGCCCCGGAAGGAGTCCCCCTCAAAGCCCTGGCAGTGGAAGAGGCTCTCGTCGTCGCAGACGGCCACGGCGATGATGTGCATCATCTGGCTGGTATAGGAGATGATGGTGTCGTGCTCCCGGCAGGTGGTCATGACCACGTCGGTGCAGCCCACGTATTCCGCCACCCGCTCCATCAGAGCCAGGTGCTCGGGGCTGGACTTCTCGCTGGGGGTGAGGATGTAGTGGGCCCCGTGGAACATGTTCACCAGGGAGTGCTCGATGCCGGAGAACTCGGTGCCCGCCATGGGGTGTCCCCCTACGAAGGAGACACTGTCCGGGAGCACGGAGGAGGCCTCCACAATGGCCCCCTTGATGCCGCATACGTCGGTGATCATGGCCCCGGGCTTGAAGTGGTCCCGGTGCTGGGCCATGAAGTCGATGATCCCCTGGGGGTGGAGGCAGAGGAAGACCAGGTCCCCCTGGGCCAGGGCCTTCACCGCATCCGGCTCCACCGCGTCCACGATCTCGTTCTCGATGGCGTAGCGCATGGTGGGCTGGCTCACGTCCACCCCGATGATGTCAAAATCCTCAAATCCCCGCAGGGCACGGGCCATGGAGCCGCCGATGAGCCCCAGCCCGATGATTACGATATGTCTGCTCAATGGGAACGCCTCGCTGTCTCAGAGTGGTTCACTTTAGCAGTTGAAAGTGTGAAAGCAAACCGGAGATAATTTACACCCTGCCGGCCGGGGCGTCAAGGGGGCGGGCACGTTTTTCTTGCAATCCGGCGGTGCAGAAGGTATCATGGGACCGGATGCCGGAACTTCTGCATTCTGCAGGATTCCGGAGGAACTCTTTCATGGGAGAGGAGCGTTCATCGATGCGGGACGGATTTGTCAAGGTGGCGGCGGGCACCCCGGAGATCCAGGTGGCGGACTGCCAGTACAACGCAGCCAGGTGCGTGGAGCTCATGCGGGAGGCTGCGGACCGGGGCGTGCGGGTGCTGGTGCTGCCGGAGCTGGTTCTGACAGGATACACCTGCGGGGATCTGTTTCTCCAGGACACCCTGCTGGACGGGGCCATGGAGGCGCTGTGCACCATCCGCGACGGGACCGCCGGTCTGGACCTGGTGACGGCGGCAGGCGTTCCTCTGCGGGCGGGGGGCAAGCTGTACAACTGCGCCGCCCTGATATACAGGGGTTCGGTGCTGGGCTTCGTGGCCAAGACCCGGCTGCCCAACTACAGCGAGTTCTACGAGCGCCGCTGGTTCAGTCCTGCGCAACCCGGCTTCGGGACTGAGGTCCACGTGCCGGGGCAGGAAGCGCCGGTGCATGTGGGGCAGCAGCTGTTCCGCTTCCCGGAAATCCCCGGCCTGGTTATCGGCATGGAGATCTGCGAGGACCTGTGGGCGCCGGATCCCCCCTCCAACGCCCTGGCCCGGGCCGGCGCCACCCTGATACTCAACCTCTCCTGCAGCGACGAGGTGGCCGGCAAGGCCGCCTACCGCCGCAGCCTGGTGAGCGGCCAGTCCGCCCGGCTCCTCTGCGCCTATGTATATGCCGACGCCGGGGAGGGGGAGTCCTCCACGGACATGGTGTTTGCCGGCCACAACCTGATTGCGGAGAACGGCGTCATTCTGGCGGAGTCCCGGTTCAGCACCGGCCTGACGGTGACCGAGATTGATGTGGACCGGCTCATGGGGGAGCGGCGCCGCAACACTACATTTGAACCTGTCTGCGAGAGCCAGCTGGGGGACTGGGGCATAGCCGGATTCGTGGACGTGCCCATGGAGATGTCGGATACGGTGCTGACCCGGCCTGTGGCCCGCAATCCCTTTGTCCCAGCGGACGAGGGAAACAGGGCGGAACGCTGTCAGGAGATCCTGACCATCGCCGCAGCGGGGCTGAAGAAGAGACTGAAGCACACCCGGGCTGCAACGGCGGTTGTCGGTCTCTCGGGGGGACTGGACTCCACTCTGGCTCTGCTGATTACCGCCCGGGCCATGGACATGCTGGGCAGACCCAGGACGGACATCATCGCGGTGACCATGCCCTGCTTCGGAACCACCACCCGGACCCGCTCCAATGCAGAGATTCTGGCAGAGCGGGTGGGGGCCTCCTTCCGCACCGTGGACATCAGCGAGGCGGTGCGGGTGCACTTCCGGGACATCGGCCAGTCCATGGAGGACCTGTCTGTCACCTTTGAAAACGGGCAGGCCCGGGAGCGGACCCAGGTGCTCATGGATATCGCCAACCGCACTGGCGGCATGGTGGTGGGGACCGGGGACCTGAGCGAGCTGGCCCTGGGCTGGGCCACCTACAACGGGGACCACATGTCCATGTACGGCGTCAACGCCTCCATCCCCAAGACCCTGGTGCGGCACCTGGTGGGCTACGTGGCCTCGGAGAACGAGGAGAAGGACCCGAAGCTGGCCGCCGTGCTGCGGGACATCCTGGCCACCCCCGTGTCCCCGGAGCTGCTGCCCCCGAAGGAGGGGGAGATCGCCCAGAAGACGGAGGACCTGGTGGGTCCCTACGAGCTCCACGACTTCTTCCTCTACTACGCCGTGCGCTGGGGCTTCCCGCCCAGGAAGGTATACCGTCTGGCTGTGTACGCCCTGGGGGAGGAGTACGGCAGCGGGGTGATCCTGAAGTGGCTGAAGAACTTCTACCGCCGCTTCTTCAGCCAGCAGTTCAAGCGCTCCTGCCTCCCGGACGGCCCCAAGGTGGGCACCCTGACTCTCTCCCCCAGAGGGGACTGGCGCATGCCCTCCGATGCGGTGGCCAGCCTCTGGATGCGGGAGGCGGAGAGCCTCTCCTGACAGCCGGCAGTTTTATGCTGTATAAATGAATGTCCCCGCCTGCGCGGCAGCAGGCGGGGATCTTTTCATTGCCCGGCAGGGGACGGGGCCGGCTCCTCCTCGGGACTCTTTGTCTGCAGCGCCTCGGTGACCATCTCAATGAAGCGGTCTGCAAAGTGGGAGTGGTAGCGGTCTGTACGGTAGCCGGCCACCAGCTTGCCGGTGGTGGAGGGGTCGTTGAGGGGGAAGAAGTCGATGCCGGCGGACTTGGTGCCGGACATGGCGGGGATGGCCCGGAGGAAGAGCTCGGGGCAGATGGTGATGCCCACGCCGGCCTGGGCCATGGCCAGGGTGGTGACGGTGTTCTCCGTCTCCAGCAGCAGGTTGGGCTTGAAGTAGTAG
>CAYYHY010000142.1:0-7377 GCA_964471855.1 uncultured Oscillospiraceae bacterium | reverse complement strand
GCCCCTGGGAGAGCATCTGGGCGTCCGTGTTGGCGATGTTGCCCAGCAGCAGCTCCGTGCCCACGGAGAGGATTTCTACGGTGTGCGACATGGATGCGCCTCCAAGATGATGGTTTGCCCGCCGCGGCGGATTCAGACCGGCAGGGCGAGAACGGCGGTCTGGGCGGGGGTGTCCGCGGTGAGGACCAGGACGTTGCTGTCATGGCGCACCACGTCCTTCCGCAGGGCCAGGAAGTCATCCAGGAGTCCGATGACGCCGTAGCCGTATTCGCCGGTGCGGTAGTGCATGGGGATGACGACTCTGGGACTGAGCTGCTCCACAACCGTCTCCGCCTCCCCGGCGTCGATGGTGAAGTGGCCGCCCACCGGGATCATGAGGGCGTCCAGCCCCTGGAGCTGTTCGATCTGCTGTTCCGTGAGGGGGCATCCCAGATCCCCCAGATGGGCGATCTTCAGCCCCTCCGCCCGGAGGATGGTGATGATGTCGGGACCCCGCATGGCACCCTGGCAGGGGTCGTGCCAGGTGGACAGCTGGCTCACCTCATAGGAGGGGGTGCGTCCGGTGAGGGTTACGCAGGCGGTGTAGTTGTGGTCGGCGTGGCCGTGGCTGCAGATTACCTGGTCGGCTGTCAGACTCAGCGGGGGATAGCCCGGCACAGATCCGGGGGCATAGGGATCAAAGACCACTGTTCCCTGTTCCGTTTCGACGGTGAAGCAGGAGTGTCCGTTCCAGATCAGTTTCAACGTCAATTCCTCCTTGTATTCCAGCCCCGCAGGGGCTGCAGTATGGATATACTAGCACACGGGGGGAGAAATTGGAACCTTCCGGAGGAAATTCCGGTGCAGGGAAGGAAGGGATTTCCAGCGGTCTCCGGCGGCTGCCAGCTGTTCGGCAGAATGATGGAAAAGAGGACCCAGCGGCGCGCAGGGCATATCGGAAATGCCGAAAAGCTGGACTGAGGGTAAAGAATTCATCTGTTTTAGTGAATTTTTTGCCCAGAATCGGCCATTTTCCAGTTGAAATCTCCGTGAACTGGGACTACAATGATACGGGCCGCCGGGGGGAATATTCCCGTTCCGGACGGCCGCGGGGAGGGTAAGATTTGCTGAACATCGTGCTGGTGGAGCCGGAGATACCAAGCAACACCGGCAATATAGCCAGAACCTGCGCCGCCACCCGGAGCCGTCTCCATCTGGTCCGGCCCCTGGGCTTCGACATCAGCGACAGAGCGGTAAAGCGGGCGGGCCTGGACTACTGGCACATGGTGGACCTGCGGGTCTACGACAGCCTGGACCAGTTCTTCGAACTCAATCCCCTGCCCGACCTCTGGCTGGCCACCACCAAGGCCCCCCGGGACTACACCCGTGCGGAATACCGCCCCGGCTGCTGGCTCATGTTCGGGAAGGAGACGGCCGGTCTTCCTGAGTGGCTTCGGATGAAGTACTATGACCGCTGCGTCCGGATTCCCATGCGCCCGGACGCCAGAAGCCTCAACCTGGCCAATTCGGTGGCTGTCATCGCCTACGAGGCGCTGCGCCAGCAGGGCTTCCCGGATCTGTCGGGCCAGGGTTCCATGGCGGACATCCCCCACCCGTAACTGTGAATGCGCTTTTCCTGGATACTTTACGCTGAAAGGAGTTTTTCGATGAATTACAACAAGAAGACCGTCAAGGACGTTGATGTTCACGGTAAAAAGGTTCTTCTGCGCTGCGATTTCAATGTTCCCATGGCGAAAGACGGCAGCGGCGTGATCACGGACGACAAGCGGATCCGCGCTGCGCTGCCCACTATCCAGTACCTCCTCGACAGCGGTGCGGCGGTCATCGCCTGCTCCCACATGGGCAAGCCCAAGGGGGAGTTCAAGCCCGAGCTGTCCCTGAAGCCTGTGGCCGCCCGCCTCAGCGAACTGCTGGGTCAGGAGGTCATCATGGCCGCGGATGTGGTAGGTCCGGACGCCAGGGCCAAAGCCGCCGCGCTGCAGCCCGGTCAGATCCTCCTTCTCGAGAACACCCGCTTCGAGAAGGGCGAGACCAAGAACGACCCCGCCCTGGCGAAAGCCCTGGCGGACATGGCTGATATCTATGTGTCCGACGCCTTCGGCGCCGTGCACCGCGCACATGCCTCCACCGCCGGCGTGGCAGCCTACCTGCCCGCTGTCTCCGGCTTCCTGATTCAGAAGGAGCTGAACTTCATCGGCGGCGCTCTGGCCAATCCCAAGCGTCCCCTGGTGGCCATTCTCGGCGGCAGCAAGGTGTCCTCCAAGATCGGGGTCATCAGCAACCTGCTGGAGATCGCCGACACCGTGATCATCGGCGGCGGCATGGCCTACACCTTCACCGCTGCGGCAGGCGGCGAGGTGGGCGACAGCCTGCTGGAGGCCGACTGGGAGCAGTACGCCACCGAGATGGTAAAGAAGGCGGAGGAGAAGGGCGTAAAGCTGCTGCTCCCCGTTGACACCGTGATTGCGGACGCCTACTCCCCCGACGCCAATACCCGGGTAGTGGAGACCGGAAAGATCCCCGCCGGCTGGCAGGGCCTGGACATCGGTCCCGAGACAGTGAAGCTGTACTGCGAGGCCGTGGCCGATGCGGGCACCGTCATCTGGAACGGTCCCATGGGCGTGTTCGAATTCCCCAAGTTTGCCAAGGGCACCGAGGCTGTGGCAGAGGCTCTGTCGAAGACGGACGCCATTACCATCATCGGCGGCGGCGACAGCGCTGCGGCTGTGCAGCAGCTGGGCTATGCGGACAAGATGAGCCACATCTCCACCGGCGGCGGCGCCTCCCTGGAGTTCATGGAGGGCAAGGAGCTGCCCGGCGTGGCCTGCCTGCTGGACGCCTGAACTTAAAGAGAGCATATCATCCCCTGATGCTCCGGCATCTGGAATCCGGAGAATATGGATGAGGTCTAATTATTTAGATACAGAAAGGGCTGACGTGTCATGAATCGCCGCTACCGCAAGACGATAATCGCCGGAAACTGGAAGATGAACAATACCCTCACACAGCAGAAGGCTTTCGCTGAGGAGATCAAGCCCATTATGCCCAGGGGCAAGTGGTGCACGGTTGTTCTCTGCGTCCCCGCTACCAATATTCAGTCCGCCGTGCGCATCTTCAAGGAGTGCCACATCGCCATCGGCGCCGAGACCTGCCACTATGAGAACAACGGCGCCTTTACCGGCGAGATCACCGCCCCCATGATCAAGGAGGCCGGTGCGAAGTATGTCATCATCGGCCACTCCGAGCGCCGCCAGTACTACAACGAGACGGACTTTACTGTCAACAAGAAGGTCCATGCCGCCCTGGCCGTGGACCTGACCCCCATCATCTGCGTGGGCGAGAGCCTGGAGCAGCGGGAGCTGGGCGTCACCATGGAGCTCATCACCTACCAGGTGAAGTGCGCCCTGGCCGGCGTTCCCCCGGAGAAGGCCCGCAAGGTGGTCATCGCCTATGAGCCTCTGTGGGCCATCGGCACCGGCCGCACCGCCACCGCCGAGCAGGCGGGGGAGGTCTGCCAGCTCATCCGCACCATCATCCGCAAGATGTACGGCGCACACGTGGCCCGCTCCGTCACCATCCAGTACGGCGGCTCCATGAACGCCAAGAACGCAGCCGAGCTGCTGGCCCAGCCCGACGTGGACGGCGGCCTCATCGGCGGCGCCTCCCTGAAGCCCGCTGACTTCGTGCAGATCATCAACGCGGCCAACCAGGATTAATACGCCCGGGAACCGGCAGGGGCGGCAGCTCGTCCCTGCCGCAGCGAAAAATTCGTGAGGTTATGTATTGATGAAAACACCGACTACACTGATAATCATGGACGGCTTCGGCATTGAAGCCCCGAGCCCGGGCAATGCAGTCACCAATACCCCCACGCCCAACCTGGACCGCATTTTTGCTTCCTGCCCCCACAGCAAGCTCTCCGCATCCGGACTGGATGTGGGGCTGCCTGACGGGCAGATGGGCAACAGCGAGGTGGGCCACACCAACATCGGCGCCGGCCGGGTGGTGTTCCAGGACCTGCCGCACATCAGCAGGGACATAGAGACCGGCGTGTTCTTCCAGAACCCCGCCTACCTGGATGCCATGAGCCACTGCCGCGAGTGGGGCTCCTCCCTCCACCTCATGGGTCTGCTGTCCGACGGCGGCGTGCACTCCCACAACACCCACCTCTACGCCCTCCTGAAGATGGCGAAGGAGCAGGGGGTGTCCAGAGTCTACGTGCACTGCTTCCTGGACGGAAGAGACGTGCCGCCCACCTCCGGCAAGGGCTTTGTGGCCGAGCTGCGGGACAAGTGCCGGGAGATCGGCATCGGCACCATCGCCACGGTGATGGGGCGCTACTATGCAATGGACCGGGACAAGCGCTGGGACCGGGTGCAGAGGGCGTATGACGCCATCGTTAAGAACCAGGCTCCCTATGAGCCGGATCCGGTGGAGGCGGTGCAGAAGTCCTACGATGTGGAGACGACGGATGAGTTCATGGAGCCCGTCTGCTGCCTGAAGGATGCGGGCATCCGGGACAACGACTCTGTCATCTTCTTCAACTTCCGGCCTGACCGGGCCAGGGAGCTCACCCGCACCCTGGTGGACGACAGCCTCACCACAGTGGACCGGGGCAGCGGCATGCCCTCCGTCTTCTTTGTATGCACCACGGAGTACGACGCCACCATGCCCAATGTGCTGGTGGCCTACCCCCGGGAGACCCTGGTGAACATCTTCGGAGAGTACATCTCCAGCCTGGGGCTGACCCAGCTGCGGATTGCGGAGACGGAGAAGTACGCACATGTCACCTTCTTCTTCAACGGCGGCGTGGAGAAGACCTTCCCCGGGGAGGAGCGGTGCCTGGTGCCCTCCCCCAAGGTGGCCACCTACGACCTGCAGCCGGAGATGTCCGCCTACCAGGTCACCGCTGAGGCTGTGCGGCGCATCCTCAGCGGCACCCTGGACGTGATCATCCTCAACTTCGCCAACTGCGACATGGTGGGCCACACCGGCGTCTACGAGGCGGCCTGCAAAGCCGTGGCCACTGTGGACGAGTGCGTGGCGAAAGTGGTGGAGGCCACCAGCAAGATGGGCGGCGTCACCCTCATCACCGCAGACCACGGCAACGCGGAGCGGATGATCGACAAGGACGGCACGCCCTTCACCGCCCACACCACCAACCCGGTCCCCTTCGCCATCGTGGGGGCCAGCGTCAAGCTGCGGGACGGCCGCCTGGCGGACATCGCCCCCACCATGCTGGACCTCATGGGCCTGGAGAAGCCCGCCGAAATGGACGGGCAGACCCTGATTGTCTGAGTTCCCGGCAGAGGACTCTGCCATAAAATCAATCTGAGAGGAGACTGATTCCCTTGAAACAGATGTTCGAGATCGTTGACGTCATCGGCCGTGAGATTCTGGACAGCCGCGGCAACCCCACCGTTGAGGTAGAGGTCTACCTGGAAGACGGCACTGTGGGCCGTGCGGCCGTTCCCTCCGGCGCCTCCACCGGCATCTATGAGGCCTGCGAGCTCCGTGACGGGGACAAGACCCGCTACCAGGGCAAGGGCGTCGAGAACGCGGTGAAGCACGTCAACACTGAGATCGCGGATACCCTGATCGGCATGAATGCCCAGGATCAGGTCGCCATCGACAAGGCCCTCATCGAACTGGACGGCACGCCCAACAAGTCCAATCTGGGCGCCAACGCCATCCTGGGTGCCTCCCTGGCCTGCGCCAAGGCGGCAGCCGCCTCCATGGGCCTCCCCCTCTACAGCTACATCGGCGGCGCCAATGCAAAGGTGCTCCCGGTTCCCATGATGAATATCCTCAACGGCGGCGCCCACGCCACCAACAACGTGGAGATTCAGGAGTTCATGATCATGCCCGTCTCCGCCCCCAGCTTCAAGGAGGGTCTGCGCCGCTGCGCCGAGGTCTTCCACACCCTGAAGGCGGTTCTGAAGGACAACGGGACCCCCGCCGCCGGCGTGGGCGACGAGGGCGGCTATGCCCCCAACCTGAAGCGGGATGAGGACGCCCTCAAGGTCATCGTAAAGGCCATCGAGGAGGCCGGCTACAAGCCCGGCGAGGACTTCATGATCGCCATCGACGCCGCCTCCTCCGAGTGGTGGGACGAGGACAAGCAGATCTACACCCAGCCCAAGTCCGGCCGCTCCCTGACCCGGCAGCAGCTGGTCAACATGTGGAAGAAGTTCGTTGAGAACTATCCCATCATCTCCCTGGAAGACGGCATGGCCGAGACCGACTGGGAAGGCTGGGGCATGCTCACCAAGGCCATCGGCAGCAAGGTCCAGCTGGTGGGCGACGACCTGTTCGTCACCAACGTGGAGCGCCTGGCCACCGGCATCGAGAAGAAGGTCGCCAACTCCATCCTGATCAAGGTCAACCAGATCGGCACCCTGACCGAGACCCTGGACGCCATCCAGATGGCCCACCGCGCCGGCTACACCGCCATCGTGTCCCACCGCTCCGGCGAGACCGAGGACGCCACCATCGCCGACATCTCCGTGGCTGTCAACGCCGGACAGATCAAGACCGGCGCCCCCAGCCGCACCGACCGGGTGGCCAAGTACAACCAGCTGCTCCGCATCGAGGAGGAGCTGGGGGACATCGCCCAGTACCCCGGAAAGAAGGCCTTCTTCAGCCTCCGCTGAGAAACCGTACAGATGCACTGCGGCACAGCCACCCCGGCTGTGCCGCTTCTTATGCAGGGAAAAGCGGCGGCTGCTCGGATGCAGCCGCCGCATGTGTCAGCAATTAATAAGGTCAGTCACTGGTCCTCGTTGGAATTGTGCACTGGAAGATCCTGGAACTCGTCGTCTTCTGCTTCCTCGTCCTCGCCGCCCAGGCTGAAGCTGTCCTCAGCCATGCTGTCCAGGTCGAAGTCGTCGCGGAAATCAGAGCCCTCCGGGCTCTCTTCCTCATCCATGAACTCGCTGTCCTCTTCCAGTTCGTCTTCCTCAGGCGGGACTTCCTCTTCTTCCAGTTCCTCTTCCCCGGCGGGGACTTCCTCTTCCTTCAGGGCGTCCTCTTCTTCAGCCGGACCCCCGTCCTCCTCCAGTTCCAGTTCCTGCTCCCGGGCAGCGGCCTGACCGGCCTTCTCCTCGGCGTCGTCAAAGGCGTCCAGGGAGGAGACCACGATGCCGCCCAGGGTGCGGGGCCTCTCCGGCTCGGGACCGGCGGGAACCACGCCATTGCGGACGGTCAGCAGGTTGCCCTCGTCGTCGATGACGTCGGCCTTGCGGTACTGGAGCAGGCCGGAGCCTGCGGGGATCAGCTTGCCGATAATGACGTTCTCCTTCAGACCCTGGAGACGGTCCACCTTGCCCTTGATGGCGGCGTCGGTGAGGACCTTGGTGGTCTCCTGGAAGGAGGCGG